>JAABTG010000009.1 GCA_011389995.1 Thiotrichales bacterium
TGCGCCCCGACGAGCCCACCGGCCTGGACTACTACCCCCTGCCCGCCGCCGGCGAGCGCTTCCCGGTCAACGACCCGGCCCTGCGCCCCCGGGAGACCCCCCGTCCCGCCGACGACGTGCGGTTCCTGCAGGGCCTGCTGGAGGGCGTGGCGGCCATCGAGGCCCGGGGCTATCGGCTGCTCCAGGACCTCGGCGCCCCCTACCCCCGACGCGTCGTCACCACCGGCGGCGGCGCCGCCAACCAGCCCTGGCGGCTGCTGCGCCAACGGGCCCTCGGGGTCCCCGTGACCGTGGCCAGTCACGGTGACGCCGCCTATGGCGCCGCCCTGCTGGCCCTGCGCGGCTGCCAGGACAATGACTGATCAACCACGAAAGACGCGAAAGGCGCGAAAAAAAAGAAACTGAGGAAGGCTGAATTATTCGTTTCCCCCACGACCGATGAATGGGCCGTCGTCTCAGTTACCTGAGGAAGCGCGTTCGCTTATAACGAGTTCTTCACAAACCAGTTCGACTATCAGTGATAGCGAGGATTCGGACAGCCGTCCTTCCGCTCTAAGGAAAGACTGATTTAATCCGTCCAGGATTAAATCAGTCACGTCGGACCCGGTACATGCCCGGGCCCGACTCTCGCATTTCAATCCCTTACGTGATTGATGCGGCGGTCCATTCCTGGACCGCACGGGAAGCGCTGAATACATTAGCGCTTCCCTAAGGATCGGTTGTTTTTTCGCGTATTTCCCGTCTTTCGTAGTAAAAAAATCGTTTCATCAATGATTTGGCAGGCGCCCGTGGAATGGCCTAGGATTCGAGGTCACTCAAACCCCAGGGACCCCATGGCCAAGCCCAGCAACAACCCCGTATCCGGCGCCACCTATCTGCTGCGCGGCATCCCCCTCATCTTCAAGAAGGGCGTCAAGCGCTTCGTGGCCCTGCCGCTGCTCATCAACATCGTGCTGTTCGTGTTCGCCGTCTACTTCGCCCTGGGCCAGGTGCAGGCCCTGGACCTGTGGCTGCAGGAGCAATTGCCCGGCTGGCTGGAGTGGCTCACCTGGGTGCTCTATCCCCTGTTCGGCCTGGCCATGCTGCTGGCCGTGTTCTTCGGCTTCTCGGTGCTGGCCAATATCATCGCCGCCCCCTTCAACGCCTTCCTCGCCGACGCCGTGGAGCGCCATCTCACCGGCCACAAGGCCGAGGGGGCCGGCGTCGGGGTGGTGCGGGAGGTGGTGGTGACCATCGCCGCCGAACTGCGCAAGCTGCTCTATTTCGCCACCTGGGGCATACCCCTGCTGATCCTGTCGGTGATCCCCGGCCTCAATCTCGCGGCGCCATTCCTGTGGGCCCTGTTCGGTGCATGGATGCTGGCGGTGGAGTACACGGATTATCCCATGGGCAACCACGGCATCACCTTCCCGCGCCAGAAGAAGATCCTGGCGGGGCGGCGGCTGCTGTCCCTGGGCTTCGGCGGCACGGCCACCGTGGCCCTGATGATACCGGTGGCCAACTTCATGGTGATACCGGTGGCGGTGGCGGGCGCCACGGCCCTGTGGGTGGATCAGCTCAAGGACGCCCCGGGCACCGCGGTGGGCTCCTCCACCGACCCCGCCTGAGGGCCCAACCGGCGTCAGGACAGGTAGCCGGCCAGGCGCTCCACGCCTTCCTCCAGGCGGGCCAGGGAGGTGGTGTAGGAGAAACGTATATGGCGGGCCGCTCCATGGGCCCCGAAATCGCGCCCCGGCGTCACCGCCACCCCCGTGCGCTCCAGAAGATCGAAGCAGAAGGCGTAGCTGTCGTCGGTGAAGGGGCTGCAATCGGCGTAGACGTAGAAGGCCCCGGTGGGCTCCACGGGAACGCCGAAGCCGAGGTCCCGCAGGGCCGGCACCAGGAAATCCCGGCGCGTCCTGAAGGCGTCGCGACGGGCGTCCAGGAGCTCCAGGGTGGTGGGCTCGAAGGCCGCCAGCGCCGCATGCTGGGAGATGGTGGGGGCCGAGATGAACAGGTTCTGGGCCAGACGATCGAGCTCCGGCACCAGGTATTCGGGGGCCACCAGCCAGCCCAGGCGCCAGCCCGTCATGCCGAAATACTTGGAGAAACTGTTGATGATCAGCAGGTCGTCCCCCAGGGAGAGGGCGCTGAAGTCCTCGCCGTCGTAGACCAGCCCCTGGTAGATCTCATCCACCAGGAGATGGATACCCCGTTGCCAGGTCTCGTGGTGAATGGCCGCCATCTCGGGGGCCGACAGGGTGGTGCCCGTGGGATTGGAGGGCGTGGCCACCAGCACCCCGCGGGTGGCCGGGGTGGCATGCTCGCGCACGTGGGCGGCCGTGAGCTGGTAGGCGGTGTCGGCCGTCACCGGCACCCCCATCGCACGGCCCTCGACGAAGCGCACGAAATGGCGATTGCAGGGGTAACCGGGGTCCGCCAGCAGCATCTCGTCCCCCGGCCCCACCACCGTCCCCATGGCGAGCAACAGGGCGCCCGAAGAGCCGGTGGTGATGACGATGCGCTCCGGCCCCACGTGGATGCCATAACGCCGCTGGTAATAGCCCGCGATGGCCTCCCGCAGGGCCACCACCCCGGTGGCCGGGGTGTAACGGGTGCGCCCCGCCGCCAACGCCCGCTGGCCGGCCTCCAGGATGGGCCCCGGGGTATCGAAATCCGGCTCCCCAAGCTCCATGTGGACGATATCCCGCCCCGCCGCCTCCAGGGCCTTGGCCCGCGCCAGCACCTCCATGACGTAGAAGCTGTCGATCTCCCGCACCCGCGCGGTGGCGCGCAGGGAGGTCGGGGATGCGGATCGATCTGTCATGGGCGCAATTTTGAATTATGAATTATGAATTTTGAATTGATGAGTGCGCTGGGGCGCACGGGCTTTTTTATGATTAATCGTGAGCGCAGCGAACACCGGAATTCAACATTCAAAATTCAAAATTAAGAATTGGCGGCCTCGTGCACCCTGCGCACCAGCCCGACATCAAGCCACTCGTGGCCGCCAACCTCCCCCCCCAGCACCCCAAAAGGCCGCCCCGGCTCTCCCATGCCATCCAGCACCAGTTGGGCACCGGCGAAATCGTGATGCAGGGTGAAGGTACTCGTGGTGACGATGACCGGCAGGCCCGCACCCCGGGCCGCGCGGACGCCGGGGCCGGAATCCTCGAAGGCGATGGCGGCGGTGGCGGGGAGCCCCAGGGCCTCTAGAACGTACTCGTAGATGTCCGGGGCCGGTTTCTTGCGGGGCACCACGCCGCCGGCTCCCACCACCTCGAACCACTCCATGGCGCCGGCGCCCAGGGTGTTCTCCAGCAACGCCTCCACGTTGGCGGGGGTGGTGGTGGTGGCGATGGCCAGCCGCATGCCCTCCGCACGGGCCTCCCGCAACAGGCGCTCTACCCCGGGCCGCAGGGCGATGCCGCCCCCCTCCAGCAGGGCCACGTAGTGGCGGGTCTTGGCCTCGTGGAGGGCGGCAATGGATTCCTTTACGGGTTCAGGCGGCCGGGCGGCGGGCCCCCAGGCCTCGAGGTAATGGGCCATGCGCTCCTTGCCACCCGTGACCTCCAGGAGGCGGGTGTAGTCCTCGGTACTCCATTCCCAGTCGAGACCGGCATCCGCGAAGGCGCGATTGAACGCCGCCAGATGACCGGCCTCGGTGTCCGCCAGGGTGCCGTCCACGTCGAATATCAGTGCTTCCAGGACAGCCATTATCCGAGCCTCCTTTGGGGGGCCAAGGACTCTATCACGAGGTTCCCACAGGGGCCATGCCACCGCGGCCCCTTCGTTGCGCGCACCCGGGGCTTCTGGTATACAGGCGCGCTTGATCAGCGGAAGCCCCGCCTCACCAGGGGTGATGCTGTAACGATCGGGCGGCATGGCATCCTGCCGGCCTGCCCTGACACGAAGGCCTCTTCTAAAGATTTCAGGATCGCGCGGGAGTAGAGATAAATGCCTGAGCAAATGCCCCAAGGACATATCGAGCCCTACAAGGAAAAAAAGGGCGAGGAGTACATGAACGACCGTCAGATCGAGCATTTCCGCGCCATCCTGCAGGACTGGCGCAAGCAGCTCATGATGGAAGTGGATCGTACCGTGCACCACATGCAGGATGAGGTCACCAACTTCCCGGACCCCAATGATCGGGCCAGCCAGGAATCAGAATTCGCACTGGAACTGCGCACCCGCGACCGGGAACGCAAGCTGATCCGCAAGATCGACAAGACCCTGGATAACCTGGACAACGGCGATTACGGCTTCTGCGAGTCCTGCGGCGTGGAGATCGGCATCCGCCGTCTGGAGGCCCGACCCACCGCCACCCTGTGCGTGGACTGCAAACAGCTGGAAGAGATCAAGGAGAAGCAGCGGGTCTGAATGGGAACACGCATCGCACCGCCGTCTCTGAGACGGCGGCCTACGTGGGCCGGTTCGCCCCGTCGCCCACCGGCCCGCTGCACTTCGGCTCCCTGGTGGCTGCGGTGGGCAGCTACCTCGAGGCCCGGCGCCACGGCGGTACGTGGCTGGTGCGCATGGAAGACGTGGATGAGCCCCGCACCGTAGCCGGGGCGGCCCACGGCATTCTCGCCACCCTGGAACGTTTCGGCCTGGCATGGGACGGCCTGGTCCTCTATCAGAGTGATCGCTCCGCCATCTACCACGGCGCTCTCCAGCGCCTCCTCGAGGGCCGTCAGGCCTTTCCCTGCGCCTGCACCCGCAAGGAACTGGGGGGCGGCGTGTATCCCGGCACCTGTCGTTTCGGCCTGCCCCGGGGCCGCGAGCCCCGCTCCGTGCGGGTGCATTCAACGGGGGTCCGCATCAGCATCCGGGACCGCGTCCAGGGCACCTTCATCCAGGACCTGGAGCGGGACGTCGGCGACTTCGTGGTTAAGCGCGGAGACGGCTACATCGCCTACCAGCTGGCGGTGGTGGTGGACGATGCCGCCCAGGGCGTGACCCATGTGGTGCGCGGTGCCGATCTCCTGGACTCCACACCCCGTCAGGTCCATCTCCAGCGCCTTCTGGGCTTTCCCGAGCCCGCCTATCTGCACCTGCCCGTGGCCATCAACAGCTGGGGCAACAAGCTTTCCAAGCAGACCGGAGCCGCGGCCATCGACCACCACCCGCCGGTGAACGTGCTGTGGAAGGTGATGGATTTTCTCAATCAGCAGCCACCGCCGGAACTGGCCCGGGCGGAACTGCCGGCCTTCTGGTCCTGGGCCCGCGGCGCCTGGGATGCCTCGCGGGTGCCGCGCATGACCGCCATCCAGGTCCCCAACGGCCTGCTGGACCCGCCCTGAGGGACCTGGCCCAAACGACCGTGTGGTGGGAAAAGGTCCCTGAACCATGAAGGCCGCCACGACCGTTGGGCAGGGGATGGAGGCAAGACGGGAACGGGTATGGGGAACCCCCGGCTTCAGCCCCACGATCGCCGAATCAGGGCCCCACGGGCGGCTGGAATGCCATGGCATCGCGACGCCCCCCGATGGCATCCATGAGGGGGGCCAGGTCTTCCCGGCGTGCGGGATTGATACGCAGGGCCTCTTCCAGGGCGGCCTCGGCCAGGGCGAGGTTGTGCAGGTGAAGGTAGGAGATGGCGAGGCCGATGAAGGCCCGGTCGTTGTGGCCATCGATGCCGATGGCCTCCTGATAGACCGGGATGGCATCAGTGTACCGCTGCTGGCTGAGGCGCAGACCCGCGAGCTTCATGCGGGCCTCCAGGTCTCCGGCATCATGACCGGCGGCGGCCAGGAAACTCGCCTCGGCGGCCTCCAGGCGCCCGGCCTTCCAATGTTCATCACCCTCCGCCAGGGCATCCCCGGCATGGGCCGCCGGGGCAGCCAGCAAGACGGCACCCGAAAAGAAAACGATTTTGATCATCGAACGTAACACGTGCATATCCCCCGCAGTTCAGAACAACAAAGGCCCCTCCCGGAACGAGCACCGGGAGGGGCCGGACCTGAGGCTTAGGCAAGCCCGACCCGGGCGTGTACCGGGTCGGGCGACGCTGATTTAATGCCGAAAGGTTTATTCAGCACCCCCGAGGGTCCCTCAGCCCGAGAAGGAGCCCTTGCCGTAGCGCTTCTCGTAACCCTTGCGGATCTTTTCGATCATGCCCGGGTTCATGCCTTCGAAGTACCACGCATGCCCCGGGATGGGCCTGAAGTACTTCTCCAGCATGGCATCGGCGAACTGCTCGTTGCCATCCTTCTTCATCACCGTTTCCTTGAGCTCCGGGATGAACTTCATGTAGGTGTGCTTGGCCACGTCGTAGATGCCGTGCCACCAGGCGTAGTCCGGTCCGGACATGGAGGCACCGTGGCGGGCGCGACGGCCCTCGTGGTGCCAGATCTCCCACCAGGTCCATTCGATCTTGTCGTCGAAGGGCGCGGCGGTGATGTACCCCTCATCCTTTAGCTCCCCCATGATGCCCTTGATGGGGATGGCGAACTTCTCGTTGTAGAGGTCCACCAGATCGTCGAACTGCTTGTAGAAGCCCACCACCATGCCCTCGCTGTGGCAGGCCGTGCATACCGCCTGCATCTTGCCGCGACGGGTCTGCCAGTCGAGCACTTCCGCCACCTTTCTGCCGTCCATCTCCGCGCCCACCTCGGGCAGCTTGGCATCGCCCCCGGGGATGGTCTTCTCCTGGCCGTCGTCGAACTTCACGAGGTTGATCTTCTTGGACACCGGCGCCCGCAGGTTCCAGGAGATGCGGTCCCCCACGTTGTGGGTGGGCTCTTCGCCGCCGCCCCGGCTCATGTGACAGGTGGCGCAGGTGGGGGCCGCCGAGTAGTCGATGCCCGCCTCCCACTTGTCGGATTCGAGGTTCATCTCGTCCACCTTGGCACGATAGATGATGCCGTGCTTGGACTCGTTGTAGACCTCTATCTGGGGATGGTCGGGACCCACATGGCACTTGCCGCAGGTGTCCGGGGTGCGCGCCTGGGCCTTGGAGAAGCGATGGCGGCCGTGACAGGCGGAGCACGCGCCCTCGGAGCCGTCCGGGTTGATGCGGCCGATGCCCGTATTGGGCCAGGAGCCGGGCAAGGGCTTGCCGTCCTCGCCGATCTCCACCTTGCCACCATGGCACTGGCGACAGCCCACGACGACCGCCGCCGGGCCCCCCACCACCTCGCCGAGGAGATTATCGAGGGAGGCCAGGATGCGCCCGCCGTGGGAGTGATGGGAGCCGTCCATCTGCTCGAACTCGGTGGTATGGCAGGTGGAGCAGTCCTTGGGGGTGACGATGATGGAGATACGCTCGCCGTAGTGCTTGAAGCCATCGATGTCGTCTTCGGCGGCCTTGTGGCAATCCAGGCAGTTGACGCCGCGCTGACCGTGCATGCTGTTGTTCCATTCCTCGGTCAGACCCGGGCTGGTCTGGCGATGGCAGGTGACGCATTTGGTACCACCCGGATCCCCCCAGTCCTCGCCCTGGACACCGGCGGGACGCTCGGCGGAGGCGGTCCCGCCGACCACCAGCAACAGCAGACTCAGGGCCAATCCCCATAGCCCCGTTACCCGATACCTTCTTATCTGGTTCATACTCGCTCCCCCTCCCGTCACTATGGCGGACATCCCCGAGACATCCCGGGAACACACGGGGAAAGCCTAGTGTCCCTCCTCGGGGGAGGGCAATCTTCAAGTTTGATGTAAGTTAATTCTGATGGCCGGGAACTTGACCCTGATCAATGCCAATCAGCAAATAAGGATTCATTGTGTGGATAATTCCGGATAGGAACTCTTTCCGGATACAAAGAGGCCAGGCCATGGTTGGGGAACTGAACAGGACGCTCGCTGCGACACCACTGCTGGCAAATACCGGTGGCGAGCACCTCGAGGCCATCGGCCGGCTGTCCCGCAGCGTCGGCTACGGGGAAGACGAGTTGATATTCCACGAGGGGGAACCCTGCGGGGCCTTCTTCCTGGTGGAATCGGGGCTGATCAAGTTGTTCGTCACCAACAACCGGGATCAGCAGAAGATCATCGAGTTCATCTCCCCCGGCGAGACCTTCGCCGAGGCCGCCATGTTCTCCGGCCAGGGCTATCCGGTGTCCGCCCTGGCGGTGACCGACTCGCGGCTGATACGGATCGATGCCTTCGGTTTCACCCGTTATGTGCACCAGCATCCCGAGCTCGCCTGGAGCATGCTCTCCCAGTTGAGTCGGCGTTCCCATTACCTCATCGGCCAGATCCGGCAGATGTCCCTCCAGGGCGCGCGTTCCCAGGTGGCGGACTTTCTGCTTCAGCGCCACTCCACGGAGGAGCCCCTCAGGCCCATATCCGGCCTGCCCACCCGCCGGTCCGATCTGGCGGCCGCCGTGGGCGTCACCGTGGAGACCCTGTGCCGGGTGATCTCCGACTTCCGCAACCACGGCTGGATAACCACCCGGGACAGCACCATCATTATCCAGGACCGCGAGAGGCTGGAGCGCTTCAGGAAGGATGGCAGGCCCGCCCTTCCGGGGCAGGAGCCCATGGATTCCGCGGCGGGGCGAGCCGCCAGTACGGGCTGAAGGTTAACGTGAAAGTCGCGCAGCGACACTTTTGGACGCCCTCTCCCCCTGAAAGAGGGCCGGGGTGAGGGACGGACATGGTGCACCTTTCATCCTTCGGGGTGGCCCCGCGCCATGTCCGTTAGGCCGGCGAACGGGTAAGCCGGTCAAGGGACAGATATCCCTCCTGGCCGGCAAGGCCACGGGCCCCAGGTGCTACTCGGGGTCGCGGGGACTCACACGGATGCAATTGCGGCCGGCGTGCTTGGCGGCGTAAACGGCCTCATCGGCATCTTTGATCAGTTCGGCCAGGTCTTCTGTATCACTGCGGCGGTGGGCCACGCCGGCGCTGATGCTGCCCCGCCACTCGCCCTCGCCCACCGCAACCCGCAGGCCGTTGATCCGCTCCCAGGCCTTGGCGGCCACCCGCTCGGCGCCCTCCAGGGTGGTATGGGGGCAGATGATCAGGAACTCGTCACCCCCCATGCGGCACACCAGGTCATCGCTGCGCACCGCGTGTCGCAACCCGTCGGCGACTCGCTTCAGCACCCGGTCCCCGGCATCGTGGCCGTAGTTGTCGTTGACGGGCTTGAACTCATCGGCGTCGATCATGATGAGGGCCAGGGCCCCGTCCGGTTCCCGCCATAAACGCGCGAGTTGCGCCATGGCGTGGCGCCGGTTGGGCAGGCCCGTTAGCACATCGGTGTTGGCCAGGTCCTCGAGGTGCCGGTTGGCCGCGGCCAGGGCCTTCCCCAGCCGTTGGGACTGGGCCTTCTCCTGCTCAAGGCGGGCCACCAGGCCGGCCAGTTCCTCCGTGCGGGCGGCCACCCGCTGCTCCAGGCCCTCGTTCAAGGCCTCCAGCTCACGGTTGCGCTGGGCCACCTGCTCGAACAGACCATGGAGGGCGGCCAGCAGAGGCTCCGTCGCCCCCCGGTCTTCGTCTTCCTCCGCAAGCAGGGCCTGGCGGGGCGACATGCCTCCACGAACGCGCGCCATCTGGCGGGCCATGGACTGGTCGATGCCCAGGATGTGGTGGGCCAGCCAGGAGGTAAGGAACTTCAGTATGGACTGCCCTTCGTCCGTCGCGGCGGGTGAGAACCTGGCGCCCAGGCGTTCCACCTCTTCCAGATAAGAACGATGCTGGGCCTGGTGTTCCTCCAGGAAACCGGCGTCCAGGCCCTCCTCCGTCATCAGCCGCTCCTCTTCCGCGAAGTGGTAGACGGCGTATTCCCGAAGCTCCCGGTAAAGGGCCGCGAGGTCGACGGTGGCGGTATCAACGTTGTCGCGGATGCCCTCGCCGATGGCGTTGATGATATCCACCAGGTGCCGGTGCTGGAGGTCAACCTCCTCCAGGCCGGTGGCAAAGTGCTCGGTCCACTGAAAGGTTTGTGACATGACGCCGGCTTCTCAAGGTAAATGCTCTCAATCCCTTGAGCCACGGGTGCGACGGGCCATCCATAGGTTGCCCGGAAAAGGCTTAATGATACAGCGTTTTCTGGCGCCCGCCGGGGATCCGCCCACCATGGCAAGGGTCATGGTGCCCATGGGTGGACCGCGGTGCCGACAGGAAGGGGATAGAGGGATCGAACAGTGGGGAGTGGGGAAAAGGCAGGCGAGGTGGGCGTGCCCGGCCCGGCCGCTGCCCGCAGGCGGCGGCCGGGCCCGCCCTCAACACTCGGCCTTGATGAGCAAACGCCTGGTGGTCCCGGAGTCCGGCTTGGAGGCCCCCTGGACGGCCTTGCCCGCCTCGCCACCGAGGCCGTGCTCGAGGCCCAGGCCCAGGGGATCGGCGGGCGCCTCGTCACCACCTTTGTCCCGGGCCTCCCTCACCTCTTCGGAACCGAGACCCAGACCGAGGCCGAGGGGATCAGGCTTCGCTGCGGCGGACCCGGCTTGCGGGGCCTCGGGGGGACGGGGGTCCTTGGGCACCAGCCCGGCCTGGGCCACGTAATCGCCCTCGAAGAAGCAGGAGACCGCCTGGTACTGGGCACGCCTGACGGGGTCCATCTCGGCAACACCGGCGCTGGCCGGGTCATGATGGTAGGCCTTCCAGTAGTTAAAACCGCCGAGCAGGGCATAGCCCTCGCGGTCGGCGAGGCGCAACAGCAATGCCGCCTGGGCGGCATGGGCGGTGCCGTTGGAGTAGATCACCACCTTGCGCGCCGTCGGCAGGGAGGCCAGGGCATCTTCCGACAGCAAGGCGGCCAGGGGAATGTTACGCGCCGTATCGATATGTCCGGCCTCGAATTCAGACGCCTCGCGGATATCCACCAGTTCGAAGTCGCGCTGATCCTTGATGATCCAGTCCGCCAGTTCGGCCACCGACACGTGGTCCTGTTCCTGGGCGATGACCTGGGCCAGCGCGGCCGCCTGTCCGACCCTGTCCACCCCGGGCTTGTCACTGCAACCCGCCACCAGGGCGGCGGCCACCATCACGACCCATGGCACGAATCTCATGTGTTTGTCCCCCTTCACTGCGTGAGTCTTTCCAATAGTTGCGGATCGAACTGAACGGCATAGTCGGTCCAG
Source organism: Thiotrichales bacterium (assembly GCA_011389995.1). GTDB lineage: Bacteria > Pseudomonadota > Gammaproteobacteria > JAABTG01 > JAABTG01 > JAABTG01. The sequence continues at coordinate 11,010 of JAABTG010000009.1, forward strand.
GTGCTCACCTGACCGATCTCCACCATGAGGTATCGCAACATGAAACCGCCGTAGAGCACCAGCACCGAGGCCAGCAGGCCGAAGGAGCGGTAACCCCGCAGGCCGAGGAACGCCAGCACCATGGGCACCAGCAGGCCCGGGACCACGAACCACAGCCAGAAGGCCTCGGTGAAGGGGCCGCCCATGACCAGGTCGAGGGCCTCGAGATGGTAGGCGGCACCCGTGGCGAGGCTGATGAGGAATATGGACACCAGCACCACCTCGAGGAAGATGAGGCCCACGTCGGTGGTCTCGAAGAAGTGACGCTCCCCCTTGAGGCGGCTCACCATGACCGGGATCACCGCCGCCGTGGACATGCCGGACACCAGGAACAGCGGCCCCAGCGCGCCCGAACTCCAGAACGGCCGGGCGCTCAGGGCGCTGAGGAGCACGCCGGTATAGATGCCCAGGCCCACGGCGAGGGGAATGGCCAGGGCGGCGATGGTGCGGCGCCAGTTCTCGCTGAGGTCCATGACCCAGCCGCCCACGGGAATGCGTTCCAGCCAGCCGGCCAGGGTGGGATAGCCACGGCGCAGGGTGGACAGGGTCTGCAGGATCATCACGGGATACACCAGCACCAGGATCCAGGCACCCCAGGACATGGGCGAGGTCGGCTCGAAGCTGGTATAGAAGCGCCACACGTAGAGCTTGTGCTCCAGATCGAGGAACAGGGTGGTCATGCCCAGGGACAGGGCGATGGGCGCCCACAGGGCGAAACGGTCGTGGGCGAAGGCGAGCACCTCCTGCTTGCGCGTCAGCATTGCCCAGGCGGCGAACAACATGATGCCGGCGGTCATGCCCCCCAGGAACAGGTAGACCGAGATCTCCCAGGTCCAGATGCCGAGGCTGGGATCAATCTTCGGGTTGTGGCGCGCGGTGACCAGTACTTCCTCGATCATGCCCTCATCCTCACAGCAGATAGTAGACGTTAGGCTCGTTACCCGTCTCCGGCAGCAGCGCCTTGTGGCGACGCTCCCGCAGCAGGCGGCTGACGATGCTGTCCGGGTTGTCCAGCATGCCGAAGTGCATGCAGTGGGTGGGGCAGCTGGCCACGCACGCGGGGTCCAGGCCATCGTCCACCCGGTGGTGGCAGAAGGTGCACTTGTCGATGTAGCCCTCGGGACGCATGATGAGGCGGGCGTCATAGGGGCAGGCGGCGATGCAGGCCTTGCAGCCGGTGCATTTCTCGGCCGCCACCAGCACGATGTTGGTGTCCTTCCAGTAGTGGCTGGCGCCGGTGGGGCAGGCATACACGCAGGTGGCGTGGCTGCAGTGGTTGCAACGCTCGGAGCGGAACTCGGTGTGCAGGTTGGGATACTCGCCGCTGGTGGCCTCCACCACCCAGTCGCGGTTCAGCCCCTCGGGCACCTTGTTCTCGGTCTTGCAGGCCACCACGCAGTCGCCGCAGCCGATGCAGGTGATGGTATCGATCACCATGGCATAGGTGGTCATTTCAACTTGCCTCGCTGGTCTTCTTCAGGGTGACGAAACTGGCGCGCAAGCCGGTGCCGCCCATTACGGGGTCGATCTTGACGTTATGCATGAGGGCGGCATCGTCGGCGCCCACGCCATAGGCCAGCCGCTGGCGGGGGTCGGTATGGCCGAAGCCGTGGACCATGAATATGGAATCCGGCCGGATGCGCTGGGTTACCCGCACGCGGATGGCCTGACTGCGCTTGCCGTCGGGGTTCTCCAGGTGCACGTAATCGCCGCTGGCCACGCCGTGAACGGCCGCCGCGGCTGGATGGACCCACACGGCGTTTTCGGGCATCAACTCAAACAGCTGAGGGTTGTTGATGGTACGCCCGAAGGTATGGGCCGGGGAGCGGCCGTAGTTGAGATGATAGTAACCCTCCGGGGGACGGTCCGGTGGCGTGTACTTCGGCAGCGGGTCCTGGCCTACCTCCTCCAGCAGGCCGGAGTAGAGCTCGATCTTGCCGCTGGGGGTGTTGAACTGAACGGGCTTGCCCTCCTCCATGTAGACGGGCGTCTTGCGCGGGAAGGCCTTGACGCCCACCTTCTCCATCTCCGCCAGGGACGAGCCCACCTGCTTGAGCTGCCAGTCCAGGACCTCCTTGTAATCCTGGTAGGGGAAATACTCGCCGAGTCCCAGTTTGCCGGCGATGCCCTTGGCCATCCACCACGCGGGCTTGCTGTCGTAGCGGGGCTCGAAGGCCGGCATGCGCAGGGCCAGGGTGGGGGTGCGCTCCGCCTTGTTGCGGAGCTGGTCGTAGCGTTCTAGGTAGGTGCACTCGGGCAGCACCACGTCGGCGTAGCCCGTGATCTCGGCCGGCATGGTATCCACCACCACCATGAGGTCGAGGGACTGGGCCGCCTGTTCCATCTTGTCATGCCCGGCCGGCAGGGTCATGGGCAGGTTGGTGGCGTAAACGAACCAGCCCTTGAAGAAGGCGTCATCGCCGATGGAGGCATCCACCATCACGTTGCTGATGCCCGTGCTCACCAGGGGGAAGTCCTTCTGTACCACCGCCTTCCAGTCGCTGGCGGGCTTCGGCGGCTTGGGTGCCGGGAACTTGGGCAGCTTCACCTTCTCCTGGTAGTAGTAGCCACCAGGTCGGCCCCATGAACCCAGCAGGGCATTGAGGATGGCGATGGCCCGGCTGCGTTGAGTGTCGTCGCCGTACCAGGTGGTGTGGCGGCCCGGGTGGATGAGGGTGGCCGGCGCGGCGGCGGCCATGGCGCGGGCCGTCTCGCGAATGCGCTGCGGCTCGATACCGGTCTCGAGGTAGGCCCACTCGGGGTTGAAGGGCTGGACGTGCGCTGCCAGCTCATCGAAACCGCTGCAGTGGTTGGCGACATAGTCCTTGTCGTAGCGCTCCTCGTTGATGAGCACGTTCATCCACGCCAGCAGCAGGGCCATGTCCGTGCCCGGCTTGATGGCAAGCCAGTGCCGGGACTTGGAGGCCGGCACCGAGAAACGCGGATCCACGGTGATCAGATTGACGCCGCGGCCGATGGCCTCGGTGAGGGTCTGGACCTGGCTGTTATGGAGATTTTCGCCGATGTGGGAGCCGATGAGCACGATGCAGCGCGAGTGGCTCATGTCGGTGCGGTCCGGCGACCCCACCCCCTCGCCGTAGGTGAGGCCGAAGCCCGTCTCCCGCGGCCCCCGGCACTGGGCGAAGGAGGGATGGGCATAGGCATCCGAGCCGAAGGCCTGGAGCATGGTCCTGAAGAACTTGCCGCCGCCGCCGTGGGAGAACAGGGCCAGGCGGTCGCGGCCGTGGCGCTCGCCGATGGCCTCCATGCGCCGGGCGATGAAGTCGAAGGCCTCGTCCCAGGACACCGGCTTGAACTCCTGGCCGTCCGCGCCTTCAACCCGCAGCAGCGGCTGGCGCAGGCGGTCCGGGTCCTCATAGCTGCCGATGCCGCCGGTGCCACGGGTACACAGGCGGCCGCGGCAGTGGGGATCGTCGGGGTGTCCCACCACCTTCCATGGCTTGCCGTCCTCCTGGTACATGGTGCCTGCGCACTGCCAGAAGCAGATGTTGCAGACCGTGGGCGTGGTGGTGACCTTGCCGGTACCCGGCAGGGGCTGGCTGGTGCAGCCCCCGAGCAGGCCCGGCATCACCCCGGCGGCACCCAGTGCCCCGGAGATCTTCAGGAACTCCCGTCTCTTCATGACAGCGTCAACCTCAGAGCGTGTAGCTGCCGTCCTTGTCGATGGCGATGGTTTCGTTCAGGTAACGGGTCTTGAAACCCATGTTCTTGAGCATCTGGTAACCCATCTCGGCGCGGATGCCGTTGGCGCAATAAATCAGGATCTCCTTGTCCTTGGGCAGGCTGGTGGCCTTGTCCTCGAGGTCCTCGAGGGCGATGTGCCGGGCCCCCTCGATTTTGCCGGCCGCTACCTCCTGGTCGGTGCGCACGTCCACCAGCACCACATTCTCACCCTGCTCCTCCAGGGACTTGAACTCGTTGGGGGCGATGGCGCCGGGGGCGAGCTTCTTCTCGTAGACGATCTGGGTGCTGACGGCACCGGACTCCGTGGGCAGGCTGGCCGCCTGCCAGACGTCGAAGCCGCCCTTGAGGATGGAGGCCTTCTTGTAGCCCCAGCTGCGCAGCTCCTTGTAGGCCAGCAGGGCCTCCCTGGAGGTGTGGCTGTCGGCATAGACGACGACGGGGGCGCGCATGTCACTGACCCCCGGCAGCTGCGGCACGGTCTGCTTGGCGATGAAGCGTTCGGTCATGGCCTGCAACTCGGACACGGGAAGGGCCACCGCACCCTTGATGTGGGACTGGCCGCTGGCCGCCTCGGGGCGGACATCGAGGACCACGTGCTGCGGGTCGAGGTTCTTGGCCAGCCAGGCGGCCTCGGAGTGAACGGGCAGCTTGGCCTTCTTCCAGCCGGGCAGGCCGAGCTGATAGCCCTTCAGGTTGGTGTGGCCCACCTTCTCGGCCTTCTCCACCGCGACGCCGGTATAGGGGCAGGTGGGGCCGCCGCAATAGAACACCAGCAGCGCATTCTTGTCGTCCGGCAGCTTGGCGAGGAAACCCTCCTCCTTGGGGAAGGCCGACTCGGCGCTGGGGATGTGGGCGGCGCCGAAGCGCTTGGCGGGGCGGGCGTCGTAGAGGTGATAGGGCTGGCCGCCGGTCATGATGCCCAGCAGTTCCCTGGTGTCGATCTCCACCCCCGGGGGCAGGCCGAAGACCACCTTCTTGATGCTGGCGGCCGCCTTGCCGGGCTCGCGCTGGACCTCGATGAGGTCCGGGGGGCCGAGTTCCTTGAGGCCTGCCGTACCCTCATACTGGGTGTTGGCGTCGGTACGTACCACGACCTTACCCGCGCCCTTGACGTTGATCTGTATGGTGCCGGCCTTCTTGGAGATTTCGGCGATGCGTCCCTTCACCGTCTCGGCCTGGGCGACGACGGCGAGGGCGAGGAGAGAAACGAGAAGGATCAGTCTTTTCATGACTCACTCCATTGGGGTAGAAACAGGAAGAAAAGCTTTATTAGAATTTTCGCTATTTGAATACATCAGGCTTATCAACCGCTTTAATCCAAATCAAGTTCGCAGTCCAAACTTACCCATTTCGGATGATCTGCGGCAAAAACAACGAGAACGCTGCCAATTCCCGCTTTTTCCCTACAATTAATCGGGCCTTATGTGCGTTCATGGGGCGCCTCCCGTTGTTCGCAGCATCCGCCTCCCGGGATTATGTTCGCCTCAGGGCATATCCGGCCCCTCGGCGCGACGGTATCCCTCTGCGCCGTCGACCGTCCCAGGGCCCTGGCGGGCCGACGGCCGTGACGTCGAGGGATCTGAGCTACTCCGGCGGCGCGAAGGATTGCGTGTCGGGGTGGTCGGCCCGCCGGTCTATGCAGATGTAACCGTGAAACGCAGTCCCAAAGAGCCTCCCGGAGCCTCCTCACACCGCACCAACCGGCTCACCTTCCACGGCTTCGAGCGAGGACACGTCGCGGTGGTCGCCGCGGGGCTGTCGCCCCTGGTGCGGGAGTCACCACCGGCCGTGAACAGCGGCAGTGGGCGGGGCGTCACTCGGCCTCGGACAGGGTCACGATGGTGCCGGCCTCCAGGACACGACCCTCGAACAGGTCGTCGTCCATGCGCCCGGAGACGCTCACCTTGTCGCCCACCTCGACCTGCTGGTAACCCTCATCATCCAGCGGGTCGTAGGCCATCTCGTCCACCTCCACGGTGATGCGCCGGTCACCGGAATCGATGGTGAACTCCTCGTCATTCACCGCGGTCACGGTGCCCTGGACGATGGTCCCGGAGATGACCACCGGCGTGGTGATGGTAACGAAGGTGTCCTCCTCGTCCACGGCCGAGGCATAGAAATACGTGCCGATATTCTCCACGTAGACGCTGCTGGCCTCGATGGTGCGGGTCTCGTAGAGGTCGTCGTCGATGATGCCGCTCACCGACACCTTGTCGCCCTCAATCAGCTTGTAGCCGTCGGCGTCGCGATCGCCGTCGTCCATCTCCACGGTGATGATGCCCTCGCCGTAGTCGAGGACGAAGGCATCCCGGTCGACGCTCTCCACGGTACCGCTGATGCTGATCCAGGTGTCATCGGGCCTGGTGGCCGGGTCCTCCGCCGCCGTCACCGGCGGCGTCGCGACCAGTCCGAGAATGCCCACCAGTATGAAACCCTTCGTTGTCATGACATTCATGTCTGTCTCCCGTTGCATGTTCTTTAAATTAACCGGCCTGCGGCACAGTCGGAACGCTGCGCCGGAATAGCACAGAAGAGGCAACGGGGATGCCAGGGGCGCGGCAACGGCGAAACAGCCACGCCCACAACGTAAGCCGCCACCAGGGTGGGGCTTTTCAGCCGGGAGAATGGGGAAATAACCCGCCCCGCCGAGGGGCCGCGAACGGGTTGGCCCGACTCAGCTGGCCGCCAGGGCGGCGACGCACAGGGTCAGCAGGGCCCCGGGAAACAGGCCGAGGCCCAGCACGGCGAGGCCATTGATGCTGACGGCGGCCTGCAGGTCACCGCCGGCGGTGATGGGGCTGGCGTCCTCGGGCTTGTCGAAGTACATGAGCTTGACCACCCGCAGGTAATAGAAGGCACCGATGATGGAAAACACCACGGCCACCACGGCGAGCCACACCATGTCCGCCGCCACCACCTCCCGCAGCACGGACCACTTGGCCCAGAAACCCACGAAGGGGGGCACGCCTGCCATGGAGAACAGGAACACCATCATGATGAAGGCGAACCACGGGCTGCGCTCATTGAGGCCCTTGAAGTCCTCCAGGCGGTCCGCCTCGAAGCCGCCGCGGGACAGCAGCACGATCATACCGAAGCCACCGAGGCTCATGATGGCGTAGACGATGGCATAGAACATGGAAGCGGCGTAGCCCGCCTCGGTGCCCGACAGCACGCCGAGGATCAGAAAACCCACGTGGGCGATGGTCGAATAGGCGAACATGCGCTTGAGGTTGGTCTGGGCGATGGCGATGACGTTACCCACCGCCATGGACAGGATGGAGAGGATAACCAGCATGGCCTGCCAGTCGGCCTGCAGGCCCTCCAGGCCGTCCACCAGCACCCGCATCACCATGGCGAAGGCCGCCATCTTGGGGGCCGAACCGATGAACAGGGTGACGGCGGTGGGGGCGCCGTGATAGACGTCGGGCAGCCACATGTGAAAGGGCACGGCGCCCAGTTTGAAGGCCAGGCCCACCACCAGGAACACCAGCCCGAACACCAGTACCGTGTCGTCCACGATGTCGCCGCTGGCCACCACCGCCGCGATCTCCCCCAGGTCCACGGTACCCGTACCGCCGTAGATCATGGAGATACCATAGAGCAGCATTCCCGACGCCAGGGCCCCCAGTACGAAGTACTTCATGGCCGCCTCGGAGGCATCCGCCGAATCCCGGTGCATGGCCACCATGGCGTAGAGACACAGGGATAGCAACTCCAGGCCCAGGTAGATGGTGAGGAGGCTGTGGGCGGACACCATGATCATCATGCCGAGCACCGCGAACAGTCCCAGCACGTAGTACTCGCCCTTGAAGACGTTGCGCTCCCGCAGGTAGTCCTTGGAATAGGTGAAGGCAAAGAAGGCGATACCGGCGATGAAGGCCTTCAATACCGAACCCATGCCGTCCACCACCGCCGCGCCATGGAACACCACCTGGGGCTCGGCGGGATAGAGGGCCACCGTGAGCCCCCCCGTGATGACCAGGGTCATGAGGGCCAGCTGGTAGGTCACCGCGCGATAGGCCTCGGGCAGGAAGGCATCCACGATGAGCACCACGCAGGCCATGGTGAGGAGAAACAGCTCGGGAGTGATGGCGACGAAGTCGGTCATTGTTGGAAACCGGGAATAGGGAATAGGGAATAGGGAATGGCTTTAAAGGCGTCTGCGGGCATCCTGGATACTCCGGATGAATCCCGCAAGGAGACGGGACTCATTGGCCACTGTTTGAAAAATCTCATCATCTCTTTGCAGATATCCCAGTTCGCTCGCAATGATAAGTTGAGTATCCACTTCACTGAGCGAGCCACTTGCCACATCCAGGAACCTCAACAATTCCTTATCGCTCCTTCGCGCGACACCCTCCGCAATATTGCTCGGAACAGATACAGACGCCCTGCGAAGCTGCGCGCAAAGGCCATATCGCTCATCTTTGGGGAACCGTCCAGTTAAATCGTAAACGGCCTTTACAAGAACGATCCCCTGTTTCCATACATCAAGCCTATAGTGGCGTCTCCACTTCACATCGGCATCCATTCCGGTCCCTCCTCGGCCTCACCTGACCCATCCCCGTCCGGCTTCCTGCTATTCCCTATTCCCTATTCCCTATTCACTCGCCTTTGAATCATTCCCTTTTCCCTCAAAGCTTCGACTGCACCATATGCCCGATCAGATGCTCCACCGTGGGATGCATCACCTCCAGAATGGGCTGGGGCCAGACCCCGAAGAGGATGACCACCACGGCCAGGACGCCGAGGATCAGGAACTCCCGGGTGGCGAGGTCGCCGAGTCCGGCCACCTTGTCGTTGGCCACCTTGCCGTAGATGACCCGCTTGTACATCCACAGGTTGTAGGTGGCCCCCAGCAGCAGGATGCTGGCGGCCAGGAAGGCGTACCAGAAATTGGCCTGGAAGCTGGACAGGATGACCATGAACTCACCCACGAAGCCGGAGGTACCCGGCAGGCCCGAGTTGGCCATGATGAACAGCATCATGAAGGCGGCGAATACCGGCATGGGATTGGCCACGCCGCCATAGGCACCGATCTCGCGGGTGTGCATGCGGTCGTAGAGCACCCCCACGCACAGGAACAGGGCGCCGGAGATGAAGCCGTGGGAGATCATCTGCATCATCCCCCCCTCCATACCCAGGGCCGCCCCCTGGATGTCCCCGGTGTTGTCGAGGATGGCGAAGGCCACGAAGAAGCCCAGGGTGACGAAGCCCATGTGGGAGATGCTGGAGTAGGCCACCAGCTTCTTGAGGTCCTTCTGGACGATGGCCACGAAGCCGATGTAGACCACGGCGATGAGGGACAGGCCGATCATGAGCCAGTCCAGCTCGCGGCTGGCATCGGGGGTGATGGGCAGGCTGAAGCGCAGGAAGCCGTAGCCGCCCATCTTGAGCATGATGGCCGCCAGCACCACGGAGCCGCCGGTGGGGGCCTCCACGTGGGCATCCGGCAGCCAGGTGTGCACCGGCCACATGGGCACCTTCACCGCGAAGGCGATGAGGAAGGCCAGGAAGATGAGAATCTGCGCCGACAGGCCGATGGAGACCACGTGCATGTCCTGGATGGCGAAGCTGCCGGCCTGACCGTAGAGATAGAGCAGGGCCACCAGCATGAACACCGAGCCCAGGAAGGTATAGAGAAAAAACTTGATGGTGGCGTAGATGCGGTTGGGCCCGCCCCAGATGCCGATGATGAGAAACATGGGGATGAGCATGGCCTCCCAGAACACGTAGAACAGCATGGCGTCCATGGCGGCGAACACGCCGTTCATCAGGCCTTCCATGATGAGGAAGGCCGCCATGTACTGGCCCACCTTGTACTGGATGACCTCCCAGGCGGAGATCACCACCAGCACCGTGGTGAAGGTGGTCAGCAGTATCAGGGGCATGGAGAAGCCGTCCACCCCGAGGTGATAGTTGATGCTGAAGGCCTCGATCCAGGGCATCTTCTCCACGAACTGCATGGCCGGCGTGGTGGTGTCGAAGCCGGTGTAGAGGGGGATGGAGAGCAGGAAGGTGGCCAGGGACACCACCAGGGCGATCACCCGTGCACCCTGGGCGTTGCGCTCGCCGGCGGCGAGGATCCACGCGCCACCCAGGATGGGCAGCCACACCAGCAGGCTCAGAAGGGGCAGTTTCTCGAACAGCATGTCTAATTCATCCCCCTCACGAACCGCCCACGGCGAACTGCAGCAACAGCAGCAGCCCGATGATCATGGCGAAGGCATAGGTATACAGATACCCCGTCTGGATGCGCCGGAAGATGCCGGAGAACCAGGCCACCACCTTCGCCGAGCCGTTCACCACCAGGCCGTCGATGAGGGCCAGATCCCCCACCCGCCACAACAGCCCCCCGAGACCCCGGGTACCCCCGCCGAAGAACCAGTCGTTGAAGCGGTCGTGTCCGTACTTCTCCACCAGGATGGTATGGAGGGGCCGCACCCGCGCCACTATCTTCGCCGGCAGATCGGTGCGCTTCATGTACAGGAACCAGGCCGTAAACACCCCGAGGGCCGCCAGCCAGAAGGGTGGCGCCATGATGCCATGGAGCATGAAGGCCACCAGCCCGTGGTAGCCCTCCCCCAGGCGGGCCAGGGTGTCGTGCTCGGGGGCAACGAAGATGGCCTCGCCGAAATAGTCGCCGAACAGCATGGGCTCGGCCCACAACCAGCCGATGATCACCGACGGGATGGCCAGCAGGATCAGAGGCACGGTGACCACCCACGGGGCCTCGTGGAGGTGTTCCCGGGTATGTTCGTCCATGCGTTCCTCGCCGTGGAAGGTCATGAAGAACATGCGGAAGGAATAGAGGGCGGTGATGAATACCCCCGAGAGTACTGCCAGGTAGGCGATGTCGGCCCCCCACAGCTCCGAATGGTGCACCGCCTCGATGATGCCGTCCTTGGAAAAGAAGCCGGAGAAACCCGGAAACCCGATGAGGGCCAGGGAGCCGATGAGGGAGGTGACATAGGTGATGGGCATGTACTTGCGCAATCCGCCCATGCGGCGCATGTCCTGCTCGTGATGCATGGCGATGATGACCGCCCCCGCCCCCAGGAACAGCAGGGCCTTGAAGAAGGCGTGGGTGCCGAGATGGAACATGGACGCCGCGTAGGCCGAGGCCCCCAGGCCCACCGCCATGTAGCCCAGCTGGGACAGGGTGGAGTAGGCCACCACCCGTTTGATGTCGTTCTGCACCAGCCCCAGCAGCCCCATGAAGAAGGCGGTGATGGCACCAATGATGAGGACGAAGGACAGGGCCGTCTCGGAGAGCTCGAACAGGGGCGACATGCGGCTGACCATGAAGATACCGGCGGTCACCATGGTGGCGGCGTGGATGAGGGCCGAGATGGGGGTCGGGCCCTCCATGGAATCGGGCAGCCACACGTGCAGCGGCCACTGGGCGGATTTGCCCATGGCACCGATGAACAGCAGGATGCAGATGACGGAGAACAGGGACCACTCGGCGCCGGGGATGACCTCCATGGTGGTCCCCACCAGCTCCGGCGCCCTGGCGAAGACCTCGGCGTAATCCAGGGTGCCGAAGTACATCAGCACCGCGGCGATGCCGAGCAGGAAGCCGAAGTCTCCCGCCCGGTTCACCAGGAAGGCCTTCATGTTGGCGTAGATGGCCGAGTCCCGCTCGTACCAGAAGCCGATGAGCAGGTAGGACACCAGGCCCACCGCCTCCCAGCCGAAGAACAGCTGGAGGAAGTTGTTGGCCATCACCAGCATCAGCATGGCGAAGGTGAACAGGGAGATGTAGCTGAAGAACCGCTGGTAGCCCGGGTCGTCGTGCATGTAACCGATGGTGTAGATGTGGACCATCAGGGACACGAAGGTCACCACCACCATCATGGTGGCCGTCAGTTGGTCGACGAGAAAGCCCACCTGGAAGGCGATGCCGTCGCTCACGGCCCAGGTATAGACGTTGCCGTTGAAGGCGTCGGCACCCTCCAGCACGTGGTGGTTGTAGACCACGAAGGAGAGCACGGTGGACAGGGCCACGCCGATGATGGTGACCCAATGGGCCCCGGCCCTGCCGATGGCCTTGCCCAACAGGCCGGCGATGAGGGCACCCACCAGGGGGGCCAGGGGGATGGCCAGATAGATGTCGAACATGTCCATGGTCAGCGCCCTAGCCTTTCATCGTATCCAGATCGGCGACATTGATGGTCTGACGGTTGCGGAACAGCACCACCAGGATCGCCAGGCCGATGGCCGACTCCGCGGCCGCCACCGTGAGAATGAAGAACACGAACACCTGGCCCGCGTTGTCACCGAGATAATGGGAGAAGGCGATGAAGTTCATGTTCACCGACAACAGCATGAGCTCGATGGACATGAGCAGGATGATCACATTCTTGCGGTTGAGGAAGATGCCGGCCATGGACAGGCAGAACATGATGGCCCCCAGGATAAGTACGTAGGACAGGGGGATCACGAGCCGTCCTCCCGGCCGTTGCGGGGTTCGGAGGCCATGGAGACGATGCGGATGCGGTCCTCCCGGCGCACCGCCACCTGCATCTCGGGCTTCTGGGTTTTCACCGTGTTGCGCCGGCGCATGGTGAGGGAGATGGCCGCCACGATGGCCACCAGCAGGATCACCGCCGCCACCTCGAAGGCAAAGAGATACTCGGTATAGAGCACCGCCCCCAAGGCCTCGGTGTTGCTGTAGTCGGCGGCCTTGGGCACGGGCTTGGGATAGTCCTCGAGCCCGAAGCGCTCGCCCCCCACCACCATGATGAGCTGGAAGGCGATGAGCACCGCCACCAGCAGGCCCACGGGCAGGTAGCGGATGAAGCCCTCCTTGAGACGTGCCGTATTGACGTCCAGCATCATGACCACGAACAGGAACAGCACCATCACCGCCCCCACGTAGACCAGCACCAGGACGATGGCCAGGAACTCGGCCTCCATGAGCAGCCAGATGGCCGCACTGGAGAAGAAGGCGAGCACCAGGAACAGGGCGGAATGCACGGCGTTGCGCACGGTGATCACCATGACCCCGGCGAATACCATGATCGCCGCGAAGACGAAGAAGATGACTAGCTGACTCATGTTAACCAGGGCGACGCCGCGGCGTCGCCTTTATTCCCCCCGCCCTGTTGTCGTTTGCGGAACGCCCTCGCGGCATCCCGCGCATTTAGCGATACCGTGCGTCCTCCGCACGGTCTGCAGCGATCTGGGCCTCCCATTTGTCGCCCACCGCCAGCAGTTTCTCCTTTGTCATGTAGAGGTCCCCGCGCTTCTCGCCGTGATACTCGTGGATGCGGGTCTCGACGATGGAGTCCACAGGACAGGACTCCTCGCAGAAACCGCAGAAGATGCACTTGACCAGGTCGATGTCGTAGCGCGTGGTACGCCGGCTGCCATCCTCCCGCACCTCGGAATCGATGGTGATGGCCAGGGCCGGGCACACCGCCTCGCACAGCTTGCAAGCGATGCACCGCTCCTCGCCGTTGGGGTAACGGCGCAGGGCGTGAAGGCCGCGAAAGCGCGGCGACATGGGGGTCTTCTCTTCCGGGTACTGCACCGTCACCTTGCGCTTGAACAGGTAGCGTCCGGTGAGGCGCATGCCCACCAGCAGTTCCCACAGCATGAAGCTCTTGAAGAAGTGGCGGAATCCGTTCATGGCATGATCACCCCGCTCGGTTTCACCGCCCCCCGGAAAACCACCAGCAGCAGGGTCAACGCCACGGCCAGCAGGCCGAAGCCCGTGAGCCAGTCCCACAGGGGCGGATACATCACCGCCACGCCCACCACCACCAGCCACACCAGGGTGACGGGTATGAAGACCTTCCAGCCCAGACGCATGATCTGGTCGTAGCGGTAACGGGGAAAGGTGGCCCGGAACCACAGATAGAGAAACACGAACAGGGCGATCTTCAGCAGCAGCCAATGTATGCCGTTGCCCAGCAGGGGCAGGGAGGCCAGGGCGGTCCCCTCGAAGGGCGACAGCCACCCCCCCAGGAAGAGGATGGCCGCCAGCGCCGCAATGAGGATCATGTTGGCGTACTCCGCCAGGAAGAAGACGGCGAAGGCCATGCCCGAGTAGTCCACGTGGAAGCCGGCGACGATCTCCGATTCCCCTTCCGCCACGTCGAAGGGCGCGCGGTTGGTCTCCGCCACCCCGGAGATGAAATAGACCAGAAACATGGGCAGCAGCGGGGCCCAGAACCAGCCGAGGACACCGCCTTCCTGGGCCAGCACGATGTCACGGATATTGAGACTGCCGGCGGCCATCAGCACCACCACCAGGGCGAAACCCATGGCGATCTCGTAGGACACGATCTGGGCGGCGGAGCGCATGGCGCCGAGGAAGGCGTACTTGGAGTTGGAGGCCCACCCCGCCACGATGACGCCGTAGACCCCGATGGAGGTCATGGCCAGGATGTAGAGCAGGCCGGCGTTGATGTCGGCGATGACGAACTCGGCGTTCAGGGGCAGCACCGCCCAGGCCGCCAGGGCCGGGCCGAGGGACAGCATGGGGGCGATGAGGAACAGCACCCGGTTGGCCCCGCTGGGCAGCACGATCTCCTTGAACAGGAGCTTGACGGCGTCGGCGATGGGCTGGCCGAGACCCCACAGGCTGTGGCCGAAGAAGCCCACCCGGTTCGGTCCGATGCGGACCTGGATGCGACCGATGATCTTGCGTTCCGCCAGGGTGACGTAGGCCACCGCCAGCATCAGGGGCCCCACCACCATCATGATCTTGGTGCTGGCGGCGAGCACGGCGCGCAGGCCCTCGGGCAATGCCATCCACATGTCGGTAAAGAATTCCATCGCCAATCAGCCCCTGTCCAGGCTCACCTCGCCATAGGCCGGACCGGCGAGGCCGGCGGCCGTGGAACCCATGTAGATCAGCACCCCGCCCTCGGCGAGCCGCTCATCGAGGCGTGCGGTGACGGTCACGGCGCCGGCGGAGCCGGCCATCGTCAGATGGGCGGCATCCCCGTCGCCCAGGCCCAGACGCTCGGCGTCCGCCGGATGCATGTAGACCGCCTTCCCCGCCTTGCGTCCGTCCAGGGTGTCCTGCAACGAACCGGCACGGCGCACCACCGCGTCCGTGCCATAGATGGCGGGCTCCGGGATGCGGCCCAGCTGCCCCGCCCCTTCTTCCCCGTCACCCGGTTCCCCCAGGGCGTCGATACCGCGCACCGCCTGGTCATCCACCCCCTTGCGCACCTCGTCGTGGACCTGGCCGCAATTGGTGTAGTCGAAGCCCTCCAGACCCAGCCGGTTGGCCAGCACCCGCAGCACCTTCCAGGCCGGGCGGGCCTCCCCCACCGGGCGGGCGGCGCCTTCGAAGCGTTGCCACAGGCCGGCGGCGTTGACGTGGGTGCCCGCGGTCTCGGCAAACACGCCGATGGGCAGCAGCACGTCGGCCTGGGCCTCCAGCTCGGGGGTGCGGTAGGCGCTCAGGCAGACGGTGAACTCCGCCTCCTGCAGCCGCCGCGCCGCGAGACCTCCGTCCCAGCAGTCGGCCGCCGCTTCCACGCCCACGGTGACGAAGCCCTTGAGGCCCCTTGCCAACATGGCCGCGGCGTCCAGGCCGGCCACGCCGGCCGCCGCACCCCCCGCCTCCCGCAGGGGCAGGGCCCCCGCCAGATGGCCCCCCACGCTGTTGGCGGCGGGTAGGTAGCCGCGCACGCCGCCGGTGGCCCGGGCGATGTAACCGGCCAGGGCGCGCAGGGTGGTGAAACGGGGATGGGCCAGGGCCATGGCACCGAGCAGGATCAGTGGCCGCTCCGCCGCGTTCAGCCCTGCGGCCACGGCGCGATGGTCATCGGTCATCTCGGCCGCGGCGATGAGGTCACCGAGGACCCCGTCGGGCAGATCCCTGTCCAGGGCCCGGGCCACGCCGGCCAGGGTGGCAGTCCAGCGAGCGGTGTTGATGCCTGGATTGAAGGCGGTGTCGTAGTTGAAATCGTAGCGTGCGGGGTTCAGGAACATGGCCCGCGCGCCCCCCTGCACCGCCTTGCGCAGGCGGTGATTGAGGATGGGCACCTCCTTGCGCAGGTGGGAACCCACCACCAGGAAGGCATCCCGGCCCTCGAACTCTTCAAAGCTCAGGTTGAGCCCCGGAAACAGCGGGTCGTTGCCGGCGTCACCGAAGTCCACCTGGCGCAAACGATGATCGATGTTGCCCGAGCCCAGTCCGCGCAGCAGACGCTGGGTGAGGTAATGCTCCTCCAGGGTGGCGGCGGGAGATACCAGGGCCCCCAGTTCGGCGGGCCCGTGGGCCTCCACCACGGCCCGCAGACCGTCGGCCGCCGCCTCCAGGGCCACGTCCCAGTCCGCCTCCTGCCATTTGCCCTTGACCTTCACGACGGGCCGCTCGAGGCGGTCCTCGGCATAGATCCCCTGGTAGCTGTAGCGGTCGCGGTCCGACAACCAGGTCTCGTTGACCGCCTCGTTGTCCCGCGGCACCACCCGCATCACGCGACCTTCCCGGGTGTGGAGAAACAGGTTGGAGCCCACGCAGTCGTGGGGCGCGACACTCGCGCGCTGCATCAGCTCCCAGGCCCGGGCCTTGAAGCGGAAGGGCTTGTTGGTGAGGGCGCCCACCGGGCAGAGGTCGATGACGTTGCCCGACAACTCCGAGTCCATGTTGCGCTCGATGAAGGTGCCGATGCGCATGTCCTCGCCCCGACCGGTGGCCCCGAGTTCCCGGATCCCCCCGATCTCCTCGCCGAAGCGCACGCAGCGGGTGCAATGGATGCAGCGGGTCATGTCGGTGGCGATGAGGGGCCCGAGATCCTTGTCGGGCACCACCCGCTTGCGCTCGGAGAAGCGCGACACGTCGCCGCCGTACCCCATGGCCACGTCCTGCAGCTCGCACTCGCCACCCTGGTCGCAGATGGGGCAGTCC
Organism: Thiotrichales bacterium; assembly: GCA_011389995.1. Classification (GTDB taxonomy): domain Bacteria; phylum Pseudomonadota; class Gammaproteobacteria; order JAABTG01; family JAABTG01; genus JAABTG01. Next base: position 27,631 of record JAABTG010000009.1, read on the forward strand.
AGGGGATGATTGATGAGCAGGAATTCCATCACCGACTTCTGGGACCGCAGCGCCTCCTCGGAGCGGGTATAAACGGTCATGCCGTCGTTGACGGGCGTGGCACACGCGGGCAGGGGCTTGGGTGCCTTCTCCACCTCCACCAGGCACATGCGGCAGTTGGCCGCCACCGACAGCTTCTTGTGGTAACAGAAGCGCGGAATGTGGATGCCCGCCTCGTCCGCCACCTGGATGAGCATGGTGCCGCGGGGGGCCTTGAGCTCCCGGCCGTCGATATGGATGGTGACGAGGTCTTCGGACATTTTCAGGAGCGAGGGAATAGGGAATAGGGAATAGGGAATAGCAAGCTACCGCCCCGGGTCGGCCGCGGCGCGGTGCCCCTAACGACCAATGACGAATGACCAGTGACCAATGACATCAGGCGGCGTCCTTCACCAGGCTGCGGCCGTGTTCGATGTAGTGTTCGAACTCGGGGCGGAAGTGCTCAAGGAAGCTGCGCACGGGCATGGCGGCGGCGTCCCCCAGGGCACAGATGGTCCGCCCCATGATGTTGTAGGCCACGTTGTCCAGCAGTTCGAGGTCCTCGGGCCGGCCCTTGCCTTCCACGATGCGCGTCAGCATGCGGTACAGCCAGCCGGTACCCTCGCGGCAGGGCGTGCACTGGCCGCAGGACTCGGAGAAATAGAAACGGGAGATGCGTCGCAGCACCTGGACCATGTCGGTGGTCTCGTCCATCACCATCACGGCACCGGAGCCCAGCATGGAGCCCGCCTTGGCGATGGAGTCGTAATCCATGTCGACCTCCATCATCACCTCGCCCGGCACCACGGGCACCGAGGAGCCGCCGGGAATGACCGCCTTGATGGTCCGCCCCTTCCAGATCCCGCCCGCCAGCTCCAGCAGCTCCCGGAAGGGCATCCCCAGGGGGACCTCGTAGTTGCCGGGACGCTCCACGTGGCCGGAGACGGAGAACAGCTTCTCGCCCCCGCCGTTGTCGCAGCCGAGGCCCTTGAACCACTCACCGCCGTTGCGCATGATGATGGGCACCGAGGCCAGGGATTCGGTGTTGTTGATGGTGGTGGGGCACCCGTAGAGCCCGTAGTTGGCCGGGAAAGGCGGCTTGAAGCGCGGCTGCCCCTTCTTGCCTTCCAGGGATTCCAGCAGGGCCGTCTCCTCGCCGCAGATATAGGCCCCGGCCCCCAGGGTGTCGTAGAGGTCGAAATCCACGCCGCTGCCGAGGATGTCCCGCCCCAGGTAACCTGCCGCGTAGGCCTCGTCCAGGGCCTGCTTGAAGCGCAGATAAACCTCGTCCAGGAACTCACCCCGCATGTAGTTGTAACCCACCGTGGCACCGATGGCGTAGCCGGCGATGGCCATGCCTTCCACCAGGGCATGGGGATTGAAGCGCAGGATGTCGCGGTCCTTGCACGTACCCGGCTCCGACTCGTCGGAATTGCACACGATGTAGCTCTGGGCCACCTTGCCCTTGGGCATGAAGCTCCACTTGAGACCGGTGGGGAAACCCGCGCCGCCGCGTCCACGCAGGCCGGATTTCTTGACCTCCTCGATGACGTCCAGGGGAGTGATCTTGTCCCGCAGAATACGTTCCCAGGCCTCGTAGCCACCGATCCTGCGGTAGGTCTCCAGACTCCAGGGCTCATCGAAGTCGAGGGTGGTGAAACAGACTTGGTTGGCCATACTCGCGCTACTCCAGTCCGTCCAGGATCTCATCCACCCGGGCGGGAGTGAGGTTCTCGTAGTAAACGTGATCCACCTGCATCATGGGGGCACCGCAACAGGCCGCCAGACACTCCTCCTCGAGCTTGAGGTAGATGCGTCCGTCGGGGGTGCTCTGACCCACCGCGATGCCGAGCCTGTTCTCGATGTGGGCGAGGATATCGTCGCCACCCCGCAGCATGCAGGACACGTTGGTGCATACGGATACGCTGTGGCGGCCCACGGGCTCCAACTCGAACATGGAGTAGAAGCTCGCCACCTCGTAGACGGCGATGGCGGGCATCTCCAGATAGGCCGCCACGGCATCCATCAGGGGCGTGGTGAGGTAACCCCCGTTCTCGTGCTGCACCTCCCGCAGGGCGGCCAGCACTGCAGACTGCTTCTGGTCGTCCGGATAGCGGGCGAGCCAGCGGTCGATCTCCTCCCGGGCATGGGCCGAAAGGACGGTGTCAGGGGTGGCCGTCATCAGCGGTCGATCTCCCCGAATACGATGTCCTGGGTGCCGATGACCGCCACCACGTCGGCCAGCATATGCCCCTGAACCATCTCGTTCATGGACGCCAGGTGGGCAAAGCCCGGTGCCCTCACCTTGACCCGGTAGGGCTTGTTGGCACCGTCGGAGATCATATATACGCCGAACTCGCCTTTGGGGTGTTCCAGGGCGGCATAGACCTCGCCCTCGGGCACGCAGTAGCCCTCGGTAAACAGCTTGAAATGATGGATCAGGGACTCCATGTCCTCTTTCATCTCCTCCCGCGTCGGAGGGATGATCTTGTGGTCGTCGATGGCCACCGGGCCGGGGTTCGCCCGCAGCCACTCTATGCACTGGCGGACGATGTGGTTCGACTGGCGCATCTCCTCCATGCGCACCAGATAGCGGTCATAACAGTCACCATTGACGCCGACGGGGATATCGAAGCGCACCCGATCGTAGACCTCGTAGGGCTGCTTCTTGCGCAGATCCCACTCCACCCCGGACCCCCGCAGCATCGGCCCCGAGAAGCCGAGTTGCATGGCCCGCTCCGGTGACACCACGCCGATGCCCACGGTGCGCTGTTTCCAGATGCGGTTATCCGTGAGCAGGGTCTCGTATTCGTCCACGCAGGCCGGGAAACGGCCGGTGAAGTCCTCGAGGAAATCCAGCAGGGAGCCCTGACGGGTCTCGTTCATGGCCGCCACCTCGACGTCGCTGTGCCACTTGGAGGCCTGATAGCGGGGCATGGCGTCCGGCAGGTCCCGGTACACGCCGCCGGGGCGGTAATAGGTGGCGTGCATGCGCGAGCCACTCACCGCCTCATAGCAGTCGATGAGGTCCTCGCGCTCACGGAAGGCGTAGAGGAACACCGTCATGGCACCGATGTCGAGGCCGTGGGCCCCCAGCCACATGAGATGGTTGAGGATGCGCGTGATCTCATCGAACATGACCCGGATGTACTGGGCCCGCAGAGGCGGCTCGATGCCCAACAGTTTCTCGATGGCCATCACATAGCCGTGCTCGTTGCACATCATGGACACGTAGTCCAGGCGGTCCATGTAGCCGATGCTCTGGTTATAGGGTTTGCTTTCCGCCAGCTTCTCGGTGCCCCGGTGGAGCAGCCCGATATGGGGATCGGCGCGTTCTATGACCTCGCCATCCATCTCCAGCACCAGCCGCAACACCCCGTGGGCCGCCGGATGCTGGGGACCGAAGTTCAGGGTCAGATTCTTGATCTCAGGCATCGCCCGCCTCCTCGGCCCTGGCGGCGGTGGTGGCCCCATCATGCCGGCTCTCACGGATGACCCGCGGCACCAGCACGCGCGGCTCGATGGTGATGGGCTGGTAGACGACCCGCTGCTTGACGGCGTCGTAGCGCATCTCGACGTGGCCCGAAGTGGGGAAATCCTTGCGCATGGGATGGCCGATGAAGCCGTAGTCCGTGAGGATCCGCCGCAGGTCCGGGTGGCCCTCGAAGAGGATGCCGAAGAGGTCGAAGGCCTCCCGCTCGAACCAGTCCGCCGAGTTCCAGATCTCCACCAGGGACTGCACCCGTGGCGGGTCCGTGTCGAGCAGTGTCTTCAACCGCAGGCGGCGATTGTGCTTCAGGGACAGCAGGTGCACGACGACGGCGAAGCGTCCCGGCGCATCTCCGGAGGGCTCCCAGCTGGTGTGCTCGAAGCCCCGGGAGAAGCCCGCCTCGGTGGCGGTCTCACTCGTCTCCCACTCGGCCTTACCATAGGCCAGGTAATCGACACCGCACAGGTCCATGAGCTGCTCGAAGGCGAAGTCCGGCTCGTCCCGCAGCACCTGGGCCACCTCGAACCAGTGATCCGCGCCCACCATCAGGGTGAGCTGGCCGGCCGCGTCTGTCTCCACCCGGGGTGAAAACCCGGCGAAGCGCTCTTCGAGGCGCATGGCGTAGGTGGGAGCGCTGTCACTCATGGGTTTGAAGTCCTGTGCCACTCATAAGTTGTTGGTCACTCGTTGGTGTCTCACCGGGGCGGTCCCCGTGGAGACACCTTACCCTCTTCGAGCCGGGGAGCACCCTCATGCCCGGCGGCCCTAGTGTCCTGTCCCGCAAGAATCATTCGATTCTCGCTTGTTCGCAGCCCGCCATGCGGCGTTATTCGTCGTCGCCATAGCGGTGCTATGCCTCCTCCTCTTGCCTTGCCTGGCGCACTGCGCCCGGCGCGATTTCTCGAACATTCTTACGGGACAGGACACTAGCGGGCTATGGTGTTGGTGCGATGGATCTTCTTCTGCAGCTGAAGGATCCCGTACAACAGGGCCTCCGCGGTGGGCGGGCAGCCCGGCACATAGATGTCCACCGGCACGATACGGTCGCAGCCGCGAACCACGGAGTAAGAGTAGTGGTAGTAACCGCCGCCGTTGGCACACGACCCCATGGAGATCACCCAGCGGGGCTCCGCCATCTGGTCATAGACCTTACGCAGAGCGGGTGCCATCTTGTTGACCAGGGTACCCGCCACGATCATCACATCGGACTGGCGCGGGCTGGGCCGAAACACGACCCCGAAGCGGTCGAGGTCATAGCGGGCAGCCCCCGCATGCATCATCTCCACCGCGCAACAGGCCAGACCGAAAGTCATGGGCCACAGAGAACCGGTGCGCGCCCAGTTGATGAGCTTGTCGGCAGAGGTGGTGACCACCCCTTCCTTGAGTACGCCTTCTATTCCCACTCAAGGGCTCCCTTCTTCCATTCGTAAATGAAGCCCACCACGAGGATCCCGAGAAAAACCATCATGGCCAGGAATCCCTCCATGCCTATCTCGTCCAGGACCACCGCCCACGGAAAGAGAAAGGCGATCTCGAGATCGAAGATGATGAACAGGATGGCGACCAGGTAATAGCGGACGTCGAACTTCATGCGGGCATCCTCGAAGGCCTCGAAGCCGCACTCATAAGGCGACGTCTTCGCCTCGTCCGGGCGCCGCGGCCCCAGCGCGAAACCCACGGCGAGGGGGACGATGGCGAAAACAACGCCAATGACGATGAACACGAGAATCGGTAGATACTGTTCAACCATGGCGTTCTATGCGCTCACATCCTCGCGTTGTTGTACACCCGCAGGTTGCAGGTACTTCCCGTACGTCGCCGGCACAGGAACGGGCCAGCCCGAGACTTGAGCCCGGGATTTGACCCCGAGACCTAACTCTTTGTTTGGTGCCGATGGCCGGAGTCGAACCGGCACGGCTTGCGCCACTGCCCCCTCAAGACAGCGTGTCTACCAATTCCACCACATCGGCTTGTCCCGCCCCCCTTACGGGGGCGCGGGGAACTACTCGTTCCTCCCGTCGGCGGGGCCCGGAATATTCGGCACGTCATCGGTGAAGCCCACACCGGCCCCGCTCCCGTTACCCGCGCCGGGGGCCGCCGGAACGTCACGCGCCGGCCCACCGGAGTCCGAAGGCTCTGCGGGTATCTCGCTCTCCGGCCCCAGCACTCGCTCGAGAACGCTGGAATCCCGCTCCACGCTGCTGCCGGCGAGTATCGCCAGACCGATACTGTTGAGGAAAAACACAATGGCCAGGGCCGCAGTCGACTTGGTGAGGAAAGACCCCGAGCCGCGCGATCCGAATACGGTTCCGGACGCACCGCTGCCGAAGGCGGCCCCCATGCCTGCCCCCGGGCCCTGTTGCAGCAGGATCAGCGTTATCAGCCCCACCGCCAGCAGCACGTGCAGGCCGGTGAGGATGGAGACGATCAGGGAGGCATCCATGCAGTCAGCCCGCCGCCCGACAGATGGCCACGAAGTCGTCCACCTTCAGCGAAGCGCCGCCGATCAGTCCGCCATCGATATCGGGCTGGCCGAACAGGCCCTCGGCGTTATCCCCCTTGACGCTGCCACCGTAGAGAATGCGCAGACCCTCGGCCACCGCCCCGTCATACTTCGCCACCCCGGCCCGTATGAAGGCATGGACCTCCTGAGCCTGCTCCGGCGTGGCCGTCATGCCCGTCCCGATGGCCCATACCGGCTCGTAGGCGATGACACCGCGGGCGATGCCTGCCGCCCCCACCGCGTCCAGGACGGCATTCAGCTGCCGGCCCACCACCTCCTCGGTTTTACCCGCCTGGCGTTCCTCCAGCAGCTCCCCCACACATACGATGGGCAAGAGGCCGTCTGCCAATGCACGTACCGTCTTGGCCGCCACCACGGCATCATCTTCACCGTAGAGGCTGCGGCGCTCCGAATGGCCGAGAATCACGTAGCTGCAACCCATGTCCTGCAGCATGGAACCGGCCACTTCGCCGGTGAACGCCCCGGCCTCCTCCCTGGCCATGTTCTGGGCACCCAGCTGGATGGCGGTGCCGTCGATGAGCCGACCCACCTGCTCCAGGTAGACGAAGGGCGGACATACAACCACTTCGGTAGCCAAGCCGCCGATTCCGGCCGCCACGCCCTTCAGCAGGCCCGTCGCGCTGTCCCGCGAACCGTTCATCTTCCAGTTGCCGGCTACTAGTGGCTGGCGCATCGGTGGAACCCCCGGTTTCTGATTCATGAAAATAGCCGCGCAGAATAGTGACTGCTCGCAGTAAAATCAATCTCCCTGACGGGAGGCTCGACTCTACTACGGTGGATTTGGTCTTGGCGGCAAGTTCTTGACTATACTCGGAGACCGACTGACAGGCTATTAAGATTCTTTATGCTGGAATGGATACCGTATGTATTGCTCGGGATCATCCTGATGTTCCCCGTGCTACAGGCAGGCGTCTGGCTCAACACCCGGCGCCTGCGGGGTCGGCCGGCACCGCAATACGGGGATCTACTGGATGCGGACACGGCGCCGCCGGGTGCGCCCACCCTGTTCTACTTCTACAGTTCTCATTGCGGGCCCTGCCGTACCATGACCCCGCGCGTCGCGGCCATGACGGCGGATTTCCACAATATCGTCATGGTCGATATCGATAAGCAGGACGAGCTCACCTGCCGCTTCGGCGTTTCCGCCGTGCCGTCGGTCATTGTGGTCAACGCCGGAAGAATCGAACGGGCGATGCTGGGGAAACAATCTGAAAGGACATTGCGCGCCCTCATGAGCGCACTCCAGGATTGAATAGCCGTCCTGGCTTACCCGGCACAGGCCAAGGGAAGCTCCGGTGCCTGCCCTGGCTTCCCTCCCCAACACCGTCGCGCCAAGCCGCTTAACGTGAAAGACGCCCCGCCGTTCGATGTCGCCGGGGGCGGCCGACCTTCAGGCCAAGGCTTTCAGGGCCCGGCGGCGATGGCCTGCTCCACGATACCGGCGAGGCTCTCCGCCGCCGCCCGGACTATGGGGGCATGGCGCCCTTCCACCATCACGCGCACCAGGGGCTCCGTACCCGACAGCCGCAGCAGCACCCGCCCCTCCGTGCCCAGATCCGCCTCCACCTGGCGCACCCCGGATGCCACCGCGGGCAGGCCCACCACGTCCAGCCGCTGTTCCAGCCTTACGTTGATCATGGTCTGGGGGAACTTGCTCATGCCGGACTTCAACTCGGCCAGGGCCTTGCCGGTACGCACCATGGCGGCCAATACCTGGAGGGCGGCGACGATGCCGTCGCCGGTGGTGGTGCGATCACGACAGATGATGTGTCCCGAGCTCTCGCCCCCCAGGGACCAACCCGTGTCCTCGAGGCGCTCGATGATGTAGCGGTCGCCCACCTTGGTGCGTTCCATGGTCAGCCCGAGCTCGCCGAGGGCGACCTCGAGGCCCAGATTGGACATCAGGGTTCCCACCACGGCACCCCGCAATTCGCCGAGGTCATATAGGTTGCGGGCGATGATGTAGAGGATCTCGTCGCCGTCCACCACCTCGCCCCGATGGTCCACCATGATCACGCGGTCCCCGTCGCCGTCCAGGGCCACACCGAGATCCGCACCGTGTTTCAGGACCTCGGCCCGCAGGTTCTCGGGCTGGGTGGCGCCGCAATCCGCGTTGATATTCAATCCGTCCGGCTTCACGCCGACGCTCACCACCTCCGCACCCAACTCATCGAATACGCTGGGGGCCACCTTGTACGTGGCGCCGTTGGCGCAGTCCACCACGATGCGAAACCCCCGCAGGGTGGCGCCATTGGGAAATGTGCTCTTGCAGTATTCGATATAACGGCCGTCCACATCCGTTACCCGCTCGGCCTTGCCGAGATCCTTAGAGGGTACGGTAGTCATGGGCCGCTCAAGCTCCGCCTCGATGGCTTGTTCCACCGCATCGGGGAGTTTCCGGCCGCTGGCGGAGAAAAACTTGATGCCGTTGTCGCAAAACGGGTTATGGGAGGCACTGATGACGATACCCGCCTGGGCATGCAGCGTCTGGGTCAGGTAGGCAATGGCCGGCGTGGGCATGGGGCCCAGAAGGGCGATATCGACACCTGCGGCCGACAGTCCGGCCTCCAGGGCCGACTCGAACATGTAGCCGGAGATGCGGGTGTCCTTGCCGATCACCACCTTACCTCCGCCCTCCCGTGCCAACACCTTGCCCGCCGCCCAGCCGAGGCGCAACATGAATTCGGCGGTAATGGGGTAGGTGCCCACTGCGCCGCGAATACCGTCTGTCCCGAAATACTTGCGCTCACTGCTCACGTGTCGATTCTCTCCTTGGCAACCACCATCTCAGTTCCGCCCCGTGTTCCAAACGTTTAGCGGACGCCCGGCGGGAGATCTTTATGCCAGAAAGGATCGGGGTTGTCACAGGCGACGGCCCCATTTGCGAAGGCTGCACCAAAAAAAAGGCCCCCGGCATGCGGGGGCCTTTCAGGGTACGCGGACCTGCTTCGCCTAACGGACATGGCGCGAGGCCACCCCGAAGGATGAAAGGTGCGCCATGTCCCCCCTCACCCCGGCCCTCTCCCAGGGGGAGAGGGAGTCCAAAGGTGTCGCTGCGCGACTTTCACGTTAATGCAGGCTGGCCGGCCCGCCGATGGTACCTTCAGACGGCTTTCCGTCCGCCTTCTTGCCATCATCCACGGCGGCACCATCGTTACCGGTGGGACCATCATCCGTCCAGTCCCGGGGCGGCCTCGGCTCCCGTCCTTCCATGATGTCCTTGATCTGTTCGGTATCGATGGTTTCGTACTTGATGAGGGCGCCGGCCATCATGTGAAGCTTCTCCATGCCGTCCTCGAGGATATTCTGCGCCCGCTCGTAGTTACGGTTGATGACGGAGCGGATCTCCTCGTCGATGACATGGGCCGTCTCCTCGGACACGGTCTTGTGCTGGGTCACGCTGTGCCCCAGGAAGACCTCGCCCTCTTCCTCGCTGTAGGTGAGGGGACCGAGGCGGGAGGACAACCCCCACTTGGTGACCATGTTGCGAGCGATCTCGGTGGCCCGGTAGATATCGTTGGAGGCCCCCGTGGTCACCCGCTCGGCGCCGAAAATCAACTCCTCCGCCAGGCGGCCGCCGAAGAGGCTGGAGATCTGGCTCTCCAGGCGCTCTTTGCTGAAGCTGTATCGATCCTCCTCGGGAAGAAACATGGTGATGCCGAGGGCCCGTCCGCGGGGGATGATGCTCACCTTGTAGACGGGGTCGTGGGACGGCACGGACAGCCCCACGATGGCGTGGCCCGCCTCGTGGTAGGCGGTGAGCTTCTTCTCGTCGTCGCTCATGACCATGGCCTTGCGCTCCACGCCCATCATGATCTTGTCCTTGGCCTTCTCGAAGTCCTCCATTTCCACCAGCCGCTTGTTGGCGCGGGCGGCGAACAGGGACGCCTCGTTAACCAGGTTGGCCAGATCGGCGCCCGAGAAACCGGGGGTGCCACGGGCAATGATGGTGGCCTGGACATTCTGGCCCAGGGGCACTTTGCGCATGTGAACCTTGAGGATCTGCTCCCGGCCGCGGATGTCGGGCAGGGGCACGACCACTTGCCGATCGAAGCGGCCGGGACGCAGCAGTGCCGGGTCGAGCACGTCGGGGCGGTTGGTCGCCGCAATGACGATGACGCCCTCCGTACCCTCGAAGCCGTCCATCTCCACGAGCAACTGGTTCAGTGTCTGCTCGCGCTCGTCGTGCCCGCCTCCGAGGCCGGCACCACGGTGACGGCCCACGGCGTCGATCTCGTCGATGAAGATGATACACGGGGACTGCTTCTTCGCCTGCTCGAACATGTCCCGCACCCGGGAGGCGCCCACGCCCACGAACATCTCCACGAAATCGGAACCGGAGATGGTGAAGAAAGGCACCTTGGCCTCGCCCGCAATGGCTTTGGCCAGCAGCGTCTTGCCGGTACCGGGGGAACCCACCATGAGCACGCCCTTGGGGATCTTGCCTCCGAGCTTCTGGAACTTGCCGGGATCCTTGAGGAACTCCACCAGTTCCACCACCTCTTCCTTGGCCTCTTCCACTCCGGCCACATCGCTGAAGGTAATCTTGATCTGATCCTCACCCAGCAATCGCGCCTTGCTCTTGCCGAAGGACAGGGCACCCCGACCGCCGCCACCTCCCTGCATCTGGCGCATGAAGAATATCCACACACCGATGAGCAACAGCATGGGGAACCAGGAGATGAAGATCTGCATCAGCACGGACTGCTGCTCGGGAGGCTTGGCCTCGATGGTCACGCCGCTCTCGAGGAGGTCCCCCACCAGGGCCGTATTGTCGGTTTCCGGGCTGTAGGTGGTGAAGCGCTCGTTGGTTTGGGTGACCCCCGTGATGTTGCGGCCCTCCATGTAGACCTGATCCACCTGCCCCGACCTCACCTGGGCGATGAAATCCGAGTAGGGCAAGGTCTGCGCGGCCGTGCGCCGGGGACCAAAGTTATTAAAGACGGACATCAGCACCAGTGCGATGACCACCCAGAGAATCAGGTTTTTTGCCATGTCATTCAACGTGTTAGACCTCTACAGCGGCCAAGAATAATTGTCCAAACTATACACCATAGCCCCGTCCGAGCACATAAACCTCTCTCGACCGTGGGCGGGATGCCCTGGGTTTACGCGTCAGCACCTTGGCAAAGTCCCGACGCATATCCCGGATATATTCATCGAACCCCTCGCCCTGAAACACCTTCGCGAGGAAGCTCCCACCTTCACTTAGCAATTGCCGGGCCAAGTCCAGTGCGAGTTCTGACAGGAACATGGCCCGGGGCTGATCCACATTCCTTACTCCACTCATATTGGGCGCCAAGTCTGACATTACAAGATCAGCGCCGGAATCCCCCACCGTTGTGACTATCTGTGCCACCACGGCATCGTCATGGAAGTCTCCCTGTATGAACTCGACGCCCGCCAGAGGTTCCATTGGAAGGATGTCGGTCGCCACCACCCGTCCTTTACTGCCAATACGTTCCAGGGCCACCTGGGACCATCCACCGGGCGCCGCCCCCAGGTCCACCACCATCCGCGCCGCGGCCAGCAGGCGATCCCGATCGTCTATCTCCAGGAGCTTGTAGACCGACCGCGAACGGTAACCGGCGCTCCTTGCCCGTTTGACATAGATGTCATCCTGGTGTTCCTTAATCCACCGCTTACTACTATGGGAATGTTGCATGTTGTCAGGAAAACACAAGAACGAGCTGCGTGGCCGGGCCCATGCACTGCGCCCCGTGGTCACCGTGGGTTCCGGCGGTGCCGGCCCCGGTGTGCTGGCGGAACTGGATGCGGCCCTCCAGGCCCATCAGCTGGTCAAGGTCAAGCTGCCCTCGTCTGATCGATACGAGCGGGCTGCACTGGCGGATCACCTGTGTATCGCCAGTGGTGCGGAGCTGGTACAGGCCATGGGGCGCATGGCGGTGCTGTACCGCGCCCGCCAGGACCACCCCTGATGCACAAACCGGCGACCCGCCGCGATCAGATGTACTCCACCGCGAGCAGTTCGTATTCCTTCTTCCCAGAGGGGGTCTGGACGGTCACCTCGTCCCCTTCCCGCTTCCCTATCAGGGCGCGGGCGAAGGGGGAGCCGACGGAGATGAGGCCCGCCTTGATATCGGCCTCGTCCTCTCCCACCAGCTGATAGCGCACTTCTTCGTCGGTGGCCAGGTCCAGTAGTTCGACCGTGGCCCCGAACACCACGCGGCCCTTCGCGTCCACCTGAGTCACGTCGATGACATGGGCGTGGGACAACTTGCCCTCGATCTCGGCTATGCGACCCTCGATGAAGGACTGCTGCTCCCGCGCCGCGTGATACTCGGCATTCTCCTTGAGGTCGCCGTGGGCCCGGGCCTCGGCGATGGCCTTGATGACCCGCGGCCGATCCTCCTGCTTGAGGCGTTTGAGCTCCGCCCGCAGACGCTCGGCACCCCGTACCGTCATGGGGGATTTGCTCATGCCCCGGCCTCCACATGGAGGTCCTGCAGCCGATTGACCTCCTGGGTGTGGGGTGCCTTCATGGCCATGACTAGGGCCCTAGCCGCGGCCATGGTGGTGGTGTACATCACCTTGTGCTTCAGGGCGGTGCGGCGAATGGTGTAGGAGTCCGCGATGGCCTCCTTGCCGGAGGTGGTGTTGACGATCAACTTGATCTCACCGTTCTTGAGCATGTCCACGATATGGGGACGACCCTCGGTGACCTTGTTGACGCGGGCCACATTGATACCCGCCGCCACGATTACCGACGCGGTCCCGCCGGTGGCCACCAGCTCGAAACCGAGGTTCTGGAGATCCCGGGCCACCTCCACCACCTGGGGCTTGTCCATATCCCTCACACTCAGGAATACCCGGCCCTTGGTGGGCACCTTGTCGCCGGCCGCCAGGGTGGCCTTGCCGAAGGCCTCGCCGAAGGTACGGCCCACGCCCATGACCTCACCGGTGGATTTCATCTCCGGACCCAGCAGCAGGTCGACACCCGGGAACTTGGCGAAGGGAAACACCGCCTCCTTGACCGAGAAATAGCGGGGCACCCGTTCCTCCGTGACCCCCTGTACCTCCAGGGTCTTGCCCACCATGCAGCGGGCGGCCACCTTGGCCAGGGAGATGCCCGTGGCCTTGGATACGAAAGGCACGGTGCGGGACGCCCGCGGGTTCACCTCCAGCAGGTAGACGTCTTCCCCCTGGATGGCGAACTGGATATTCATCAGCCCCACCACGTTCAGGCCCCTGGCCAGCTCTGCCGTCTGACGGCGGATGATGTCCTGACTGTGCTGGGAGAGGTTGTAGGGGGGCAGGGAACAGGCGGAATCCCCCGAATGCACGCCCGCCTGCTCGATGTGCTCCATGATGCCGCCCACCACCACGTGGGAACCGTCGCACACCGCGTCCACGTCCACCTCCACGGCGTCCTCCAGAAAGCGGTCCAGCAGTACCGGCGATTCGTTGGACACCGACACCGCCTCGCGCATGTACTGCATGAGGTCCTGCTCGCTGTACACCACCTCCATGCCGCGGCCCCCCAGTACGTAGGAGGGACGGACCACCAGGGGATAGCCGATCTCCGCCGCCAGCTCGGCCGCTTCGCCCTCCGTCCGCGCCGTACGGTTGGGAGGCTGGCGCAGCCCCAGCTGCTGAATGAGATGTTGGAAGCGTTCCCTGTCCTCCGCCAGGTCGATGGAGTCCGGCGAGGTACCGATGATGGGTGCCCCGGCCGCCTCCAGATCGCGGGCCAGCTTGAGGGGCGTCTGCCCGCCGTACTGGACGATGAGGCCGGTGGGACGCTCCACCCGGATGATCTCCAGCACGTCCTCGAGGGTGAGGGGCTCGAAATAGAGTCGGTCCGAGGTATCGAAGTCCGTGGATACGGTCTCGGGATTGCAGTTGACCATGATGGTCTCGTAACCGTCCTCGCGCATGGCGAAGGCCGCCTGGACGCAGCAGTAGTCGAATTCGATGCCCTGGCCGATACGGTTGGGACCACCCCCCAGCACCATGATCTTCTGGCGCTCCGTGGGCTCGGACTCGCAGACCTCCTCGTAGGTGGAGTACATGTAGCCGGTGGAGGTACCGAATTCCGCGGCACAGGTGTCCACCCGCTTGTAGACGGGGTGGAGTTCAAGCCCCCAGCGGTGCTGGCGCATCTCCTCCTCACGGCACCCCACCAGGCTGGCCAGGCGATGGTCCGAGAAACCCTGGCGCTTGAGACGCCGCAGGAGGTCACGGTCCACATCCGCCACGCCGCGCCCCGCCAGGGACTGCTCGGACACCACCAGATCCTCCACCTGGGCGAGGAACCATGGGTCGATGAAGCTGAGCTCGTAGATGTCGGCCAGGGAGAAACCGTAGCGGAACGCGTCCGCCACGTACCAGATGCGCTCGGGCCCGGGCTCCCGCAGAAAGCTGCGCAACTGGTCATGAAGCGCCTTGTCCGGCTCCCCCGACATCTTCGGGGACAGGCCGTCGGCGCCCGTCTCCAGGCCCCGCAGGGCCTTCTGCAGGGATTCCTGGAAGTTGCGCCCGATGGCCATCACCTCTCCCACCGACTTCATCTGGGTGGTGAGAGTGGCCTGGGCCTGGGGGAACTTCTCGAAGGTGAAGCGCGGGATCTTGGTCACCACGTAGTCGATGGTGGGTTCGAAGGAGGCCGGCGTCGCACCACCGGTGATCTCGTTCTCGAGCTCGTCCAGGGTGTACCCCACCGCCAGCTTGGCCGCCACCCGGGCGATGGGGAAACCGGTGGCCTTGGAGGCCAGGGCGGAAGACCGGGACACCCGGGGATTCATCTCGATGATGACCATGCGGCCATCCGCGGGGTTGATGCCGAACTGGACGTTGGACCCGCCCGTCTCCACGCCGATCTCCCGTAACACGGCGATGGAGGCATCACGCATGATCTGGTATTCCTTGTCCGTGAGGGTCTGGGCGGGCGCCACGGTGATGGAATCGCCGGTATGGACCCCCATGGCGTCCACGTTCTCGATGGAGCAGATGATGATGCAGTTGTCGTTCCTGTCCCGCACCACCTCCATCTCGAATTCCTTCCAGCCCAGCACCGACTCCTCGATGAGCAGCTCGTTGGTGGGGGAGAGGTCCAGACCGCGCTCGCAGATCTCGGTGAACTCTTCCTTGTTGTAGGCGATGCCGCCGCCGCTGCCCCCCAGGGTGAAGGACGGCCGGATGATGGTGGGAAAGCCGATCCCCGCCCGCACCTGGTTGGCCTCTTCCATGCTGTGGGCGAGGGCCGAACGGGGAGTCTCGAGGCCGATGGAGTTCATGGCCACGCGAAAGCGCTCCCGGTCCTCCGCCTTGTCGATGGCGTCACGGCTGGCACCGATGAGCTCCACGCCGTACTTCTCCAGCACCCCCTCGCGGGCCAGGTCGAGGGCGCAGTTCAGCGCCGTCTGGCCCCCCATGGTGGGCAGCAGGGCATCGGGGCGCTCCTTCTCGATGATCCCCTCCACCGCCTGCCACACCACCGGCTCGATGTAGGTGGCATCGGCCATCTCAGGGTCGGTCATGATGGTGGCGGGATTGGAATTCACCAGGATGACGCGGAAACCCTCTTCCATCAGGGCCTTGCAGGCCTGGGCCCCCGAGTAGTCGAACTCGCACGCCTGGCCGATGATGATGGGGCCGGCGCCGATGATGAGTACGCTTCGAATGTCTTCTCTTTTGGGCATAGGGTGGTTCAGCCGGCCGGCCGGCGGTGCTCCCGCATCAGATCAATGAAATGGTCGAACAGCCGTGCCGCGTCATGGGGCCCCGGGCTCGCCTCGGGGTGTCCCTGGAACGCGAAGGCCGGCCTGTCCGTGCGATGGATACCCTGCAGGGTGCCGTCGAACAGGGAGCGATGAGTCGGGCGCAGGTTGTCGGGCAGGGTCGCCTCGTCCGCCGCGAAGCCGTGGTTCTGGCTGGTGATCATCACTCGCCCCGTGGCGATGTCGAGCACCGGATGATTGGCACCGTGATGGCCGAACTTCATCTTCAGCGTGCGGGCACCGCTGGCCAGGGCCAGCAGCTGATGGCCCAGGCAGATGCCGAAGGTGGGAATGCCCCGCTCCAGGAATTCCGCGATGGCGGCGATGGCGTAATCGCAGGGCTCGGGATCGCCGGGGCCGTTGGACAGGAAGATGCCGTCGGGCTCGAGGGCCAGGGCATCGGCGGCGCTGGTGCGGGCGGGTACCACGGTGATGCGACAGCCGCGGGCGGCCAGGATGCGCAGGATGTTGCGCTTGGTGCCGTAATCATAGGCCACCACGTGGTACTCGGCGGTATCGGCCGGGGGCGTGCCGTAGCCCTGGCCGAGCCTCCACTCGCCACCGCTCCAGGTGTAGGGCTCGGTGACACTCACCTCCTGGGCCAGATCCATGCCGGCGAGGCCCGGAAAGGCCCGGGCCTGGGCCAGGGCCGCATCCACGTTGGGCTCATCTCCCGCCATGATACAGCCGTTCTGGGCCCCGCCCTCCCGTAACACCCGGGTCAATTGCCGGGTGTCCACTTCGGCGATGGCCACCACGTTCTGCCCCTTGAGGTAGTCCACCAGGGAGCCCTCCGAACGCCAGCTGCTCAGCAGCCGGGGGACATCACGCACCACCAGGCCCGCGGCCTGTATCCGGTCCGACTCCTGGTCCTCGGCGTTGACGCCGGTGTTGCCGATGTGGGGATAGGTCAGGGTGACGATCTGGCGGGCATAAGAGGGGTCCGTCAGTATCTCCTGATAGCCGGTCATGGCAGTATTGAAGACCACCTCCCCGACGGTGTTCCCCTCGATGCCCACGGACTCCCCGTTGAACACGGTGCCGTCGGCGAGTACGAGTATGGCAGGCTTACGCAAAAGCCCCCTCCTGACAAGGAAAGCGGGAGTAAACCCTCATGGGTTAAACTCCCGCCGAATGTGGTTTACAGCCCGGGGACAGCGAGCTTGCGCGCCGCCTCCGGGCCCCTTAAGTATAGGCCAATATTATAAGAAATCGCTTAAAGCTGTCCATTGATGGATCCCGGCCACCACCACGTCCCTCCTCCCGCCCTGCCCCTCAGGCTGGCCGCCGTGGAGGAGATCCCCGACGGCGCCTGCCTCGGCATCGAGGCCGGCTTCGGGGGGCTCGCCGCGGGCGTCTTCCTCTACCGGCGTGGTCGCCAGGTAAGCTGCTACGTCAACAGCTGTCCCCACACCGGGGTGGCTCTGGAATGGCTGCCCCACCGCTTTCTGGACCCCGCGGGTGAACACATCCAGTGCAAGACCCACGGGGCCCTGTTCCGGCCGCAGGACGGTCTTTGTATCGCGGGTCCCTGCGTCGGCCAGGGCCTGCGTCGCTGTAACATCGGCGTCGAGGACGGGCTGGTATGGCTGAAGTCACCACCACCGCCGCCTTTCGGCTGATCTCGCCGGTGCGGTGAATACATCCGGGACAGGCGCAACGGGCCGCCCTTCAGGGGCACCTCTCGCGGCCGGGGGATGGCGCCGCGCCAAGGTGTCCCGCCTCGTCGTCGCCGCGCCCTAACCATCCCGGTCCCGTCGACCGTCCGCGGTGGCCGGGGTGGTGACCTCCTCGGAAGCCACCGCTCCCGCATCGGGCACCTCCTCAATGATCCCCAGCAGGCGCGCGCGCCGCTCCCAGGCCCGGCGTGCCAGGCGCTGCATGTCCTTGGCACTGTCCATCTCGTCCACGATCTCCATGCCCAGCAGGGTCTCGATGACATCCTCCATGGTGACGATACCCGCCATGCCGCCGAAACCGTCGATGACAAGGGCGATGTGCTCGCGCTTCTCGACGAAGCGGTTGAACAGGTCGGGGATGCGGAAGTCCTCGGCGATGACCATGATCTCACGCCGCAGGCTGCGTACCTTCTCCGCGTCACCGCCCTCCACCAGCCTGGCCAGCAACTCGTCCTTGAGAACATACCCCGTGATCTGATCCTTGGAGCCATGACGGAAGGTGGGCAGGCGGGAGAAACGCCACTTGCGCTGGGACTCATAGACCTCCCGGATGGTGACCTCCTCGGGCATCGCCTCCACCACCGTGCGCGGCGTCATCACGTCCTCGGCCCGCACGGTATTGAAGCGCAGCAGGCTGTTGAGCATCTTCGACTCGGTGTGGTGGAGCACCCCCTCCTGGGCACCGATCTCGGCCATCACCAGGAAATCCGAGCGCGACAGCACGCTACCCCCGCCGTCCCGGCGGATGCTGCGGGTGATCATCTGGCTCAGCCACACCAGCGGCGCCAGCAGCCGGGTCAGCAGGGTCAGGGAGGCCACGGTGAAGGGCGCCAGCTCCTTCCAGAATACCGCCCCCACCGTCTTGGGGATGATCTCGGACAACACCAGGATGGCCATGGTCATGGCCACCGGGATGGCGAACTGGGTGATGGCGGGATGGGTATCCCCCCAAATGCGCGCCGACTGGTCACCCACCCCCAGCGCCCCCACGGTATGGGCGATGGTGTTGAGGGTGAGGATGGCCGCCAGGGGCCGGTCGATGTTCTCCTTGAACTGCTGCAGTCGCCGCCCGGTGCGGGTGCCTTCCCGCAGTTTGATCTGGGCGTAGGAGGGCGTCACGCTGAGCAGCACCGCCTCCCACAGGGAGCATATGAAGGAGACCAGGATCGCCAGCAGGAAGAAGACAACCAGCAGGGTGTACATGGATTCGCCCTTAAGTGACCGGCACCACGGAAGACCCCGGCCCGGGTGACAGGCAACGGACCCCGAAAGTCGCCGAGGTGCTCCCCGCAGGGTTGCCCAAGGAATACGGAAGCCCACCATATGCCGTCATGGTAGCCGCACCTTACAGGTGCCGTGACCCGTACCCCTAGGCACCCTCCTTGAGCCCCAGGACATCCTGCATGTCATAGAGCCCGCGGTCGTGACCCGCCAGCCAGATGGCGGCGCGGATGGCGCCGCGGGCGAAGGTCATGCGGCTGGAGGCCTTGTGGACGATCTCCACCCGCTCGCCTTCGGCGGCGAACATGACCGTATGCTCGCCCACGATATCACCGGCGCGGATGGTCTCGAAGCCGATGGTGCCGCGGTCCCGCTCGCCGGTACGCCCCTGCCTGCCGTAGACCGCGCATTGCTCCAGGTCACGACCCAGGGCCCCGGCCACCACCTCGCCCATGCGCAGGGCGGTACCCGAGGGCGCATCCACCTTGTGGCGGTGATGGGCCTCTATGATCTCCACGTCCACCGTGTCTCCCAGCACCCGCGCGGCCGTCTCCAGGAGCTTGAGACAGAGATTCACGCCCACGCTCATGTTGGGGGCGAAGACCACGGGAATGGATGCCGCCGCCTCTTCCAGCCGCCCCTTCTGGGCCCCGTCGAGACCGGTGGTGCCCACCACCATGCCCACCCCCAGGCGCCGACAGGCCTCGAGGTTTTCCAGGGTGACCTCGGGCGAGGTGAAATCGATGAGGATATCGAAGGCCCCCGCCAGACCGTCGAAGCCCGTCCTGACCGGCACGCCGATACGGCCGATACCCGCCACCTCCCCCGCGTCACTGCCCACGAAGGCCGAACCCCCATGCTCCAGGGCGGCCACCACCTCGGTGGCGGCATCCGCCGTCGCCGCCTCCACCAGGGTCCGCCCCATGCGCCCGGCGGCACCCGCAATGGCCAGTCTAATCATTGAATCTTGGTCCTTTGTCATTTGTCATTTGTCATTCGTTATTCGTGCTGCACTCAACTCCTTCACTCTGCCGGCCAAGAACAAAGGACAAAGGACAAAGGACAAAGGACAAAGGACAAGGATCATATCTTCATGTCCTCGAAAAACTTCTTCACCCCGTCCAGCCACGACGACGCCCGGGGCGAATGGCGGTCGCCGCCATGGGTCATGGTCTCCTCGAACTCCTTCAGCAGACCCTTCTGCTTCTTGTTGAGGTTCACCGGTGTCTCGACGATGGCCCGGCAGATGAGGTCGCCTTCATATCCCCCCCGCACGGAACGCACGCCCCGGCCGCGGATGCGGAAGAGTTTTCCGCTCTGGGTCTCGGCCGGGATCTTCAGGACCACCCGGCCGTCGAGGGTGGGCACCTCGAGCTCACCACCGAGGGCCGCCATGGTGAAGCTGATGGGCACCTCACAGTAGAGGTTGTTCTTCTCGCGGCTGAAAATGGGATGGGGACGGATGTTGATCTGGACATAGAGATCACCGGGCGGTCCGCCGTTCTCCCCCGGCTCCCCTTCCCCCGCCAGACGTATGCGGTCCCCCGTATCCACCCCCGCCGGCACCTTCACCGACAGGGTCTTCTCGCTCTTGACCCGCCCGGCGCCCCGGCAGGTGGTGCAGGGGTCGTCGATGATGGTGCCCCGCCCGCGGCAGGTGGGGCAGGTCTGCTGGACCGAGAAGAAGCCCTGTTGCAGGCGCACCTGGCCGGCGCCGTGGCAGGTGGTGCAGGTCACCGGCGACGAACCCTTCCGGGCCCCCGAGCCACCGCAGGTGTCGCATGTCTCGGCGGTGGGGATACGGATGGAGGCCGTGGTGCCGGCCACTGCCTCCTCCAGGGACAACTCCAGGTCGTAGCGCAGGTCGGCACCGCGATAGACACGGCTGCCGCCACGACCGCCACCGCCGAAGATGTCGCCGAACATCTCGTCGAAGATGTCCCTGAATCCGGCACCGCCGCCCCCGCTCATGCCCGCGGCGCCTTCCACGCCCGCATGACCGAACTGGTCGTAGGCGGCACGCTTGCGGGCATCCGCCAGCACCTCGTAGGCCTCCTTCGCCTCCTTGAACAGGGTCTCGGACTCCATGTCTCCGGGGTTGCGATCCGGATGGTGCTTCATGGCCAGCCGCCGGTAGGCCTTCTTGATATCGGCCTCGCTGGCATTACGGGTCACGCCCAGGACTTCGTAGTAATCGCGTTTTGACATCTTTTATAGTTCTTCAGGAGTCGGGTATGCGGTCCCGGCGGCCGGCCCACGGCCGGGGACAAACGCGAAACGCGGGCCGTGCCCGCGCTCGCTTTCCCCGGCTTCAGGCCAACGGGCCAGGGCTCACTTCTTGTCGTCGTTCACCTCTTCGAATTCCGCGTCGACCACATCGTCTTCGGCACGACCGGAACCCTCCTGGCCGGCCGCCCCACCAGCGGCCCCGCCCCCGGCGGCGCCACCGGCCGTACCGGAGGCCGCCTGTTGCTGGTAGACCCGCTCCGCCAGCTTGCCGGAGGCCTCGGCCAGGGCGTTGGTCTTGGCCTCTATTTCGTCCTTGTCGCTGCCCTTCATGGCCTCTTCCACGGCATTGATGGCGGACTCGATCTGCTCCTTCTCGCCGGCCTCCACTTGATCCCCCAGATCCGACAGGGATTTGCGGGTGGCATGGATGAGGTTATCCGCCTTGTTGCGGGCATCCACCGTCTCATGGAACCTCTTATCCTCGTCGGCATGGGCCTCCGCGTCCTTGACCATGTTGTCGATCTCGTCGTCCGACAGGCCGGACGAGGCCTTGATGACGATGGACTGGGCACGGTTGGTGGCCTTGTCCTTGGCCGACACGTTGAGGATGCCGTTGGCGTCGATGTCGAAGGTGACCTCCACCTGGGGCACACCCCGGGGCGCGGGGGGGATGTCCGTGAGGTCGAAACGCCCCAGGGACTTGTTGGCCGAGGCCATCTCCCGCTCACCCTGGAGCACGTGCACCGTCACCGCCGTCTGGTTGTCCTCCGCGGTGGAGAACACCTGGTTGGCCTTGGTGGGGATGGTGGTGTTCTTCTCGATGAGCTTGGTCATCACGCCCCCCAGGGTCTCGATACCCAGGGACAGGGGGGTGACATCCAGCAACAGCACGTCCTTCACCTCACCGGAGAGCACGCCGCCCTGGATGGCGGCGCCCACCGCCACCGCCTCGTCCGGGTTCACGTCCTTGCGGGGTTCGCGACCGAAGAATTCCTTGACCGCCTCCTGGACCTTGGGCATGCGGGTCTGGCCCCCCACCAGGATCACCTCGTCGATGTCCGACCCGCTGAGGCCGGCGTCCTTGAGGGCCACGCGGCACGGGTCGATGGTGCGGGTCACCAGATCATCCACCAGGGATTCCAGCTTGGCGCGGGTGATCTTCATGTTCAGGTGCTTGGGGCCGCTGGCGTCGGCGGTGATATAGGGCAGATTCACCTCCGTCTGCTGACTCGAGGAGAGCTCGATCTTGGCCTTCTCCGACGCCTCCTTGAGGCGCTGCAGGGCCAGGGGGTCGTTGTGGAGGTCGACGCCACTCGACTTCTTGAACTCGTCGGCCAGGTAATCGATGAGGCGCAGGTCGAAGTCCTCGCCCCCGAGGAAGGTGTCGCCGTTGGTGGACAGCACCTCGAACTGGTGCTCCCCATCCACATCCGCCACCTCGATGATGGAGATATCGAAGGTGCCGCCGCCCAGGTCGTACACGGCGATCTTCTGATCACCCCGCCGCTTGTCCATACCGTAGGCCAGGGCCGCCGCCGTGGGCTCGTTGATGATACGCTTGACATCCAGGCCGGCGATGCGCCCGGCATCCTTGGTGGCCTGACGCTGGGAGTCGTTGAAATAGGCCGGCACGGTGATCACCGCCTCCTTGACCTCTTCGCCCAGGTAATCCTCGGCGGTCTTCTTCATCTTCTGAAGCACCCGGGCGGCGATCTCGGGCGGGGCCATCTTCTTGCCGTTCACCTCGACCCAGGCATCGCCGTTGTCCGCCTTGGTGATCTTGTAGGGCACCATGGAGATGTCCTTCTGCACCACGTCATCCTCGAAACGCCGTCCGATGAGGCGCTTGATGGCGAACAGGGTGTTGGAGGGATTGGTCACCGCCTGACGCTTGGCCGACTGCCCCACCAGGATCTCGTCGTCGCTGGTGAAGGCGACGATGGACGGTGTGGTACGGTCACCCTCGCTGTTCTCGATGACGCGCGTCTTGTCGCTTTCCATGATGGCCACGCATGAATTGGTGGTCCCGAGGTCTATGCCGATGACTTTGCCCATTGTTTTCTCCAAAAACGGTTCGTGTCTGTTACTGAAAGACTTCTATGTTGTTCCATATGGGGCCATGGGGGCCCGATTCAACAGGTTCACTCGGGTTTCTTGGCCACCATCACCAGGGCAGGACGCACCAGTCGGTCGTTCAGCATGTAACCCTTCTGAATCACCGTGGCCACCGTACCGGGAGGCACCTCGTCCGTCTCCTGCATGGTCATGGCCTGATGGCGTTCCGGATCGAAAGCCGCACCCACCGGATTGATCTGCTGAACCCCCATCTTCTCCAGGGCGCCCGCCAGCATCTTGAGGGTGAGTTCCATGCCTTCCCGGACCTTGTGCAGGTCGGCCCCTTCTTCCGACGCCGCACCGAGACCCATCTCCAGGCTGTCCCACACCGGCAGGATCTCGGCGACATATTGCTCGGCCCCGTATTTGTGGGCCTGCTCAACGTCCCGCGCCGAACGCTTGCGCAGGTTCTCCATCTCGGCCTTGGTCCTCAGCAGGGCATTCCAATGCTCGTCGGCCCGGTTGCGGGCATCCTCGAGCATCAGGCGCAACTCCTCCGGGGAATTGGATTCCTCGGCCTGGGGCTGCCCCGGGGAAGCCGGCCCGGACTCGCCCCGCGAGGCCTCCGCCCCGCTCTCCGGCACGCTCTCGGCCGACTGTGCGGAACCTTCGATGGTCTGGGACCCGTCCTCGCTCTGGTTCATGGCCTCATTGCTGTTCATATCTTTAAACATCCTCAAATCAAATGCTTGCCCGCCCCACCGGCTGCCTGATGAGCGGTGGAACCCGAAAATCTGTGCCTGCTTGTAGGGCGTAGATGGGGAGCGGGCGGCCGAAAATCAACCCCGCCGAAAGGCGCGCCAGCGGCGACGCGGGATGGGAGGATTCTAGGGACTTGGCGGCCGCAGAACAAACGCCACCGCGGCGTCCTCATCGCGGCGGGGGCCTGTCGGATGGCGGAATGGGCGCGGCTTCAGTGGGATTGATGCAGGGCCGCACCCAGCAGCCGGGCGGTCATATCCACGATGGGGATGACGCGATCGTAGGCCATGCGGGTAGGCCCGATGACGCCGAGCACGCCCACCAGCTGGCCATCCACCCGGTAGGGGGCGGTGACCACGCTGCAGTCGTCCAGGGCCTCGTAGCCCGACTCCTCGCCAATGAAGATCTGGATGCCGTCGGCACTGATGGCCCCGTCCAGCAGGTGCAGGATCTGGCTCTTCTCGTTGAAGACCTCGAACAGCTGACGCAACTTCCCGGTGTCCGCCAACTCCGCCAGCCCCATGAGGTTGGTCTGGCCTGCCAGCAGGTAATCGTTCTCCTCCGCCGTGGCCAGGGCCTTGTCGGCGATCTCGATGGCGTCCCGCATCAGCTGGTCCATGTGGTCGCGGGTGTTCTGCATCTCCGTCAGCACCCGCCGGCGGATCTCGAACAGATCGTGACCGGCAAAGGTGGAATTGAGGTAATTCGATGCCTGTTCCAGCTCGCCAGGCGAATAATCCCGGTCCACCGTGATGATGCGGTTCTCCACCTCGGAGTTGTTCACCACCAGGATCACCAGCACCCGGCGCTCGGACAGGGGCAGGAATTCCACCTGACGCAGCCGCAGGCGGTCATGGTGAGGCAGGGTCACCAGCCCCGCCAGGCGCGTGAACTCCGACAGCAGATTCGAGGTGTTGGACATGAGTTCCCGGATGGAGACGTCGGGCGCCAGTTTGGCGCGCAGGCGCTCGGCCTCCGAACTATCCAGGGGCTGGACCGTGAGCAGGGAATCGATGAACAACCGCAGGCCCTGGCTGGTGGGAATACGCCCGGCGGAGGTATGGGGGGAGCGCACCAGGCCCATATCCTCCAGGTCCGACATGACATTACGCACCGTGGCCGGGCTGAGTTCCAGCCCGGAATCCCGGGACAGGGTGCGCGACCCTACCGGCTGGCCCTCCCGCAGATAGCGCTCTATGAGCACCCGCAGGAGACGCTGGGCCCGTTCATCGATGTCGTGTTGGGGGGATACTTCGCCCATGGGTTCTCGCGTCCGTAACAGCCGGGCGGGTTACCCCGCCAGGGTATGGATGATGAGGGCGCCGGCCGGCCAAAACCCGCAGGTCTCGTGGCAGTAACACCCACTCGATGTGATGGGGCGTCGGAAGACCTGCGGCGTCCTCGGCCTCATCGCCCGAAACTCGCTGGCGACGGGGCCATCCTCAGGAATCTAGAATTGGGTAATTCTCAGCAAAAGACAAGCCTTCCCTCCCCGTGGCCGCGCCGCTGGTTGGCGACACATGGGCCCCATGCTACTTTCGTCACACCTTCGACCCGCCACCCAGGGACCACCTTTGTTCAAACACATCGGGCTCATCGCCAAGACCAATCACGCCAGGGTCCGTGACACCCTCGAGGCCCTGGTCTCCTATCTGGACCGGCGGGGCATGCCTCACCTGCTCCTCGGCGGCGGCGACCACCCGATGCCGGAGCACGCCGGTCCGGCGGTGGACTACGCGACCCTCGGTGCCCAATGCGACCTGGCCATCGTGGTGGGTGGTGATGGCAGCCTGCTGAGGGCCGCCCGCGCCCTCGTGGACTACGATGTCCGGCTCATGGGCATCAACCTCGGCCGTCTGGGCTTCCTGGCGGACGTCCCGCCGGACGAAATGGAGCAGCGGCTGGATGAGATCCTGGATGGCCGGTTCGTGGAGGAACGCCGCCTGATGCTGAACGCCGTGGTCCGCCGCGACGGGGCGGCGGTGGAAGAATGCACCGGGCTCAACGATGCCGTGGTGCACAAGTGGCAGTTCTCCCGTCTCATCGAGTTCGAGGTATGCGTCGACGGCAACTTCGTGAACCGCCAGCGCTCGGACGGTATCATCGTGGCCACCCCCACCGGCTCCACGGCCTACGCCCTGTCGGGGGGCGGCCCCATCCTCCAACCCACCCTCGAGGCCATGGTCCTGGTACCCATCTGCCCCCATACCCTGAGCAACCGTCCCATCGTGGTGGCGGCCGACAGCCGTGTGGAGATCGTGGTGCACACCTCGGATGATAACAGCGCCATGCTCACCTGTGACGGCCAGAACAGTCATCCCCTCAGGCACCTGGACGAGATCCTGATATACGCCCGGGAACGCCGCCTGCGGGTGATCCACCCGGCGGATCATGACCATTACGGGGTCCTGCGCACCAAGCTCCACTGGGGGCGGGAGTTCTACGGCCTGCCCCCCGCCTGAGGAACGCGCGACGGCCCGCCCTCGATGCTCACCAGTCTGCATATCAGGAACTTCGCCATCGTCGATGTCCTCGACCTCGAGTTCGGCGCCGGCCTGTCGGTGCTTACGGGGGAGACCGGGGCGGGCAAGTCCATCCTCGTGGACGCCCTCGCCCTGGCCCTGGGAGAGCGGGCCAACAACGCCAACCTGCGGGACGGCGAGCAGCGCACGGAGGTCAGCGCCTGCTTCGATGTGGCGGCGCGCCCGCAGGCCATCAACTGGCTCGCCGAGCGGGCCCTGGAGCCCACGGAGGAGTGCGTGATGCGGCGGGTCATCGGCACGGACGGTCGTTCCCGGGCCTTCATCAACGGCAGTCCGGTGGCCCTCCAGGACCTCCGGGCCCTCGGTGAGTTGTTGGTGGACATCCACGGCCAGCATGCCCATCACGCCCTGCTGAGGCCCGACGTCCAGAGGGCCCTGCTGGACGACTTCGGCGACCATCGTGACCTGCTGTCCCGGGTGCGGGAGGCCCACCAGGAGTGGCGACGGCTGGAGCGGGAACTGGCGGATACCGGGGGCGACCCGGCCCAGCGCCATGCCGAACTCGAATTGCTGCGCTTCCACATCGATGAACTCACTCAGCTGGCGGTGACGGCGGGCGAGGCGGCTGGCCTGGACCAGGAGCACCGCCGTCTGGCCAACGCCGAGCGCCTGCGGGAAGGCGCGGGGGCGGTATATGACGTCCTCTACGGGGACCAGGACGGCGCCGCCCTGCCCGCGGTCCAGGCGGCGGTGAAGCAACTGGACGTCCTCGCCGCATCCGATGGGGCCCTGGCGCCCATCGGCATCCAGCTGAACGAGGCCGCCATCCAGCTGGCGGAATGTGACCGTGAGCTGCGCGGCTACGTGGAGACCATGGCCGCGGATCCCCAGCGGCTGGCGGTGGTGGAGCAGCGGCTCGATGCCCTCCATCAGGCCGCCCGCAAGCACCAGGTGACGCCGGAGGAGCTGCCTGCCCTGCTCGATGGCCTCACGGAACGTCTGGCACGGCTGGAGGATGGCGGCGAGCGGCGGCGTGAACTGGCCGCGCGGCTGGATCGGGTCAAGGAAGACTACGACGCCCATGCCCGGCGGCTGAGGGACGCCCGCAGCCGGACGGGCCGGCGGCTCGCGGAGGCCGTCACCGCCGATCTGCATCGCCTCGGCATCGCCCAGGGCACCCTGGCGGTGGAAGTCACCCCGCTGCCCGAACCCCAGGTCACCGCCCACGGCCGGGACCGGGTCGAGTTCCTGGTCACCACCAATCCCGGGCGCCCCGCCGGGCCCCTCAACAGGGTCGCTTCGGGCGGCGAGTTGTCCCGCATCAGCCTGGCCATCCAGGTGGTGGGTTCGCGGGACCACGGCATACCCACCCTGGTGTTCGATGAGGTGGACGTGGGGATCGGCGGCGGCGTGGCGGAGATGGTGGGCAACCAGCTCCGCGCCCTGGCTGCCAACCGTCAGGTGTTGTGCGTCACCCACCTGCCCCAGGTGGCCGCCCAGGGACACCAGCACCTGCGGGTGGTCAAGGCGGCGGACAACGGCGCCACCACCACCCGCGTGGAGTCCCTAGAGGGCAGCCATCGCGTCGAGGAGGTGGCACGCATGCTCGGGGGACTCGAGATCACCCGCCACACCCGCGCCCACGCCAAAGAGATGATCCAGCGTATCGGGGGCCCCTGATCCCCGCATGTTCTTTTCCGAAACCCCTTGAGGAGACCCCAATGCCAGGCAAAATCGACCAGCGCCTCGCCGATCTGGGCATCGAGATACCGGTCACCCCGGCCCCCCAGTTCAACTACGTACCGGTACAGTTCAGCGACCATCTCGCCTTCGTGGCCGGCCAGGTGCCCATGGCCGACGGCGCGGTCCGCTACAGCGGCCAGGTGGGTACCCATCTGGACGTGGAGGCGGGCCAGGCAGCCGCGCGGCTGTGCGCCATCAACATGCTGGCGCAATTGAAGACGGCCCTCGATGGCGACCTCGATCGCATCGTCAAGGTGTTGCGGGTGGGGGGCTTCGTGAGTTGTGCAGCGGATTTCACCGCCCAGGGCCAGGTCATCAACGGCGCGTCCGACCTGTTGGTGGAGGTTTTGGGAGACGCCGGGCGCCACGCCCGCGCCGCCGTGGGCTGCTCGTCCCTGCCCCTCGGGGCCGCCGTGGAGGTGGAGGGACTGTTCATGGTGGATCGCTGAATCAAGCCATGCTGGCTTTCTCAGCGCGCCCGAAGCGCAAAGTGGAGCCTGCAACCATCCCGCCCGCCGTCGGCGGGCCCATCCCGCCTAACGGACATGGCGCGAGGCCACCCCGAAAGGATGAAAGGTGCGCCATGTCCGTCCCTCACCCCGGCCCTCTCCCAGGGGGAGAGGGAGTCCAAGGGTGTCGCTGCGCGACTTTCACGTTAACCCTCGTAATGGGGGCACTTGGCGCGGGTACAGTCGCCGTAGATGATGAGGGAATGGTCGGTGATGTCGAAGCCCGCCTTCTTGGCCACCGTGTGTTGATGCTTCTCGATGGTCTGATCCACGAATTCCTCGATGTAACCGCACTGATTACACACGATATGGTCGTGATGCTTGCCTTCATAGAGTTCGAAGACCGCCTGGCCACCCTCGAAGTTATGCCTTTCCACCAGCCCGGCCGTCTCGAACTGGGTCAACACCCGGTAGACGGTCGCCAGGCCCACCTCTTCGCCGGCATCGAGTAGCGCCCGGTAGACGTCCTCGGCGCTGACGTGGCGCTTTTCCGACTGTTCGAGGATATTGAGGATGCGGATACGCGGGAGAGTGGCCTTGAGCCCGGCCTTTTTCAGATCATGACGGTCCATTGGGTTCCTCAGCCGTGCATGGAATGGGGGGCATGGGATATGATGCCAGCCCATGCCCAGGCACTACGGAATGAATCAGGTAATGCAAAAGCTTCTCATCATATCGTTCCTTTGCGCAAGCTCGTTCATGAGCGCCTGCAGCAGCACCCAGGTCCCATTCGTCCACCGCATGGAGATCCCCCAGGGCAACGTGGTCACCAAAGACATGGTGGAGAAACTGGAGCCGGGGCTCACCAAGCGGCAGGTCACCTACATCATGGGCTCGCCCATGCTGGTGGACGTCTTCAACCAGGAGCAGTGGGTCTACATCTACAGCTTCGAGCCGAGCTCCGGAGAACGGGTCCAGCGACAGCTCTCCCTCGGCTTCGAGGACGATGCCCTGGTGCGGGTAAGCGGCGACGTGGATGTCATCACCGAAACGTCCCTGGCGGTCCAGAGCGCCCAAGGCAAGAGCCGTTCCGTGGATGTTCCGGAGGGCGTGGGTGCGGGCTACAACGACGGCGGCATCCTCCAGGGGGTTATCGACCGCTTCAAGGGCCTGAATCCCTGGTCCGGTAAGGACGGGCAGGAGACCGCCCAAGGCAAAGACCAGGGCAAGGACCAGGGCAAGGACCAGGACAGTGACCCGGGCAAAGGCTCCGGCGCTCCGCCACCGGCGGCCACGGCGGACACCGGCAGGGACACCATGCAGAAGTTCAGCCTGGAAGAGAAGGACATCGGCACCGTCAGCCCGCCGGACGCCGCGCGGGAAGCACCCGCGGCCGCCAACGGGGGCGACGGGGAAGAAACCGGGCCCATTGATGACAGCAGCAAGGGCTGGCGGCTCAAATTCGGCAGTGACGCCAGCAACCAGGCCTTCGCCCCCACACCCCGTGCCGCAGACCCGCCCCGGGAGTCACGCCCGGCGGCATCGGCCCGGGCCCAGGTCCCGGCCCGGACGGCCACCCCGACGTCGAACCAGCCCCCCCAGGCCGGGCAGGACGGCGATGGGCCGGGCTTTTTCAGCCGCCTGAACTCCACCCTCAACCCCTGGGCGGACGACGAGACCACCGGCAGCGGCGGACCGGGGCCGGCCGTCGAGGCCGGCGACGCGGCTGACTCCACGGCAGGCACCGGGGCCGGCCCGGAGGGCGCGTCCGCGGAGCGCACCGAGACCATACGCCCGGTGTTGCGCCGCTCGCAGCCCGGGGAGCGGGCACCCCTGCCCCAGTTCATGGCGGGTGATCGGCCGGCCGACGCGGCGGACAGCGACGCGGCCGCGGACGAGTACGACGAGCACCGTCTCATCTTCGACAGCCCCGATCTGGGCGTCGGAGACGGGACTGCAGGGAGCGGGGAGGACCCTGAGTGGACGATTCGGGTGAAGGGACCCCGGGACGCCAGCCCTCACCAGCCCTTTGCGCCGGCCCCTTCCCAATCGTCTCCCCAGCCCGACGACAAGTCCGATTAGGGATTTACCCGAGGCCCCGGAGGGACCCACGGGCCCGGGGACGGCATCAAACGGTGGGGTCGGACGACGCCTCCGGCTCCAGGTCCCCGCCCCCCTTTTTCATGCGCTTGCCTTCCTTCGCCCGCAACCGCCGCACCTCCTTGGGATCCGCGATGAGGGGCCGATAGACCTCCACCCGGTCGCGGGCCCGCAGCACCTGGTCCGGCTTGGTGACCTTACCGAAGATCCCCAGGCGACTGTTGTCGAGATCCAGCTCGGGGCAGGCCTCCAACAGGCCGGACGACTCCACCGCCTGGCGCGCCGTGGTGCCCTCCGGGACCTGCAGTTCCAGCAGCCATTGCTGCTCCGGCAGGGCATAGGCCACCTCCACGGTGATGGTGTCAGCGTTTCCCATAGCGCCGGTGGGCCTCCTCGACGAAGGCGTCCACGAGATGGTTGACCATGTTGTTGAACAGGCTGCCGATGGTGCGCTCCACCAGACGGCTGGCATAGCCGAATTCGATGTCCATGGTGATCTTGGAGCCCTGGTCGCCGAGGGGAGTGAAGTGCCAGATCCCCTCCAGATGACTGAAGGGGCCCTCGATCAGGGAAAGCTCCATGCGTTCCTGAGGGAACAGGCGGTTGCGCGTGGTGAACCATCGATGCACCGGTCCCCTGGCCATCTCGATACTGGCCTTCACCTCCTTGTCGGTGCGCTCCAGCACCTTCACCGCCCGACAGCCGGGCAGAAAGCTGGGGTAGGAATCCACGTCCTCCACCAGCTCATACATGGCGGACACCGAATAGGGCACCAGCGCCGTCTTGTGTACTTTGGCCATAGCGAGGCTACTCCCAACCACGGTTCATCATGTCAGCTCAGCGCCCCATCCCCGACAGCACAGCGAGCACGCCGGTGACGTTCAACATCACCAGCAGGATGGCCAGCGGCACCACGTAACGGGTGAGGAACCGCCACGCCTCGTAGACCGGGCCGGGGGCCAGGGCGAGTTCCTTCTCGCTCGCGGCACGGGCGAGCTTCCAGCCCGCGAACAGGGCGATGAGCAGCCCGCCCAGGGGCAGCATCACATTGGCCGTGGTGTAGTCCATGAGGTCGAAGAAGCCCTTGCCGAACAGCGTGTAATCCGACCACAGGTTGAGGGACAGCAGCGACGGTACCCCCAGCAGCCAGGCCAGGCCGCCGCCCGCCGCCGCGCCCTTGATGCGGTTGACACCGCGGTTCTCCACCAGCCAAGCCACGATGGGCTCCAGCAGCGAGATGGCCGAGGTCCAGGCGGCGAACAACAACAGCACGAAGAACAGGGTGCCGAAAAACGCGCCCCCGGGCATCTGGCCGAAGGCCACCGGCAGGGTCTTGAAGATGAGCCCCGGTCCCCCGGCCGGCTCCAGGCCCGCGGCGAAGACGATGGGAAAGATGGCCAGACCGGCCAGCAGGGCCACCAGCGTATCGACCAGGGCGATAATACCCACGGTGCGGGGTATGGAGGCCTTGGACGACAGATAGGAGCCGTAGATCATGATGGCCCCCATGCCGAGGCTGAGGCTGAAGAAGGCCTGGCCCGCCGCCTCGAGCACACCGGTTGGCGTCAGCTTGCTGAAATCGGGCGAGAACAGGTACTCCAGACCCCGGGCGAACTCGCCGTTGCCCATGGCATATCCCACCATGGCCACCAGCAACACGAACAGCGCCGGCATGAGAAAGCGCACCGCCTGCTCCAGGCCGCTCTTGACGCCCCGCGCCACCACCACCGTGACCATGATCATGAACACGGTGTGCCAGGCCAGCAGACGTTCCGGGTCGCTCACCAGGGAATCGAAGGCCATGCTGATGGCCTCGGCATCCATGGCGGCAAACATGCCGGAGGCGGAGCGAAAGACGTAGGCCAGGGTCCAGCCCGCCACCACGGAGTAGAAGGACAGGATCATGAATCCGGCCAGGATCCCCAGCCACCCCAGGTACTCCCAGCGCGGGTTGTGCCCCTCGTCGCGGGCCAGGGCGCGCATGGTGTTGATGGGGCTGCGCCGGCCGCGCCGCCCCAGCATCACCTCCGCGATCATGATGGGCACACCGATGAGGGCAACGCATAGCAGGTAGACGATAACGAATGCACCGCCGCCGTTCTCCCCCGCGACGTAGGGAAAACGCCAGATATTCCCCAGGCCCACGGCCGAGCCGGTGGCCGCGAGGATGAAGACGAGGCGTGACGACCACTGACCGTGGATGGATGTTCTCTGCGACGACATATTCGTTTCCGTTATTGATGTTTTGCCGCACCGGCCGTAAAAATGCCCGTTCAGTCCAGCGCGAGCCTGATGGGCCTTTGCCGTCTCGCGAGGGCGCAGTATAACCCAATGATTCTTAATGAGAACCGGCGCACGACGGCACGCAATGATTTAGTCATTCAAAGGGATTACCATTGCATTCTTCTGTCCGCGGAACACCCACGAGAGACCCCGTCAGCAACCACCATGGCTCCTACGGCCCCCCTCCAGACGCCACGGGCCACCCCCCTGGGGCGCCGCAACGGCTTCACCCTCATCGAGATGATGGTGGTGCTCATCATCGTGGGCGTCATCGCCAGCCTCGCCATGGTGCGCCTGACCACCGACGATGATGCCGCCCAGGCCCGGCGCGAGGCCGAACGCCTCAGCGCCCTCCTTCACCTCGCCCGCGACGAGGCCATCGTGCGGGCCCGCTCCATGGGCCTGCGCCTGGCCCCCGACGGCTACCGCTTCGCCCTGTATGACGGCGGTCGCTGGCGCGACCTCGACGACGACGGGGTGTTTCGCGCCCGCCGGCTGCCCGATCACCTGCGCCTCGCCGTCCATGGCGTGAACCGGGGGACCGCCGATGGCGACCCCCGGGATGGCCGGGAACCGCCGCCCCAGGTGATCCTCACCCCCGGTGGCGAGGCCACCCCCTTCGAACTCTCCATCGCCGGGCTGGACGGCGGCGGCGCCCAGCGCATCCACGGCGGGGCCATGGGCCGCTTCACCATCGAGACGGGCGATGAGAGCTGACCACCGCAGAACAGGAGGCTTCACCCTGCTGGAGATCCTGGTGGCCCTCACCATCGTGGCCCTGGCCCTCGGCGCCGCCATCAGCGGCACGGGCGGCCACGTGGAGAGCACAGACCACCTGCGCAACAAGACCATCGCCCACTGGGTGGCCCTCAACCGCGTCACCGAACTCCAGGTGGCCGAGCCCTGGCCCGCCCTCGGCGCGAGTTCCGGCTCGGAGGAGATGACCCACCGTGAGTGGCGCTGGACCGCGGACGTGAAGCAGACCCCGGACGCCGGCGTACGACGCCTGGAGGTGGCGGTGACGCCGGCGGCCTCCCCCGACGCCGTGCTGGCCCGGGTCACCGCCTTCACCACCGCCCCTGCCGGGGCCACGCCATGACCTGCCCTGCCGCCAGCCGTCGGCGCCCCCGCGCCCAGGGCGGTTTCACCCTGCTGGAGCTCATCGTGGCCACGGGGATCTTCGCCCTGCTCTCCCTCATGGCCTTCGGCGGTCTGCGCAGCGTACTGGACACCGAGGCCGCCTCCCGCGACACCGGCACCCGGCTCGCCGATCTCCAGACCACCCTGTGGTTCATGGGCCGTGACATGAGTCAGATGGCCCCCCGGGACATCCGCGACGCCTTCGGCGATCCCCGGCCCGCCCTGGTGGGCACCTCCGGCACCCCGGGGGCCCTGGAGTTCACCCACGGCGGCTGGGACAATCCCCTGGGCCAGGCCCGCAGCAACCTGCGCCGGGTGGCCTACCGGGTGCGGGACGGCGGCCTGGAACGGCTGACCTGGGCGACCCTCGACCGGGTCCAGGGCAGCGAGCCCGTTACCGAGACACTGCTGGAGGGGGTGGCGGACCTGGCGCTGCGCTATCTGGACGGGCAACGGGAGTGGGGCCCTGCCTGGCCGCCCGCCGGAGGGGCCGCCCATGCCCTGCCCGTGGCGGTGGAGGTGGTACTGGAGCTCGAGGACTGGGGCCCGGTGAGGCGCGTGTTCCGGGTGGCGGGCTGATGGCGGCCAGGCTCCCCCGCCGGCCAACGGTCGTGGTCCGGCCTGCGGCCGGCGTGGCCCTCATCACGGCCCTGCTGGTGGTGGCCGTGACCACGGTGGCCATGGTGGGCATGACCTCCCGGCTGATGGTGGAACTGCGCCGCACCGAGAACATCCTCCACGGCGAGCAGGCCGTGGCCCTGCTGTCGGGGGTGGAGGGATGGGCCCACGGGCAACTCGTCGCCGACCTCGAGGAGGGCGGGGCCGTCGACCATCCCGGCGAGAACTGGGCCCGTCCTCTGCCCCCCACGGAACTGGAGAACGGCTACGCCCAGGGTCGTATCGTGGATCTGCAGGGCCGCTTCAACATCAACACCCTGGTGGATGACGCCGCCCAGGTGAACGCCGTGGCCCGGCAGCGCTTCGAGCGCCTGCTGGCCTATCTGGACCTGCCGGCGCGCCTGGTCCCCGCCCTGCTGGACTGGCTGGACAAGGATCAGGCCATCCGCTTTCCGGGGGGGGCCGAGGACGATTACTACAGCCGCCTCACGCCCCCCTACCGCCCCGCCAACCGCCCGCTGCTGACGGTGTCGGAGTTGCGCCTGGTGGCGGGCTTCGAAGAGGCCATCTACCAGACCCTGCGGCCCCACGTGAGCGCCCTGCCCGGGGTCACCACCATCAACGTCAACAGCGCCCCGGTGGCGGTGCTCATGGCCCTCGCCGACGGCCTCGCGGCCACCGACATGGAGGCCCTGGTGAAGGGCCGCCAGGAACAGCCCTTCGTGGACGTGGAGACCTTTCTGCGCCACCCCGCCCTGGCGGGCACCACGGTGGACGCCGCGGGCCTCGGCGTGACCAGTGACCACTTCGCCGTCCACGGCACCGCCACCGTGGGCCGCGCCGAGGCCCGCCTCACCGGCTTTCTGCAGCGCCGGGGCGGGGCCGACCGGGGCGTGCTGATGCGCTACCGCCACTACGGCAGCGGCGGGCCGTGAGCGACCTCGCCTTCATCCGTCTCGCCGCCCGCGGCGATGATCCCGTGACCTGGTGGCCCGCCGCCGACACCGGGGCCGTGGGCAGCGGCACCCTCCAGGAGGCCGCCGCCGCCGTCGGACAGCGCGAGGTGGTGGTGCTGGTCCCCACCGAGCAGGTGCTGCTCGCCACCGCCCGGGTACCGGGCCGCCATCGCGCCCAGCGCGCCCGCGCCGTGCCCTACAGCATGGAGGACGACATGGCCCGCGACGTGGAGGACAGCCACTTCGCCCTGCCGGCCGGCGGCGGCCCCAGCCCCCTGCCCGTCTGCGTGGCCGACCGCGAGCGCATGGACGACTGGACGTCGGCCCTGCAGGAGGCCGGCCTGCGCCCCGCCGCCCTGGTGCCCGACGCCCTCGTACTGCCCCTCGTCGAAGATTCGTGGACGGTGGCCCGCGTCAACGGCCACGCCCTGGTGCGCACCGCCGTCAACGCCGGTTTCATGGCCGACGAGGACAACCTGCCCACCCTCCTCGCCCTGGCCCTGGAGGCGCACGACGGCCGGCCCCCGGCACGTCTCATGGTACTGGCGGACGACGAGCCCGCCGCGGCCGGGGCCCTCGCCGGGGCCGCGGCGGGCCTGGAGATCACGGTGGACGAGCCGCCGCGCCCCCTGCTGGCGCGGGCGGCGGCGGGCTACGACCGGCGCACCACCCTCAACCTGTTGCAGGGTGAATACGCCCCGGGCGGCGAAGACGGCGAACGCTGGCGGCCATGGCTGGTGGTGGCCGCCCTCGCCGTGCTGTGGCTCGCCATGGAAGGGGCCATCCAGGTGGCGGACTTCTCCCGCCTCAAGCAGCAGGAGGCCCGCCTCGATGCCGGCATCGAGGCCACCTTCCGGGACGCCCTGCCCGGCGTGACGCGCATGGTCAATCCGCGGGTCCAGATGGAGCGCCGACTGGCGTTCCTGGAAGGCCGGGAGAGCGGCGCCACGGGCCTGCTGCCTTTGCTCCACGCGGCCGGTGGCGTGCTCCGGGACGAGGCCGATATCAAGCTGACGGCCCTCAGTTACCGCGGTGACGCCCTCTACCTCGATCTGCAGTTGCCCAACCTTCAACGCCTGGACCGGTTGAAATCATCCCTCGCCGAGGACGGCCGCGCCGTGGAAATCCAGAACGCCTCGTCCGAGGGCGGCCGCGTGCGCGCCCGCATCCTGGTGCGGGAGGGCGCCCCATGAGGGCCTGGTTCGACAGCCTCGCGCCCCGGGAGCGCCGCGTGGTCGTGGCCGGCGGCACCGTGTTGGTGGTGGTACTGCTGTGGGCCCTGGTGTGGGCGCCCTTCCGGGACCGCTACCTGGCCCTGCAGGACGCGGTGGCCGGCAAGCAGGAACTCGCGACCTGGATGAGCCGCACGGCGGCCCGCATCCAGGCCCTGGAGGGCGACCGCGCCCCGGCGCCCGCGGGGGACGGCAACCGCTCCCTCCTCGCCACCGTGGACCAGACCTCCAGGCAGTCCGGCCTCGGCCCCCACATCAAGCGCATCGAGCCCGACGGCCAGGGCGCGGTGCGGCTGTGGCTGGAGGAGGCCCCCTTCGATCCCATGGTGCGCTGGCTGGTGGCCCTCGCCGAGGGCCACGGCATCCACGCCCGTCAGGCGGGGGTGGATGCCCGGGACGCCGCAGGCCGGGTGAACGCCCGCCTGACCCTGGAGCGGGATGCCGCCGCCGGCAGCGACGGAGGCCTCACGCCATGAAGGCCGGCGGCGCACGCCTGGCGGTGGTGGCGACGAGCCTGCTGTTGCTGGTGGTCATGGGCTGGCGCGGCTGGAGCGGCTACCGGCAGCTCTCCCAGCCACCGCCGGCCCTGCCCGCAACCACCCTGGCGGTGGACCCCGCCGCCCCGGGCCGCCCCGAACGGCGGCTGGCGGACCTGGCCCACTGGCACCTGTTCGGTAACGCCGCGGGACCCGCCGCGCCGGCGCCACAACCCCGGCCGGTGGATGCCCCGGCCACCCGCCTGGACCTCAAACTGGTGGGGGTACTGGCCTCCGACGACCGCGGCGACGCGCGGGCCATCATCGGCGCCCCCGGGGTACCGGATCGCCACTACCGCCTCGGTGACACCGTCCCCGCCGGCGCCGAACTGGCCGCCATCCGCCGGGACCATGTGCTGCTCAAGCGCAACGGCCGCTTCGAGACCCTGGCCCTGGCCCGTGAAGACAATGCCGCCACCGACACCAACGTCTCCCGGGCCCCGGCCCTGGCGAGGCCGGCCCCCGGCCGCTCCGCCCGCGCCCCTGTAGTTCCCGATGACTGATGCCACCCTGCCCGAAGGCCCAACCACCATGCGTAATATGAAGCCCGCCCTCCCCGCCCTGTTCCTGCTCCTGCTGCTGTACGCCGGCACGGCGTTGCTGGCCCCCGCGGCGCGGGCGGAACCCGTCACCCTCAACCTGGAGGAGGCGGAGATCGGCACCCTCATCGCCACGGTATCCGAGGTCACGGGACGCAACTTCGTCGTCGACCCGCGGGTGAAGGGCAAGGTCAGCGTGGTCTCCTCCATGGCCATGGAGAAGGAGGAGCTCTACCAGGTATTCCTGTCCATCCTCGAGGTCCACGGCTTCGCCGCCGTACCCTCGGGCAACGTCGTCAAGATCGTGCCGGACGCCAACGCCAAGCACATCGACACCCCGCTGGCCAGCGATAGGGCACCCGGGGTCGGCGACGAGATCGTGACCCGGGTGGTGCAGGTGGAGAACGTCTCCGCCTCCCAGCTGGTACCCATCCTGCGGCCCCTGGTGCCCCAGCAGGGCCACCTCGCCGCCTATCCGGCCACCAACGTCCTGGTGGTATCGGACCGCGCCGGCAACATCGAGCGGCTGGTGAAGATCATCACCCGCATCGATCAGAAGACCGACGCCGAGATCGAGGTCATCAACCTGCAGCATGCGACGGCCGCCGAGGTGGTGCGGGTGATCACCGCCCTGCAGCGGCCCGCCCAGGGCCAGGCCGCGGTGGAAGGCGGCCAGGGCCTGCCCAGCCTGGTGGCCGACGAGCGCACCAACAGCATCCTCATGAGCGGCGACCAGCTGGCCCGCCTGCGCGTCCGCGCCCTCATCACCCACCTGGACACCCCCCTGGAGTCCACCGGCAACACCCACGTGGTCTATCTGCGCTATGCCCGGGCGGCCGAGCTCGCCGACGTCCTCACGGACATCAGCAGCGACATCCAGCAGGATGAAGGGGCCGGCAACGCCGCCGGCGGCGCCAACAACCAGCGCGGCAACGACATAGGTATCCGTGCCGACGAGGCCTCCAACGCCCTGGTGATCACGGCTCCGCCCGAGGCCTACGCCTCCCTGCGCCAGGTCATCTCCCAGCTGGATATCCGCCGCGCCCAGGTACTGGTGGAGGCCATCATCGCCGAGGTGCGAAGCGAGAATGCGGCCGAAATGGGGGTGCAGCTTCGCGACCTGGTGGGCGGCAGCGACGGCAGTTTCGTCATCAGCAATCCCCAGGGCCCCAACAGCCCCTTCGTCGGTGCCGATGGCGCCTCCACCCTCTCCGGCCTGACCCTGGGCCTGGTACGCAACGGCGACATCCGCGGCCTGTTGCGGGCCCTCGCCACCTCATCGGACACCAATCTCATCGCCACTCCCACCCTCCTCACCCTGGACAACGAGGAGGCCGCCATCGTGGTGGGCCAGAACGTGCCCTTCCTCACCGGCAGCTTCACCAACGACTCCACCACACCGGACAATCCCTTCCAGACCATCGAGCGCCGGGACGTGGGGCTGGA
The DNA here is from genome assembly GCA_011389995.1 of Thiotrichales bacterium. Classification (GTDB taxonomy): domain Bacteria; phylum Pseudomonadota; class Gammaproteobacteria; order JAABTG01; family JAABTG01; genus JAABTG01. The sequence goes on from JAABTG010000009.1 coordinate 66,874, forward strand.
ACTCACCGTCACCCCCCAGATCAACGAAGGCGACGCCATGTCCCTGGTGATCTCCCAGGAGGTCTCCAGCATCGACGACAGCGCCCAGGCGGTGGACCTCATCACCACCACCCGCTCCATCAACACCACCGTACTGGTGGACGACGGCGAGATAGTGGTACTGGGAGGACTCATCCGCGACGACTTTCAGACCACGGAACAGAAGGTGCCTGTGCTCGGGGACCTGCCGGTGCTGGGCAACCTGTTTCGCAGCACCAGCAGCGACAGCACCAAGAACAACCTGATGGTGTTCATCAAGCCCACCATCGTCCGTAACCGCGCGGATATCGCCCACATCACCAGCAGCAAGTACAACTTCCTGCGGGCCAAGCAGCTGGAGCAGCCGAAATCCCGGGTGCTGTTCGAGCCGGCCATGCAGGTGCCATTGCTGGCCCCCTTCGAAGAGGCACCGAAGCCCCCTGGACGACAGGAGAACCCCCCTGCCCCCGAGGAAGAGCCCAGGGCCCTCTTCGAGTACGACTGAGGCCGCGCCGCTGCGCCACCCTCGGGGCGGCCCGTCAAGCCGCCGCCCGACGGGCCGCTATGTAGGGTACCCGCCCCACCGGTACCCTCATGGCCGCCAAGCCCTCCACCCGCCCCCGCCCCCATCCCACCCGTATCGGTCGCTACGTGGTGGGAGGGATCCTGGGCCGCGGTGCCCAGGGGGTGGTCTACCTGGCCACGGATCCGGAACTCGACCGGGAGGTGGCCATCAAGACCCTGACCCGCCGCACCCGGGATGCCGCCACCCTCCTCAAGGAGGCCCAGCTGGTGGGACGCATGAAACACCCCGGCATCGTGCCGGTATACGACGCCGGGCGCCTGGGGGACGTGCCCTACGTGGTCTACGAGCGGGTCAGGGGGCGCACCCTGGACCAGGTGCTCGCGGAGGAGCCCCGCCTGCCCCTGCCCCGCATCGTGGCCTGGATGACGCAGATCCTGGACGCCCTGGAATACGCCCATGGCCAGCAGGTGGTGCATCGCGACATCAAACCCGCCAACGTGGTGATTCAGGACGACGACTCCCCGCGGGTGCTGGATTTCGGCATCGCGCTCCCCAGCGGTACCGAGACCCGGGTCATGGAGGGCCTGTGGGGCACCTTCCAGTACCTGGCACCGGAGATGGTGGACAAGGGGCGGGCCACGGCGGCCACGGACATCTTCTCCCTGGGGCTCATCCTGTTCGAAATGCTCACCGGCCGGCGCGCCATCGCCGAAGACGACCCCATGGCGGCCATGTACCACATCGCCCATCGGCCGGTACCCCCGCCGTCATCCATCCGTCCCGAGGTGGCCCCCGGCCTCGACGGCATCGTGTCCCGGGCCCTGCAGAAGCGGCCCGACGCCCGTTACTCCGATGCCGGCGAGATGCGGGACGCCCTGGCGGTATTCGCCGAACCCGAGGTGCACGAGCATGAGCCACGCCGCCAGTCGACCCTGAATTTCCTGTTGCGGCGCATGCGCCAGAAGCCGGATTTTCCCGCCATCGGGCGCCACATCTCGGAGATCAGCCAGAAGACCGCCGCCATCGATCGCGCATCGGTGGACGAGCTCACCAACCTGATCCTGGAAGACTATGCCCTCACCACCAAGCTGCTGCGGCTGGTGAACTCCTCCTACTACGGCCAGTACGGTGGTTCCATCAGCACCGTATCCCGGGCGGTGGTGATCCTCGGCTTCAACCAGGTGCGCATGGCGGCCCTGAGCCTGCTGCTGTTCGAGCACATCGCCGACAAGCCCAACGTGCCGGTGCTCAAGGAGGTGGGCGGACGGGCCTTCTTCAGCGGCCTCATCAGCCGCCGCCTGGCCGCCGACATGGCCCACGCCGACGCCGAACAGGGCTTCGTGAGCGCCATGTTCCACACCCTGGGACGCTATCTGTCGGCCTATTATTTTCCCGACGAGGACGAGGAGATCGGCCGTCTCATGGACAACCAGGGCCTGTCCGAGGAGGCCGCCGCCGTGGCAGTGCTCGGCCTCACCTTCGAGGCCCTGGGCATCGGCGTGGGCAGGGAGTGGCATCTGCCCTCCGAACTCCTGGAAGGCATGCGCACCCTGGGTGTCGACGAGATGCCGCGGCGTCCCGCCAACCCCCGGCAGGCCATGCGCCTGCTGTCCTGTTTCGCCAACGAGGTGGCCATGGCCATGGGCGGCGACGACCCCGGCGCATGCCACGAACGCCTGTCACAGCTGGAGCAGCGTTACGGTCAGGCGGTGCGGCTGGCGCCGGACCGCATGCAACAGGTGATCGCCGAGGGCGTGGAGGATATCCAGCGCTTCTCCCGCGCCGCCGCCATCGACCTCGGCGACAATGCCATCCTGCGCAACGCCCGCCGCCTGGGGCGGCAGGAGGAGGACTCGGAGGACGAGGACCCTCGGGAAGGTGCCGCCGTGGAGGACAGCGGCCAAAACGACGCACCATCGACCCAGACCACGCTGCTGAGCGGCATTCAGGACATCAGCCAGGCCCTGGTGGACAACTACGGCATCAACGACATTCTCATCATGATCCTCGAGACCCTGTTCCGGGGTCTCGGCTTCACGCGGGTGGTGCTGTTCATCAACAACTCCCGGCAGGCCGAGATGAACGCCCGCTTCGGCCTCGGTCGCGACATCGACAAGCTGCTGCCCCGCCTCAAGTTCTCCACCACCAGGGCCCAGGACATATTCGGCCGGGCGGTGCGCGAACACGAGGACATCATCCAGGTCCAGGGGCCCCGGGGGGGAGACATACCGGCCTGGCACCGCGACCTGCTCTCTCCCAGCACCTTCGCCCTCTACCCGGTAATCATCGGCAACAAGTGCCTCGGCCTCATCTACGCCGATCGCGACGAACGCAACCGCCCCATCACCGAAGCCGAGCGCAATTACCTCAACACCCTGCGCAACCAGGCGGCCCTGGCGATTCGGCAAAGATCATAGTTCGAGCCGAAGATGGGCCAGTATTGTTCAATGCCGAGATGGGCCATCCATGGCCCACTTCGGCGCGGCAGGGGAAAACGCGGTTTTCCCCTGCCTACATGGGTCGCGCCGGGCGCGCCCCATGGCGAGGCTCCTGCCTCGCGGGGACTTCCGGCTTCGCAGCTCTATGCCGGGATGGGGCGGATCGTTCAAGCCGGGATGGGCCATCCATGGCCCACTTCGGCGCGGCAGGGGAAAACGCGGTTTTCCCCTGCCTCGCGGGGGCTTCCGGCCAAAGCTCATGCGGCTAGGGCGCGTAGCCGAGCGGGGGTCGGGAGTCGGGGGTGGACCAGCACTAAGGGCATCACAATTAAAAATTCAAAATTCAAAATTCAAAATTGAAACCGCATAGCGGTTTCCTGCCGTGGTGAGGACCAAGGATGTGGAAAATTGTGCCAAGAGTGCTCACATTCCTAGCCATATTGTCCTATCCATGAGGAATGCAGGGACAAAATGCGGCAATCTCCGGTGGTTTTGCCGACGACGACGGGGCTTTGCGCCCCGTAACCGCGGTCCCCGGGGCGCTGCCGGCCCGATGGGAATGGTTCTTGCTTGGACTTTGGGAGGCCGCCGCGGCAGGCGGCCATCGGCTTACCCAGGAGTACCCCAGCCCCCATGAAAGACACCCCTCCCCGTTACGTGCCGGAAATGAGCGACGCCGGCCTGCGCCCCTCCCACGAGGTGGTGGCCATCGACGAATACGGTACGTCCCGGGCCGGCTTCGTGGCCGGTGAGCGTGCCCTCGCCCTGGTGCTGGACGACCGCGAGGTGGTCACCCTCATGACCCTCGGCAGCCACCCGGAGCTCCTGACCCTGGGTTACCTCCTCAACCAGCGCCTGGTGCCCTGTCTCGAATCCGTCGATGCCATCACCGTCGACTGGGACAAGGCCATCGTGAAGGTGGACACCTTCGAACGCATCAGCGACCTCGAGGAGAAGATGAAGCACCGCACCGTCACCAGCGGTTGCGGCCAGGGCACGGTGTTCGGACGCATGGCGGAACAGATAGAGAACATCCGCCTGACCCCGCGCACCGTCGCCCAGTCGGAGATCTACGCCCTCCTGGAACACCTGACGGATTACAACGAGGTCTACAAGCAGGCCGGCGCGGTGCATGGCTGCGCGCTGTGTGAGGTCCATCCCCGGGAGGGCCCGCGCATCCACCTGTTCGTGGAGGACGTGGGGCGCCACAACGCAGCAGACGCCATCAGCGGCTACATGTGGCTGAACGGCGTGGACGGCGGCGACAAGTGCTTCTATACCACCGGGCGTCTCACCTCCGAGATGGTCATCAAGGTGGCCCAGATGGGCATCTCGGTGCTGCTGTCCCGCTCCGGCGTCACCTTCAAGGGCCTCGAACTCGCCCGCACCATCGGCGTCACCATGATCGCCCGCGCCAAGGGACGGCATTTTCTCGTCTACAACGGCGCCGAGCACATCGTCTTCGACGCCATCCCGCCGGCGCGTCCGGCGGGCGCCGGCGGTACGCGGCGCCGGAGCACGGCCGACGTGGGCTGAACACCATGAGCGCCGTCATGACCACCGACACGCCCGCCGTCTTCATGAACGTCAAGCAGGTGGCCAGTTATCTCCACCTCAACGAAAAGAAGATCTACGCCATGGCCAGCGAGGGGCGGATCCCGGCCACCAAGATCACCGGCAAATGGATGTTCCCCCGGGAACTCATCGACCGCTGGATACTGGACTCGGCCCACGGCGGCCTGCTGGTGGACCGCCTGGCCATCGCCGGCAGCGATGACCCCCTCCTCTACCGGGTGGTGACGGGCTTCACCCGCGACCTCAAGGCCCACGCCCAGATCAGCTACACCCCCACGGGCACGCGCCTCGGCCTGGACCTGCTGCAGTCCCAGCGCATCGACGTGGGCGGGCTGCACTGGGGGCCCGGCACCGAGAGCCATACCCGCCATCCCGCCCTGCTGCGCCAGTATTCCCAGCACCGCAACTGGGTGCTGATCCGCGCCTTCTCCCGGGAGCAGGGGCTGATGGCCCGGGCCTCGGTGCTCAGCCGCACCAGGGACCCCGCGGAACTCGCCGCATCCCGCTTTCGCTGGGTGCAGCGCCAGTCCGGTTCCGGCGCCCAGCGTTTCCTCATGGAGATGTACAACCAGCCCGGGGCCTGGCCCCACAGCCTCAACGTCACCACCACCGCCCTGTCGGAGCGCGAGGCGGCCACCGCCATCGTCATGGATCAGGCGGACGTCGCCCCCGGCTCGCGGGCCGCCGCCAACGAGGCCGGCCTCGGCTTCGTCTCCTTCGGCTGGGAATCCTTCGACTTCGCCCTGCCCCGCAACATCTGGTTCCGGCGCCTGTTCCAGGAGCTGCTGTCGCGTCTCAACTGCGGCGAGGGCCGCCGCCTGGCGGACACCCTCGGGGGCTACGAGATGAAGGGCACGGGGGAACTGGTGTGGGCCCACGAATAGAACCGCCGCGCCAGCCACCCCAGCCATGCCGGGTTTCGCGTCCCTCAACCCGGCCTGCGGAGCTTTCAACGCGTCCTGCGGCCCAGGGATGGGCCGCCATTCTCGGACCCGCCAGGGTTCGAGAATGACGCCCAGGGAAAATCGCATTTTCCCTGGGCGTGCGCTGAGAAAGCCAGGATGGCTTTATTCAGCGCTTTTATTATGAACTCCCCCAGGCCTGACACTTGCGCTCCAGGGTCTTGCGGGATATCCCGAGCCGCCGTGCCGCCGCGGACTTGTTGCCGTCCTCCATGGCCAGCACCCTGAGGATGTGGCGGCGCTCCACGCTCTCGAGGGACAGGTCGTCCTCCTGGCCCGCCACCGCCTCCTCCGGGGTGCCCCGATATCCGGACAGGCACTGGGACGGCCGGCTGTTGAGCAACAGGGCGCGTTCGATGACGTTGCGCAATTCCCGGATGTTGCCCGGCCACTCGTAACGGGCCAGCCGATCCAGCTCGGCGTCGCCGATGGCCGGGGCCTCCACCCCCAGTTCGGTGGCCAACAGGCCGCAGAAGTAATGCACCAGTTCGGGCAGGTCCGCCGCCCGCTCCCGCAGGGCCGGCATACGAATGCTGAGGACGTTGAGGCGGTAGTACAGGTCCTCGCGGAACCTGCCCTCGGCCACCTCCTGTTGGAGTTGACGGTTGGTGGCGGCCACCAGACGCACGTCCACGGTGACCTGGGAATTGCCTCCCATGGGCCGCACCGCCCGTTCCTCCATCACCCGCAGCAGATGGGTCTGCATGGTCAGCGGCATCTCGCCGATCTCATCCAGGAACAGGGTGCCGCCGTCGGCGTAGGAGAACAGGCCTTCCCGCGCCTGACTCGCCCCCGTGAAGGCCCCTTTGACGTGGCCGAACAACTCGCTTTCCAGCAACTCGCCGTTCATGGAACCGCAGTTCACCGGCACGAAGGCCCCGTTTCGGCCGCTCCAACGGTGCAGGGCCCGGGCCGCCAACTCCTTTCCGGTGCCGGACTCGCCCTCGATGAGCACCGTGGAGGGCCTGGGGGCCACCCGCTTGATGACGTCACATATGCCCTTGATGGCCTCGCAGGAACCCACCATGCCACTGCTGTCATAGAGGTGATCCACCTGGCGATGGAGGGCATAGTTCTCCTGCTCCATGCGCCGACGCTCCAGGGTGCGCGTCAGGGCCTCTTCCATCTGCTCCATGGTGAAGGGCTTGAGGATCAGGTCCGAGCCCCCGGAGCGCAGGGCCTCGATGGCGGTCTTCACGTCGGCGTCGGCGGCCATGAAGATCACCGGCGTGCCGCAATCGCGGGCCCGCAGATCAAAGACCCAGTCCACCCCGGAACGGTCCGGCAGACCCACCGCGACGATGATGAGATCGAAATGGCAGCGGGCCAGCAGTTCGTCGGCGGTGCTGCTGTTCTCCACTACTTCCACGAGGCTGAAGCGGGGGAGGAGCCCTTTGCGCAGCAGGTTGATGGTGGCCGTGTCGCCGTCCACCACGAGGACCGAGCTGAGACGTGCGTTGGGGGTCGTGGAGGCCTGGGGGCTCGCCGCGTCAGTCACCGCGGCCGCCTCGACCCGCCGGGTATGAACCCTGGAATCGCGTCGAACATGCTCTCTCCTTGGCTGGGGACAGAAGAAACCCAAAGGGGCCGGGATGCCCAGGGTTACTCCTCAGGACAGGTGAAAATAGGACATTCTGTCCTGCGCATTCAACCCGAATTGGTCAATTTGCCCCACATCGTCGGCGGCCTGACGGATCCGGTTCCCTCGCTCGGGTGGAGCACCGGGGTCCATGCGGGACACCGGCGCCGGACGATCCACCGTCCCGGCATCCGCCCCACGCCCGTGGCCGCGCCAAAGGAGCGCCCATGGCACCGGTATTGCTTATGCAACAATCTCTTTAGAACGTGCTCCCATCCCGTGACGCCTGGAACCATGCCCCTTACCGCCCTGTCCCTCCACCTCCGCCCCCGCCTCACGGCCCCGCCATGGCCTCCCGCGGCCACCGGCGCCGGGGGTTTGAACCCCGTCACCGTGTCTCCCGCTGGCCACAAGGTGTCCGGGGCATGACCCGCGGGCGGACCAACGGTATCACCGCCCTGGTGCTCGCAGGGGGGCGCGGCCGGCGCATGGGCGGCAGGGACAAGGGCCTGGTGGAACTCCGGGGACGCCCCCTGGTGGCCCATGTCCTGGACGCCATCGCCCCCCAGGTGGAGGCGGTGCTCATCAACGCCAACCGCAACGGCGACCGCTACGCCGCCTTCGGCTGGCCCGTGGTATCGGATGCCCTGACGGACTACCAGGGCCCCCTGGCGGGCTTCGCCGTGGGCATGGCGGCGAGCACCACCCCCCTGCTTCTCACCCTGCCCTGCGACGGCCCCATGGTGGCGCCCCATCTGGCCGAGCGCCTGGCCGGCGCCCTCGAAGGGGCCGGGGCGGATATCGCCGTGGCCCATGACGGCAACCGTATGCAGCCCGTTTACGCCCTCCTGCGCTGCACCCTGCTGCCGAGCCTGGAGGCCTTCCTGGCCGCCGGCGACCGCAAGATCGACCTGTGGTACGAAGGGCACCATACCGTCAACGTGGATTTCTCCGATTTCCCGGAGCAGTTCACCAACGTCAACACCCCGGAAGAGCGGGCCCGCCTCGAAGGTGAGGCAACAGGCGACGCCCAGGTGGCCCAGCATGGCGCAGATTGAGTATCCGGTCCCCCTCATGGGCTTCGCGGCCTTCAGCGGCACGGGCAAGACCACGCTGCTGGCCCGCCTGTTGCCGGCCCTCACGGCCCAGGGCCTGCGCATAGCCGTGGTCAAGCACGCCCATCACAGCTTCGACATTGACCATCCGGGCAAGGACAGCCACACCCTGCGTCAGGCGGGGGCCGAGCGCATCCTGGTGGCCTCCCGCCATCGCATGGCCCTCATCGTCGAGCAGGCCGAGCGGCGGGACGACGTCTACCTGGCCGATGCCCTGGCCATGCTGGACCCCGCGGGACTGGACCTGGTGGTGGTGGAGGGCTTCAAGCATGAGTCCTTCCCCAAGATAGAGCTGCATCGCCCCGCCCTGGGCAAGCCCCTGCTCCACCCCGACGACCCCACCATCGTGGCCATCGCCACCGACGGCGAAGGGCCCGGCAGCGGCTACGGCATCCCCCACCTGCCCCTCAACGGGCCCGCGGACATCGCCGCCTTCGTCATCACCCACCTCGGCCTGACACCGCGCCCCTCACCGACGCCCCCCAGGGCCTGAAGCCATGTCGCCTTCCGATGCCATCCGCAATGCCACCCCGTCCTGTGCCGACGACTCGGATCCCGGGGCCCTCGCCATCGACGAGGCCCGCCGGCGCATCGCCGCCCTCGCCGTCCCCGTCGCCGGTGGCGTGCGGGTGGCCCTGCGCAGCGCCCTGGGGCGCGTGCTGGATGCCGATGTGGTGTCGCCCCGCGATGTCCCCAACCACACCAACTCCGCGGTGGACGGGTATGCCCTGGCGGGCTCGGACCTGCCGCCGTCGGGCACCCGGGAGCTCACCGTGGCGGGCGCGGCCCTGGCGGGTACGCCCTTCGCCGGGCGATGGCAGGCCGGCGCCTGCGTGCGCATCATGACCGGCGCGGCCATGCCCGCCGGCACGGACACGGTGGTGATGCAGGAGCACGTCGACGCGGCGGGGGAAGGGCGCATCCGCATCGACGATCGCCACCGGCCCGGCCAGAACGTGCGCCAGGCCGGCGAGGACATCGCCGCCCACAGCGTGGTGCTGCCCGCCGGGCGCCGCCTGACGCCGGCGGACATGGGGGTCATGGCCTCCCTGGGCCTCGGCGAGGTCACGGTGCATCGCCCGGTGCGGGTGGCCTTCTTCTCCACCGGCGACGAGCTGCGCGCCGTGGGGGATCCCCTGGGGCCCGGGGATGTCTACGACAGCAATCGCTACACCCTGTTCGGCATGCTCGAACGGCTGGGGGTGGAGGTCCTGGACCTCGGCGTGGTGCGGGACTCCGCCGCGGAGCTGGCCCGGGCCTTCAGCCGGACCTCCGCCATGGCCGACGTGGTGATCACCTCGGGTGGGGTGTCCGTGGGCGAGGCGGACCACATCGGCGCCGTGCTGGGGGACCGGGGCCGGGTGGAATTCCGCAAGCTGGCCATGAAACCCGGCCGGCCCTTCACCTTCGGCCGGCTCGGGGACGCCCTGTTCTTCGGCCTGCCCGGCAACCCGGTGGCGGTGATGGTCACCTTCTACCTGCTGGTGCAACCCACCCTCGGCCAACTGGCCGGCGCCGGCTGGCAGGAGCCCCTCACCCTGCGGGCCACCAGCACCGGCCGTATCCGCAAACGCCCGGGGCGCTTCGAATGCGCCCGCGGCATCCTCGACCACGCCGCCGCCGGCGGCCCGACGGTTGCGGTGACGGGCAGCCAGGGCTCCGGCATGCTCACCTCCATGAGCCGCGCCGACTGCTTCATCCTGCTCCCCGAATCCCAGGGCACGGTGGAGGCGGGGGAGACGGTCACCGTGGCACCCTTCGCCGCCTTCGTCTGACGCCCCCGTCCCTTTCGCCACGGCCCCCCGTGCCGTAGGCAAGGCGCGGGCGCGGTGTGTATAGTAGTTCGTTTTTCCCCACCCACAGTGCCATGGCCACCAAGAAAAAAGCCGCTCCCTCCAACCTCATCGCCGCCAACAAGAAGGCGGGCCACGACTACAGCTTCACCGACAAGCTGGAGGCGGGGCTGGTGCTGGAAGGCTGGGAGGTGAAGAGCCTGCGGGCCGGGCGGGCCCAGCTGCGGGACAGCTATGTGCTGGTGAAGGACGGCGAGGCCTGGCTGCTGGGGGCCCACATCACGCCCCTGCCCACCGCTTCCACCCACATCAAGCCGGAGCCCGACCGCACCCGCAAGCTGCTGCTCCACCGCAGCCAGCTGGACACCCTCATCGGCGCCGTGGAGCGCAAGGGCTTCACGGTGGTGCCCACCCGCATGTACTGGAAGAAGGGCCGCGCCAAGGTGGAAGTCGCCCTGGCCAAGGGCAAGAAGCTCCACGACAAGCGGGCCACCGAGAAGGAGCGGGACTGGCAGCGGGACAAGCAGCGCATCCTCAAGAACAACTGACACGCCGGGCCCCTCGGGGCACCGCCGTCAGAACCCCTCGTCCACCACCAGCCGGCCGGCGTACATGCCCATGGTGCAGGTATAGGCGATCTCCCCCGCCCCCGGGGACACGAATTCGATGACCTCGTTCTCCCCGGGCTTGAGGCTGCGCCGTACCCCCAGGGCCGGTACCACCAGGCCGTTGGCGCAGGTGAAGCGCTCCTTGGAGTTGAACACCCAGCGGATGGGTGTGTGCGGGGGGATATAGGCGAGGTTGGGCTCGTAGCCGTGGCCGGTGACGTCGGTGTAGACGCGGAAGGGCTCCTTCGGGGCATCCGCTGCCGTCCCGTCCGCCTGTTCGGCGGTGGGCAGGGGTTGTCCGAGGGAGGCGAGGTAGGGCGCCGCCACGGTGACGCCGTTGGAGATGTTGTAGATGCCGAACAGCAGCACCGCCACCCCGGCGGTATTGAAGAACAGCCTGCCGAAGCTGCCCCGGGCCAGGCTGCTCAGGCCCCCCAGGGTGAGGAAGGCGGGGGTGGTGCCGACCACGAACCCGCCCATCACCAGGGCCCCCTGCATGGGGTCGCCGGTGCTCATGGCGTAGACCTGGATGGTCTGGGTGAAGCCGCAGGGCAGGAACACCGTGGCGGCACCGCCGGCGAAGGCGGCCCAGTGGGTGTATTCCCGCTGCCGCGGGCCCGCCCCCCGACGCAGGAAGCGAGGCAGACTGATGACGTTCTGGATGCGCGGGAACACATCCAGCAGGCTCAAGCCCAGAACGAACATGAGCACGCCCGCCAGCAGGGTCAGCAGGGCGATGAGCCCTACGGACATCTCCAGGATCATGCCCAGCAGACCCAGCAGGTAACCGAAGGCGATGAAGCCGAGGATGCGCCCGCCGTTGAAATGGACGTGGGGCTGGAATCGGCGCCAGCCGTCCGCGGCCGGATTCTGCTCCGCCCACTTGGCGGCGAAGCCCAGCACGATGCCCCCCACCAGGGCCATGCAGCTGGACACCCCCGCCATCAACCCCACCAGGATGCTGGTGACCAGGGAGATGTCCCCCTCCTGGGCCAGGGACAGCCGGTCGAGGCCCATCCAGCGGATGAGGCCGTAGATGGCCACCACGGCCACCGCGCCGGCCAGCAGGAAGCCGTAATCGGCGGGCCGGCGCGACACCAGGGGCAGCCCGGCGGCCCGGCCCGGGGTGTATCCCGCATCCCGCACCACCGCCTCCAGGCGCCCGGCGGGGATGACCCCGCGCCCGGTGACCCGGGCCACGCCCCGGCGCCAGTCCACCCGCACCTTTTCCACCCCCTCCAGGGCGCCCAGGCGCTCCTCCAAAATGGCGCCGCAGGCGGCGCAATGCATGTCCTGCACGTGCACGGTGTTGGCAACGCCGCCCGCCGCGGCGGGGCCTCGCTGTTCTCCTGCCATGGTCATCTCTCTGGTGGCGCCGGGCGACATGGGCCCGGCCCTTTATGAATGGGCCCTCGATGCATCGACCCGGGGGCCCTCGTCGTCTTCGCCCGGCATCCCGCGCCGGGGCGGTGGCCGCGCCTCCCGCCGGACTCCCCTATCCTATGCTTTGAAAGGTCGCGAATGCGCCCCAATGATACCTTCAAGGGGCGGATTTCACCGCCCTGCCCCCGTGGGCGTAGACCGGCGCCGGCCCCCGGCGTTCCCGGGGCGTCCCCAGTCCGACCATCACCACGGTGCCCGCCATGTCCCAGCCCACCATCCACACCCCCATCGCCCGCCTCATCTGGCAGACCAAGTACCGCCATGCCGGCGAGGAGGACGTGGCCGACACCTGGCAGCGGGTGGCCGGCGCCATCGCCGCCGCCGAACCCCGGGACCAGGCACTCTGGCGGCAACGCTTCGCGGCGCTGCTGGAGGGGTTCCGCTTCCTCCCCGGCGGGCGCATCCTGGCGGGCGCCGGCACCGGCAACCGGGTCACCCTGTTCAACTGCTTCGTCATGGGGACCATCGAGGACTCCATGGAGGGGATCTTCCAGGGCCTCAAGGAGGGGGCGTTGACCATGCAACAGGGCGGCGGTGTGGGCTACGACTTCTCCACCCTGCGCCCGGCCGGCACCGTGGCCCACGCCACCGGCACCGTCTCCTCCGGGCCCGTGGCCTTCATGAACATCTGGGACGCCATGTGCGCCACGGTGCTCTCCACCGGCGCGCGCCGCGGCGCCATGATGGCCACCCTGCGCTGCGACCACCCGGACATCGAGGCCTTCGTCCACGCCAAGGCGGCGGGCGACGCCCTCACCCGCTTCAACCTTTCGGTGCTGGTGAGCGATGCCTTCATGGCCGCGGTGGAGGCCGGCCGTCCGTGGCCCCTGCGCTTCCCCGGCCGCGACGGCGAGGTCCATCGCGAGGTGTCGGCCCGCGCCCTGTGGGACGACATCATGGGCGCCACCTACGACGCCGCGGAACCCGGGGTGTTGTTCGTGGACACCATCAACCGCGAGAACAACCTCGGCTACTGCGAGGACATCAGCGCCACCAATCCCTGCGGCGAGATCCCCCTGCCCCCCTACGGGGCCTGCAACCTGGGGGCCCTGAACCTCACGCGCTTCGTCACCGCCCCCTTCTCCCGGGACGCCCGCCTCGACCTGGGCGCCCTGGCGGCGGCCGTCCCCGCGGCGGTGCGCTTCCTGGACAACGTCATCGAGGTGTCGCGCTTCCCCCTGCCGCGCCAGCAGGAGCAGGCCCGGCGCACCCGCCGCATCGGCCTCGGCATCACCGGCCTCGCCGACACCCTCATCATGCTGGGCCTGCCCTACGACGGCGACGCCGGCCGCGACCTGGCGGCCGCGGCGATGGCCTGCATCAGGGATGCCGCCTACCGCGCCTCGGTGGACCTGGCGGCGGAACGCGGGCCGTGCCCGGCCTTCGAGAGGGAGGCCTACCTGGCGTCGCCCTTCGTCGCCCGCCTGCCGGCGGACGTGCGGGACGGCATCGCCCGCCACGGCATCCGCAACAGTCACCTGGTGACCATAGCCCCCACGGGCACCATCTCCCTGCTGGCGGAAAACGTGTCGGGAGGCATCGAGCCCGTCTATTCCTTCGAGGGCCGGCGCCGCGTGCTCCAGGCCGACGGCAGCCACGCCGTCTACGACGTCACCAACCGGGCCTACGCCCTGTGGCAGGACGCCGGCAGCCCCGCCCTCGGCGACGGCGTGCTGGTGCGCGCCGACCAGGTGCCGCCGCGGGCCCACATCGCCATGCAGGCCGCGGTCCAGCCCTTCGTGGACAACGCCGTCTCCAAGACCGTCAACGTGGCCCCCGACCACCCCTTCGCGGACTTCAAGGAACTCTACCGCATCGCCTACCACCAGGGCCTCAAGGGCTGCACCACCTACCGCCCCAACGCCATCACCGGCGCAGTGCTGGAGCACGCCGGGGAAGAAGAGGAGCCGGCCTGCCTGGAGGGCAGTCACTGCTGCACCATCGAGCGCGAGGCCGACTGACCACCCGCCCCCGGCCCCCGGCCCCCGGCCCCGAAGAATACCCGATGGTCAGGGGAGGCCATTAATGACAAGCAATTGATCTGGCTCAATAACGGCCTATAAAAAAGCGCACCGGTCGTTCGTATAATCATCGGGCGTTCCAGCGATTGCTATAAACAAGACCCAAAAGAGAGGACTCGTCATGAAACGAATCGGCGCAATCCTGAGTGGCATCGCCCTCGCCGCGTCCCTGGCCCTCACCGCCGCTCCGGCCAGTGCCTGGTGGGGCAACAACTATTACGGCCCGTGGGGCGGTGGCCCGTGGTACGGCCATCCCTACGGGGGCTATCCCTATCACGGCTACGGCTATCCCTACGGCGGCTGGGGCCACCCCTACGGCGGCTGGGGCCACCCGGCCTGGGGAGGCCAGCCCGCTTGGGGCTACCCCCACGCCTACGCCCCCGCCGTGGTGCAGCCGCGCAGCGGTAGCGAATCTGGCAAGTAGCAAGACCCAGGCGTGACGGAGAACGGCGGCCGCTGGCCGCCGTTCTCCTGTCCGCGGCTGCCATTTCGAGCCGCGACAGGCATCTCCCCGCGACGCCGGAAAGGCCCCCACATTCATGGAGCGAGGCGCTTCAAGCCAAAAGGATGAATGGCCGCCGCGCTGCGGTGTTGAAAATCGGTCCGGCCCGGACGCCCCCACCGCCAGCTCAGGAAAGGTCCCTTCTCCCCCGGGGAGAAGGACAGGATGAGGGGATGCCGGGCCGGGGCAGAGCTTGCAGCCTGGCTTTGCTCCCCTCACCCCGGCCCTGTATTCCGGGCATCCTGCCCTCCACCCCTGCGGGGCCGCGCTACGCGCGTTCCCATCCGCTCCCGGCGGATGGGTCCCCGGGGGAGAGGGGGAGTAATCAGAAGCCGGTCTTCAATAGCACGGCCCGCATGACACCGCGGCCATTGCAGATAAGGTCCCTTCTCCCCCGGGGAGAAGGACAGGATGAGGGGATACCGGGCCGGGCAGAGCTTGCAGCCGGGCTTTGCTCCCCTCACCCCGGCCCTCTCCCAGAGGGAGA
>JAABTG010000053.1 GCA_011389995.1 Thiotrichales bacterium
CGCGGGCCGCCCACTATGGCCTGTCGGTGGAGGCCTACCGCCGGCGCAACCTGTTGCAGACGGACATCACCAGCCGGCGGGTGGCGGAACTGGCGGTGGCCCTGTGCGGCGAGGATTATGCCTGTACCACCGGTGCCCAGGTGCCGGTGGACGGCGGCAACGAGCGGGTCATCTGACGTGGCCCCGCTGGCCTCACGCCTGGGCCACGCCCTGGCCGTTCTCATGCTCCTCCCCTGGCCGGCGGCGGCGTCCGAGGTCATCAGCCGACCCCATGTCCTTCACGATGAGCTGGGGCCCGGGGCGGTGTTCGAGGGGATCCGG
Organism: Thiotrichales bacterium; assembly: GCA_011389995.1. Taxonomy (GTDB): domain Bacteria; phylum Pseudomonadota; class Gammaproteobacteria; order JAABTG01; family JAABTG01; genus JAABTG01. Next base: position 322 of record JAABTG010000053.1, read on the forward strand.
TTGCGGGGGGCCGTAGAGCTGGAACCGGTGGACCTCGATGGGGTCGGCGTGGCCGGCCTGTCCGCCCTCGCCTGGGATCCCGACGAGGGCCTGCTCTACGCCTTGTCCGACCGCGGGCGCATCTTCCACCTGCGTCCCCACATCGAGGACGGCATGCTGAAGGCGGTGGACGGCCTGCGGGGTTTCCACCTGCGCAACGCCAATGGTCGCTATATCCCCCGTTACCTCGCCGACGCGGAGGGCATGGTGGCCCTTCAGGCCGACAACGGCGTGCGCGGCGACACGCGTCTCATCATCAGCTTCGAGCAGACCCCGCGCCTGATGGTGTTCAAGCCCGACGGCCACTGGGCCGCCGGCTACGCCCTGCCCACCGCCCTCAAGCTGGTGGACAACTACAGCCATCCCAACCGCGCCCTGGAGGCGGTAACCGTCGGCCCCGGCGGGGGGCCGGTGACGGGGCCGGAGCGCCCCTTCTGGAACGAGGCCGGCGAAGGAGTGAGACTCTACGATCTCAAGGGCCATTACTGGCGCTACCCCCTGTCGTCGGACACCGACGCCTCCCTGGTGGCCATGGAATACCGCCCCGGACAGGGCCTCCTGACCCTGGAGCGCAGCTTCGTTTCTCCCTTTCATCCCCTGCGCATCCGCCTGCGCCGCGCCGGGTTCCCGGGCCCCGCCGATGGCACCACCCTGGCGGTGGAGGAGGTGGCCCTCCTGGACAGCCATCGCGGCTGGAACATCGACAACTTCGAGGGTCTCACCCACCACCGGGATGGCCGCTGGTTCATGGTGAGCGACGACAATGAACGGGGCCTGCAGAAGACCCTGCTGGTATATTTTGAGTTGTCATCCCGGCCCGACACCGCCCCCCCATAGGAGCGGGCTTGCCCGCGAACAATCCACGGCGGCCCGTGGGGGGTGCGTGTTCGCGGGCAAGTCCGCTCCCGCGGGAGCCGGGGAGGGTCCCGCGGTAGGAGCGCCCCTGGACGCGAACGGACCACGGCGGCCCGTTCGGGCGCGGGCGTTTCCGCCCGAGGGTGCCCCTAAGGCTCGGCTATGCGATCGGCGAGGGTGCCCACGGTGGTGGCGAAGTAGTCCGAGCGGTTCCACTTCAGGAGCACATGGTAATTGTTGTAGACCACGTAGGCGGGGCCAGCGGGGCCGCCGGGCTGGACGATGGAGGCGCGGATGGTCACCGCGGGCAGGTCCCGGCCGTCGGCCCGACGCACTCCCAGGGCCTGCCATTCCTGCAGGTCCTTGTCCATGTCCCGCCCCACCAGGTCCGGGTCGAAGCCCGCCGGCAGGCGGACCTTGCGCCCCCAGGTCTGCTCGGGATTCCAGCCGGAGCGGGCCAGATAGTTGGCGGCGGAGGCGAAGGCGTCGGCGGTGGTGGTCCAGATGTCCTTGCGGCCGTCGCCATCGTAGTCCTGGGCGAAGTTGAGGAAGCTGGAGGGCATGAACTGGACTTGTCCCATGGCCCCGGCCCACGAACCCTCCATGGCGGCGACGTCGATGTGCCCCTGGTCCAGGATCTCCAGGGCGTTGAGCAGTTCGCCGCGGAAGAAGGCGCTGCGGCGGCCGTCGTGGGCGAGGGTGGCGAGGGCGGCGATCACCGGATAGCCGCCGGTGATGCGGCCGAAATCGGTCTCGATGCCCCACAGGGCGACGATGAAGCGGGGTTGCACCCCGTATTCCCGGCCGATCTCCTCGAGCAGCGCCCCATGGGCCGCGAGCCGCTCCCGGCCCATGCGTACCCGCCGGGGCGGCAGCACCCTTTCCAGGTATTCCTCGAAGGTGAGGGTGAATTCCGGCTGGCTGCGATCCAGTTCGATGACCCGGGGAATGGGGGCGATGTCGGCGAAGGCGGCCTCGAGCACGGCATCGGAGATGCCGAGTTCCCGGGCCTCGTGCTTGAGCTCCCCGACCCAGGCGTCGAAATCCCTGGCGTGGACAGAGACTGTGAGGGTGGCCAGCAGCAGGGTGAGGACCAGGCCGCGCAGCCAGCGGGCGTTGACCATAAGGCGATGGGGCATGACCGGCCCCTAACCCAGTTTGTAGTGTTTCTTGACGGGAACACGGATGTCCCAGGTACACGCCAGCCCCTCATCGAAGCGCACCAGGTCGCCGCGCTTCAGGACCACCGGCGTGCCGCCGTCCGGCGTCACCATTGCCTCGCCCTCCAGGATGTAGCAGGTCTCGGCTTCATCGTAGGTCCAGGGAAACACCGATACCTCTTTCGCCCACACCGGCCAGTCCTCCACGCCCATCACGTCGAGCTTGGCGGGGGAAGGCTTGCTCTCGACGGTAATGCTGTCCATCATCTCGCTCCTGGGATTGCTCGTAAGTTGAGGCTCTAGTGTCCCTCGTTCGGGCGCGGGGAAAAAGGTCCGGTTGATGAGGGTCATGGAGCGGCATGTCCGGATCCCGGTGGCGCGACCGCCCGCGGCCGTCGGGTGGCGGCATCCACCCTGCCGGCGCCATCAATAAGACTCAAAATTCCAATAAAAGGACCAGGGGGGCCAATACCATGGACAGTGAGACTCCGACCAAACGCATCAAGGTCTTCGAGCGCGCAGGCGGCGTGGTGCTCACCTGGATGCAGGATATTGGGCTGTTGATCATCGCCATTGCAACCGTAGTGGCCATCGGTGAGGAGATCGGCCTGATGCTCAGTATCGGCAAGGTCAGGCTGGCCGACCTGCTGTTGCTGTTCATCTATCTGGAGATCCTGACCATGGTCGCGGTGTACCTCCAGTCAGGCAAGCTGCCGGTGCGCATCCCCCTCTACATCGCCATCGTCGCCCTGGCCCGTTACCTGATCCTGGACATGAAGGACATGGGCTACCTGGAGATGATCGGCATAGCGGTGGCCGCGCTGGTGATCGCCCTGGCCATCCTGGTGATCAGGTATGGCCACGTGCGTTTTCCCTACGGCAGGGAGGAGGGCTGACGCCCACCGACGTTACCGCAGGCTCTCCAGCTGGCTGTGTACCTCGGCCATCATGTTGGCCGTGGCCTCCTCCTCGGCCTTCAGGGCCTCTATGGCCTCGTTCTGGGCCTTGATGAGGTCCTCCGAAAGCTGGGTGGTGACGTTGTGGTTGCGATCCTCGTTCGCCGATTCCCGCGCCACCCATTCCTCGAGCTCCCGCTCCAGGCGCCGGCGCAGGGTATCCTCGATGGCCTCGCTGCGGGCATCGCCGGCCTCGATGATCTCGCGGGTGATGCGCAGCCGCTCCTCGGTGGTTTCCGCGCTGTTCACGTCCTCCCGGGTTCGGGATACCACCTGGCGTTGGTCCTCGATGGCCTGCTCCCAGGTGTCGGCGGCCTGCGCACCCGCCGCCCGCGCCAGCAGGTCGTCCAGTTCGGCCTGGGCCGCGGCATAGGCCTCGCGAGCCTTGGCGGTGCGGGCCTCCAGGGCCTCGCGTTCCTGCTCCAGCAGGGCCTGGGTGGTCGGTGGCGGGGCGTCCGGGGGTGTGTCGACCATGGCGGGCGGCGTTGATTCTTTAGCCTCCACCCGTGCCGCCTCCTCTGCGGCAAGGCGCCGGGCCTCTTTTGCCTCCCGGCGCTCGCGGCGCAGACGTTCCAGCTCTGCGGCCACTTCGGCGAAGTCCTTCTCGAGCCGCTGCCGCTCTTCTTCGAGCCCCTGGTGGGTGTTGCGGCGAAGCTCCAGTTCCGCGGTCATCAGCCCATGGCGTTGCGTCGCCGTGTCTTCGTCGTGGCGGGTCAGGGATGCCTGGCTGCCCTTGACCTCGGCGGCGGCGAGCTTCCATTGGCGTTCCAATTCCGCCAGCCGGGATTCGGCCTGGCGGCCGGCGGCTACCAACTCGTTGCGGCGCTCCGTGGCCGCGGCCTCGAAACGTGCGCGTTCCTCCTGAGCCTGCTCGAGTTTGGCGCACACCCCCTGGTACATGGCGGCGAGGCGCTCTTCGCCGGCCTTGAGGCGTTCCTCGGTGGTGGAGCGCAGGGATTCCTCGCGGTTCTCGGCATCGCTGATGGCCTCTTCGGCCAGGCGTTCGAGGATGGCGGTGTCCGCGGCCAGTTCGAGGCGACGTTGCTGGGCCTCCCGCAGGGTCTCCTCGGTGTGGCGGGCCTCTTCGCGGAAGCGTTGGCGGTCCGCCTGCAGAACCTCTTCCAGGGCCTCGTTGCCTTCGGCGTGCTCGCCCTGCCTGCGCTCGAGGGCCTCCCGCGCCGCCTCGGCGATACCGGCGGCCTGGGCCGAGCGCTGGGCCGCCTCCGTTACGGTGCGGTTGGCCCGGGCCAGCTCGAGCCGGCGCTGTTGGGCCTGGCGGGCGGTATTCAGGACCTGCTCCCGGTCGCGGGTCTCATGGTGCCCGCGGTTCATGATGCCGCCGGCGAGATGGTAGGCCTCGAAGCCCTGCTCCATGAGCAGAAACGTGGCCACCGCGCTGCGGCTGCCGGAGTCGCAATAAACGATATGACGATGGCCGCGCTGCAGTGCGGACATGCGCGAGCGCAGATGCGCCAGGGGAATGTTCAGGCTGCCGCGGATGGCCGTCTTGGCGTGTTCCTCCGGCAGGCGTACATCGAGCCAGCGTACGTCCTTCTCGGTGCCCAACTGGCGGGCGGCGGCGACATCCAGTTCCCGCACCAGGGGTTTGCGGATGAGTGCCGTGAACTGCTCCTTGGACAGACGCCGCAGCACGCCGTCGGTGATCATGGTGACGGTGGCGTTGCGGCGGGAGCCGGTGATGAGGGCCTCCTCGCCGAAGCAGTCCCCGGGCGTCAGTTCCGCCAGGCGCATCTCCCGGCTGCCGTCGGCGCTGCGGCGGGAGACGGCGCAACGCCCCTGCTGGAGGATGTAGTAGTAATCCCCCATCTCGCCCTGCTGGACCACGGTATCGCCGGCCAGATACTGGGCCGACTCGAGGAGGGTCAATACCTTCTGGATGTTTTCCGGAGGCACCCGGGAGAACAGGGCCGAGGCGGCGAGGCGGGAAATCCAGTGATTGGAGTCTGCGGCGGGGGTGCCGTCGTCGCCGCCGGTGGCCTGGGCCCAGAACAGGCAGGTATCGAGCATTATGCGGTTGACCTGCAGCACCGAGGGCGTGTCGACGGCCCGCGCCGAGCGGGTGCGTGGCAGTTCCGGCGACAAGGGGTGGCGGGCGGCTTCTCCGCCGGCCTTCACCGTTTCCCGGGCGCCTGCTTCGGAGGCGAGTTCCACGGCACCGCGGATGACATAGTAGTGGGCATCGTCCCGGTTGCCTTCGTGGAACAGGTATTCGCCGGCCGCGGGCTCCAGCATTACCGCCGCCTGCCTCAGATGGGCGCGCAGGGGGGGTGGCAGGGCGTTCATGGGGACCAGCCGCTCCAGCAGAGTGTCGTCGATGTTCATTCCGGCTCCTGGAGGCCCGAAGAGGGTGGCCGCGGGGGCGGCACGGAATGGCCTCCAACCGGGTTGGCGGTTCCATGAGCGGCGCATTTAGCCGCCTGTTGGTGGAAGATCCGCGGGCTGTGAGGTGCGTCACGACGCGCGCCCTTCCCACCCCTCGAAAACTGGGGTGCGGAGTGATGTCTGCTCCTCTTCCGGGAGGCTAAAGCGTGGGGCATGAGCTCCCCCGGGAAGGGCAAGGGGGCCTCTGGGAGAGACCCCGAACGTGGGGGGCCATTGCGGCCCCCCGCTGGGCTCATGCCCGGGCCGTCGTCCGTCAGGTGATCACGAAGAACTTGGTGAAGCCCTCGGGGATGGTCCACACCGACTCGACACCCTTGTCGAAGGCCACGATATCTCCCTTTTTGACTACCACCTCCTTACCATCCTTGGTCTTGATGTGCAGTTCACCCTCCAGCCCCTGGAAGATCTCGTCACCGGGGAAGACGTAGTCGAAGGTCATGGGACCACAACGCCAGAAGCCGGCGTACTGGGGCGAGCCATCGGAGCCCTCCGTGCGCAGCCAGTGTACTTCGCCCGCCTGTTTGTCGTTGACCAGGAAGGGCTCGTAGTCGGTGGTGGAGATGTTGGAGTGTTGATGTGCCATGGTCTTTACGCCTTATGGTTTGAGAAAGATTGTCGGAGCGGGATAGGCGCGGATGCCGGGGGCGACACGGTTGCCGATGGCGGCGCGCCCCCGGGACGGCGCTGATGCCGGAACGCGGGGCCCGAGGTGGGACCCGAGTAACCCGATGGGCAGGACGGTGCACCGGCCGGGCCACGTCCAAACGATAGACTCGGGCGGGGGATTTGTCTGCAGACCCGTTGCCAGCCCGCGGCACGGCGGGCCTCTGGCCGCCGGGGGCGATATGCGGGCTCAGGAGGTGCGGGATGCCGGCGCGTCGAGAAAGTCCCGCACGACGGCGGTGAAGCGCTCCGGGGCCTCGGCGTGGAGCCAGTGGCCGGTGCCCTGCAGGGTGTGGATGCGGGCGGCGGGAAAGAGGCGGTGGATGACCTCCTCGTGGTCCGGCAGCACATAGTCCGAATGTTCCCCCCGCAGGAACAGGGTGGGTCCGCTGAAGGTGGCGTCGCGGTAGGGTGACGGAAAGTCCGCCAGCTCGCGGCCGTGGCGGTCCAGGGCGTCGAGGTTGATGCGCCAGTGGAAGCCGTCGTCATCGCGCACCAGGTTCTGCAGCAGGAAGGCGCGGATGCGGCGTTCCGGGATGGCCTTTGCCAGTTCGGCATCGGCTTCGCCGCGGGAGTTCAGGGCCCCGAGGTCGAGACCGCGCAGGGCCGCCAGGATGGCGGAGGGCCGGAAGGTGTTCGCCACCGGGGCCATGTCGGCCACCACCAGACGGCCCACGGCGTGGCCGTGGCCCAGGGCCAGGGCCATGGCCACCTTGCCGCCCATGCTGTGGCCGAGGACGGCGGGTCGCTCCAACCCGAGGTCCCGGAACAGTTCCAGCAGGTCCGCCACCATGTCGGCGTAGGTCATGGCCGGGGCATGGGGGGAGCGGCCGTGATTGCGCAGGTCCACCACCACCACCCGACGTTGGGCCGCGAGGTCCTTGGCGATGGCCTGCCAGTTGACCGAGGAACCGAACACGCCGTGGAGCAGCACCAGGGGGGGATCGCCTTCCCCGAAGGTGCGGTGATACAGCTTCACGGCGGTCATGGCTCAGGGCCCCTCCGCCGGGGCCTAGCGCTTCCTGGGGGGCAGGAGATCGGTGATGCTGCCGTCCACCATTTCCGCCGCGAAGGCGAAGGTCTCCGACAGGGTGGGGTGGGGATGGACGGAGAGGCCGATGTCCTGGGCGTCGGCGCCCATCTCCAGGGCCAGTACCGCCTCCGCCACCAGGTCGCCGGCGTGGGGCCCCACCATGCCGGCCCCGAGGATGCGCCCGCTCTCCCTGTCGAACATGACCTTGGTGACGCCCTCGTCGCGGCCCATCCCCAGGGAGCGCCCGCTGGCCGCCCAGGGGAACACGCCCTTCTCGTAGTCGATGCCTTCCGCCTTGAGTTCCTCCTCGGTGGGCCCCATCCACGCCACTTCCGGGTCGGTATAGGCCACGGACGGGACGGTGCGGGCGTCGAACACGGTGCGCTGGCCGGCGATCACCTCCGCCGCCACCTTGGCCTCGTGGGTGGCCTTGTGGGCCAGCATGGGCTGGCCCACCACGTCACCGATGGCGAAGATGTTGGACACGTTGGTGCGCATCTGCCGGTCCACCTTGATGAAGCCCCGCTCGTCCACGTAGAGGTGGGCCTGCTCCGCCCCCACACGGTCGCCGTTGGGGCGCCGCCCGGCGGCCACCAGCACGCGGTCGAAGGTGGCGGTGGCCGGCGCCTTGGGGCCGTCGAAATGTACCTTCAGGCCCTTCTTCTGGGCCTCCACCCCGGTGACCTTGGTATCGGTGTAGATGTTCTCGTAGCGTTTGCCGATGATCTTCTGGAGGGGGCGCACCAGGTCCCGGTCACAGCCCGGCATGAGGCCCTTGGTGAGTTCCACCACGGTGATGCGGGAGCCCAGGGCGGCATACACGGTGGCCATCTCCAGGCCGATGATGCCGCCGCCGATCACCAGCAGGGAATCGGGGATATCCGCCAGTTCGAGGGCCCCGGTGGAGTCCATCACCCGCGGGTCGTCATAGGGAATGCCGGGGATCCGGGTCACCCGCGAGCCCGCTGCCACGATGGCGTGGTCGAAGCTGATGGTGCGCTCGCCGTCGCCGTCCTCCACCTTGAGGCGGTTGGCGGAGTCGAAACGCCCGCTGCCGTGCACCACCTGTACCTTGCGCTGTTTGGCAAGCTGGGCGAGGCCGCCGGTGAGCTTGCCCACCACCTTGTCCTTCCATCCCCGCAGTCGGTCGAGGTCGATCTCCGGCTGGCCGAAGCTCACGCCATGGCTCGCCATGGCGGCGGCGGCGTCGATGATGCCGGCGGTATGGAGCAGGGCCTTGGAGGGGATGCAGCCCACATTCAGGCACACCCCGCCGAGGTCGGGGTAACGCTCCACCAGCACCACCTGCTTGCCCAGATCGGCGGCGCGAAAGGCGGCGGTATAACCGCCGGGGCCGGCACCCAGCACCAGCACCTCGGCGTGGATGTCGGCATCAGCGGCGGGCCGGGCCGGTGCCGGTGCGGATTTCTCTTTGGCGGGCGCCCCGCCACCGTTGCCCGTATCCTGCTGAGCCTCCGTGCCCGTGGTCTCGCCGGCGCTGGTCTCGAGGGTGAGGATGGTGTCGCCCTCGGACACCTTGTCCCCCACCTGCAGGTCCACCGAGGCCACGCGGCCGGCCTCGGGCGAGGGGATCTCCATGGAGGCCTTGTCGCTCTCCAGGGTGACCAGGGAGGCCTCGGCCGCCACCTCGTCTCCGGGGGCCACCAGTACCTCGATGACCTCCACCCCTTCGAAGTCGCCGATATTGGGTATCTTTACCTGAGTGTTCTTTCCCATGGGGGACGATCTCCCTCGTTTGCTTGAGCGTTAAGGTGCCGTCTACAGCAGCATGTGCCGGATGTCCGAGAGCACGGTGCGCAGTTCGGTGGTGAAGCGGGCGGCATCGGCGCCGTCGATGACCCGGTGATCGTAGGACAGCGAGATGGGCAGGATGAGTCGGGGCACGAAGGCCCCGTCCTCGTATACCGGCTTCATCTCGGCCTTGGAGATGCCGAGGATTGCGACCTCCGGGGCGTTGATGATGGGCGTGAACCAGGTGCCGCCGATGCCCCCCAGGCTGGAGATGGTGAAGGTGCCCCCCTGCATGTCCTTGGGCCCGAGCTTCTTGTCCCGGGCCTTCTGGCTGGCCTCGCCGAGTTCGGCGGCGAGCTGGAACAGGCCCTTCTGATCGGCGTTGCGGATGACGGGCACCACCAGCCCGCCGGGGGTATCCACGGCGATGCCGACGTTGAAGTAGTGCTTGATGATCAACTCGTCGCCGCTGGGGGCCAGGGATGAATTGAAGTGAGGGAATTTCTTCAGGGCCACCACCGCCGCCTTGATGAGGAAGGACAGCAGGGTGAGCCTGACCCCTTCCTTGGCGATCTGGTCCTTCTTGCCCTGGCGGAAGTCCTCCAGCTCCGTGATGTCCGCCTCGTCGAACTGGGTGACGTGGGGCACGGTGATCCAGTTGCGGTGGAGTTGGGGGCCCGACAGCTTCTTGATGCGGGACAGGGGCTCGTGGTCCACCTCTCCCCATTCAGTGAAATCCACGTCCGAGAAATCGGCCATCTGCAGTCCCACGGGGCCGGTGGGGCCGGAGCGCGTCATGACGTTCTTGACGAACTTCTGGACATCGCTCTTGAGCACGCGGCCCTTGCGGCCGCTGCCGCTCACCTGGGCCAGATCCACGCCGAGCTCGTTGGCCAGGTGGCGCACCGCCGGGCTGGCGTGGCCCTTGCCTCGCTGGGCCGCGGCGATCTCCCGGGGTGTGAGCTCCGGCACCGGCGGCGCGGCGGGGGCGGGGCTGCCGGCGGGGGGGCGGTTCGCGGACTCCGCGGATTCCTGCTCCCCCGCCGCCGCGCCGGAGGTCTCCTTATCCTTCTCCTTTTTCTTGTCCTTCTCCTCGTCGTTGTCCTTGTCCTTGTCCTGGTCCTTCTCGCCCTCCTGCCCGCCGCCGTCGCCGGCCGCAGTGCCGGCCTCGGCGTGCTCCTGTTCCGCCTCGATGAGGGCGATCACGGTGCCTTCCGAGACCTTGTCCCCCACCTTCACCTTGACCGACTCGACGACACCGGCATGGGGGCTCGGGATCTCCATGGTGGCCTTGTCGCTCTCCAGGGAGATCAGGGAATCCTCTACCTTCACCCGGTCGCCGGGGGCGACCAGGACTTCGATGACCTCGACATCCTCAAAATCGCCGATGTCGGGTACGAGTACCTCTTTTGCGGTGGCCACTGTTTGGTCTCCTGCCGGACTCGTTGGGGTTTAAACGGTAACGGGATTGGGCTTGTCGGCGTCGAGGCCATACTTCTCTATGGCCTCGTCCACCTTGGCGGCGTCCACCTCGCCGTCCTGCACCAGTCCCCACAGGGCGGCCACCACCACGTAGCGGCGGTCCACCTCGAAGAAGGAGCGCAGCGCCTTACGGGTGTCGCTGCGGCCGAAGCCGTCGGTGCCCAGGGTGACGTAGCGGCGATCCATGAAGTTCCTCACCGAGTCGGCGTAGGCGCGGGTATAGTCCGTCGCCGCGATCACCGGCCCCTTGTGTTTCGCCAGCTGCCGGGTCACGAAGGGTACCCGGGGTTTGCTCCGGGGGTGGAGCATGTTCCAGCGCTCGGCGTCCAGGCCGTCGCGACGCAATTCCGTGAGGCTGGTGGCACTCCAGACGTCGGCGGTTACCCCGAAGTCATCCTCCAGCATGTCCGCCGCCGCCATCACCTCTCGCAGGATGGTGCCGCTGCCCATGAGTTGCACCCGGTGTTTGGCGCGGGCCTTGCCCTTCCTCAGCAGGTAGAGCCCCTTGATGATGTCCTCCGCCACCCCCTCGGGCATGGCGGGGTGGTGATAGCTCTCGTTCATCACCGTGATGTAGTAGAAGACGTTCTCCTGGCGCTCGTACATGCGCTTCAGGCCGTCGTGGATGATAACCGCGAGCTCGTAGCCGAAGGTGGGGTCGTAAGCGATGCAGTTGGGGATGGTGGCGGCCGCCAGGTGACTGTGGCCGTCCTGATGCTGCAGCCCCTCGCCCGCCAGGGTGGTGCGCCCGGCGGTGCCGCCCAGGAGAAAGCCCCGCACCTGCATGTCGCCCGCCGCCCATGCGAGGTCGCCGATACGCTGGAAGCCGAACATGGAATAGAAGATGTAGAAGGGGATCATGTTGATGCCGTGATTGGTGTAGGCCGTGCCCGCCGCCATCCAGGAGGAGAAGGCCCCGGCCTCGTTGATGCCCTCCTGGAGGATCTGCCCCTTCTTCTCCTCGCGGTAGTACATCACCTGGTCCGAGTCCTGGGGGTCGTAGAGCTGACCCACGGAGGAATAGATACCGAGCTGGCGGAACATGCCCTCCATGCCGAAGGTGCGGGACTCGTCCGGCACGATGGGCACCAGATGGCGGCCGAGCTTCTTGTCCCGGGTGAGCACCGTGAGCAGCCGCACGAAGGCCATGGTGGTGGACATGGTGCGGTCACCGCTGCCCTTGGTCACCGATTCGAAGGCGGACAGCTCGGGGATCTCCAGGGGTGCGGCATCGTTCCTGCGCACCGGCAGATAGCCGCCCAGGGCCTTGCGGCGCTCCTGCAGGTAGCGGATCTCCTTGCTGTCGGGATCGGGCCGGTAGAAGGGGGCATCGCCTATGCGATCGTCGGAGACGGGGATATTGAAGCGGTCGCGGAAGGCCTTCAGCGCCGCCTCGCCCATCTTCTTCTGCTGATGGGTGATGTTCTGACCCTCGCCCGCCTCTCCCATGCCGTAGCCCTTGACGGTCTTGGCGAGGATGACCGTGGGCTTGCCCTCGGTCTTCACCGCCGCGGCGTAGGCGGCGTAGACCTTGAAGGGGTCGTGGCCGCCGCGGTTGAGGCGCCAGATGTCCTCGTCGGTCATGTTGGCCACCAGCTCCTTCAGCTCCGGGTACTTGCCGAAGAAGTGCTCCCGGGTATAGGCGCCGCCCTTGGCCTTGTAGGCCTGATACTCGCCGTCCACCGCCTCCTCCATGCGCCGGTGCAGGATGCCGTCCTTGTCGCGGGCCAGCAGGGGGTCCCAGTAGGAGCCCCAGATGACCTTGATGACGTTCCAGCCGGCGCCGTGGAACACGGCCTCCAGCTCCTGGATGATCTTGCCGTTGCCGCGCACCGGTCCGTCCAGGCGCTGGAGGTTGCAGTTCACTACGAACACCAGGTTGTCCAGGCGCTCGCGGGCCGCCAGGGAGATGGCACCCAGGGATTCCGGCTCGTCCATCTCACCGTCCCCCATGAAGGCCCATACCTTGCGCTCCTGGGTGTCCGTGATCTCCCGGTCCGTGAGGTACTTCATGAAGCGGGCCTGGTAGATGGCGGTGATGGGGCCGAGGCCCATGGAGACGGTGGGGAACTGCCAGAACTCGGGCATCAGCCAGGGGTGGGGATAGGACGACAGCCCCGGGCCCTCGGCCTCCTGGCGGAAGCGGGCCAGGTCCTCTTCGTCGATGCGGCCCTCCAGGTAGGCGCGGGCGTAGATGCCGGGGGCCGAATGGCCCTGGAAGAACACCAGGTCGCCGCCGTGGGCGTCGGAAGGGGCCCTGAAGAAGTGGTTGAAGCCCACATCGAACAGGGTGGCCGCGGAGGCGAAGCTGGCGATGTGGCCACCGAGCTCCGAGGAGGTGCGATTGGCCTGAACCACCATGGCGGTGGCATTCCAGCGAATGAGGGAGCGGATACGCCGCTCGATGGCCTGGTCGCCGGGGCTGCGCTCCTCCATGGGTACGGGGATGGTGTTGACGTAGGCCGTGTTGGCCCGGTACGGGAGGTATGCGCCCGATCGCCTGGCCTTGTCGATGAGCTTCTCGAGGAGAAAATGGGCGCGCTCCGGGCCGTCGGCATCGAGCACCGAGTCCAGTGCGTCGAGCCATTCCTGGGTTTCCTGGGAGTCAATATCGGTTTCGTCCACCATGGGTCTCTCGTCGAGTGGTTATCGTGGTATGGGAATCCTGACCGGCGCGGGAGCGGGATTACAACATTCCTCATCGTGGCCGGTTCCGCCGGCGCCGTCAGCGGCGCTGGCCAAGGCTGGGGCGGGTTGCGTAAAAAGGGCTTAGTTTAACCTAAATGAGTAAGGCACCGAAGTAGGTGCCGTCATCGGAATATCCGAGGGCGGGCACCGCCGCGGACGGGCAGCGTCCTGGGATGGGGCAGGGGGCCGGAAATGAAAAAGGCGCGGGGGCCCTCGCCCCCACGCCTCGGTCACGGTCTGGCCGCCTGGGCCGGCAGGCGCCGGCCGTTCAGCCTTTCCCTAGTGGCTGCCGTTAATGGCCCGATCGGTTACAGCACGGGACCCGCATAACGCGCGGCCCGGGCCTGCTCGGCCGCGGCACGCATCTCGGCCATACGCTCCTCGGCGGCCTTGCGGCCGGCCTCGACACGCTTCAGGTGCTCTTCATAGCGGCCGTCGTCGAAGGCCGCCGGAAACTCCGGCCGCTCCATGCCGCGGCGGTCCGGGGTGTAGTCCTGGCCGTAGTTCTCGCGCGCGGCCTCCATCTCCTCTGCGGCCTCGGCGAACCGCGCATCCATCTCCTGGCGGCGCTCTTCGAACATGGCATCGATGTCGGCGCGGGTCATGGGGCCGTCGAACGCGGGGGCCTGGAAGGCGCCCTGACGCATACGGGCCATGTCCTCCTGCATCTTGGTCATCTGCTCCATGGCGGCCTGATGGGCCTTGAACTGCTCCTGGTGGATGGCCTGGATGCGGGCCTGGTGGGCCTGGAAGTGCTCGGGGGCCGGGATGGTATGAGGCGCGTTGTAGGGCATGGCCACGGACTGTTCGGGGGTGGTGTTCCCGGCGTGGGCGGACACGGCGGCAGTCAGCAGGCTGGCGGCTACGATGGTCAGGGTCTTCATGGGGCAACTCCTTAAAAAGTTAAAGGTTTGGGGGACGAAAATCGTCACTGGGCCCGCTCAGGGGCAAAAGCGTTTCTCAAAGGAAGGGATCCTTTGGGAAACCCTCTGGGGTGAATCCGTTGGGCGAGCGCTGTTTTGTTCAGCATGCCCCGTGTGATCCAGGGATGGACCGGACCAGGCGGGCTGATTTAATCCTGGAAGGTTTAAATCTGCCTTTCCTTAGGGGTTGGCACTTCCCTGTGCGCGCGACGCGAGTCCTTCGTTGCCACTAAGGGCTGGTCTTACTTGCTCTCGGAGGACTGGGGGGCAGCCGGGGCCGCCGGGGCGGCGGGGTAGCCGTAGCCCGGGTAGCCATAGGCCGGGTAGCCGTAACCGGGATGGCCGTAGTAGGGATAGCCGCCATAGTAGGGGGCGCCGTAGCCATAACCACGACCCCAGCCGCGGCCGCCGCCGGACCAGTTCATGTTGAAATCGCCGAACATGTCACCGACACCGTCGCCCCAACCGCTCCAGGGGCCACCACCGTAACCCGGGCCCCACCAGGCATGGGCGGTACCGGCGGAAGCGGCGAGGATGGCGACAGCGGCGATGGTTTTTGCTATGTTGCGCATTTGGGTATCTCCTCAGTTAGTGCCTTTGAATCTTCAGGATATGTAATGTCGGCGTTCTATGGCTGCCTGACGATGATTAGTATATTACTACGTACGAATATTTCAACGCACCAGTTTTTATACGCCATAAAATCTTCTTATTTTATCCGGCCGCCTGTTCCATCTGGCCTTTGATTTCCTCGGGCACCGGCCCGCTGCCTCCGTCCTTGCGCCCGCTTCGGGCATCCCACCCACGCCGTGGCGAGTTCCATGAAGACACTTTCCATCATCCGACCCGACGACTGGCACCTGCATCTTCGTGATGGCCCGGGCCTGGCCTCCTACGTTGCGGCCACGGCCCGGCAGTTCGCACGCGCCATCGTCATGCCCAATCTGGTGCCGCCGGTGACCGCCACGGAACGGGCGCGGGCCTACCGCGAGCGCATCCTGGCGGCCCTGCCCGACGACATGGCATTCGAGCCCCTGATGACCCTCTATCTGACGGACCAGACGTCGCCGGAGGAGATCCGGCAGGCCAGGGCGAGCGGTATCGTCAAGGGGGTCAAGTACTATCCGGCGGGGGCCACCACCCACTCGGACAGCGGTGTCACCCGGGTGGAGAAGACCTATAACGCCCTGGCGGCCATGGAGGAGTCCGGTTTGCCGTTGCTGGTGCATGGCGAGGTGGTGAACGACGAAGTGGACATCTTCGACCGCGAGCGCATCTTCATCGACCAGATCCTGGAGCCGTTGACGGTGCGCTTTCCCGCTCTGAAGGTGGTGCTGGAGCATGTAACCACAAAGGATGCAGTGGGTTTCGTCAAGGCCGCGTCGGATAGGATGGCAGCCACTATCACCGTCCACCACCTCATGCTCAATCGCAACGCCATGTTCAAGGGGGGTATGAACCCCCACCATTACTGTCTGCCCGTGCTCAAGCGGGAGATCCACCGTCAGGCCCTGCTGGAAGTGGCGGTGAGCGGGCACCCGCGTTTCTTTCTCGGCACCGACAGCGCCCCCCATCCGCGCCATGCCAAGGAGAGCGCCTGCGGTTGCGCCGGTATCTTTTCGGCGCCGGCGGCCATTGAACTCTACGCCGAGGTCTTCGACGAGGCCGGCGCCCTGGACAAACTGGAGGGCTTTGCCAGCCGTCACGGCCCGGCCTTCTACGGTTTGCCCGTCAACGACGACCATATCACCCTCGTTAAGCGGCCGTGGACGATGCCCGCGACCATCCCTTGTGGCACGGAAGAGGTGGTGCCCCTGCGGGCCGGCGGTGAAGTGCTGTGGAGCCTGGCCCATGGAAGTCATGGATAGTCCGGCGCCGGTGGCCGGAAAGAACGCCGTGGCGGGACGCTTTCGCGGCTTCCTGCCGGTAGTAGTGGACGTGGAGACCGGTGGCTTCGATGCCCGCACCGACGCCCTGTTGGAAGTGGCCGCGGTGATCGTGGGCCGGGACGAGGAAGGCCGGTGGCGGCGTGAGGCCACCCACGCCTGCCATGTGGAACCCTTCGCCGGTGCCAACATCGAAGCGGCGGCCCTGGAGTTCACCGGTATCGACCCCTACCATCCCTTTCGCGGGGCGGTATCCGAGGCCGAGGCCCTGCGCACCGTGTTCCAGCCCATCCGCGGCGCGGTCAAGGCCGCCGGCTGCACCCGGGCGGTGCTGGTGGGCCACAATCCCGCCTTCGACCTCGGCTTCATCAACGAGGCGGTGAAGCGCACGGGCATCAAGCGCAATCCCTTCCATCCCTTCTCGTCCTTCGACACCGCCACCCTGGGTGGCCTGGCCTTCGGCCAGACGGTGCTGGCGCGGGCCGTGCAGGCCGCGGGCATGGAATGGGAGAGCGACAGCGCCCATTCGGCCATCTACGATGCGGAGCGCACGGCGGACCTGTTCTGCACCATCGTCAATCTCTGGGACCAACGCATAGGAATCTAGCCATGACCACACCGCGCAAGCAGCGGGGCGCCGACAAGACTTCGCGCAACCCCGTCAAGATACCGCCCGCCACCGGCCCCCTGTTGCGCAAGCCGGCGTGGATCCGGGTCAAGGCCCCCGTGGCCCCCGAGGTCCAGAAGCTGAAAGGGTTGCTGCGTCGTCAGGGCCTGCACACCGTTTGCGAGGAGGCCTCCTGCCCCAACCTCGGCGAATGCTTCCAGCACGGCACCGCCACCTTCATGATCCTGGGGGACGTATGCACCCGCCGCTGCCCCTTCTGCGACGTCGCCCATGGCCGTCCGGACCCCATCGACACCGCCGAGGCGCAACATCTGGCGGAGACCGTGCTGGCCATGGGCCTCAAGTACGTGGTGATCACCTCGGTGGACCGGGACGATCTGCGGGACGGCGGCGCCGGCCATTTCGCCGACTGCATCGGGGCCCTCAGGGACACCGCCCCGGCGGTGCGGGTGGAGGTGCTGGTGCCGGATTTCCGCGGCCGCGTGGCGCGTGCCCTGGAACTGCTGGTGGCCACCCCCCCGGATGTGTTCAACCATAACCTGGAGACGGTGCCGCGGCTCTACCGTGAGGCCCGGCCGGGGGCCGACTATGCCGGCTCCCTCCGGCTGCTGGCGGACTTCAAGGAGCGCTGCCCGTCGGTGCCCACCAAGTCCGGCATCATGCTGGGCCTGGGGGAGGAGCGCGCCGAGGTGGAGCAGGTCCTGGGGGACCTGCGGCAGCACGGCTGCGATATGGTGACCATAGGCCAGTACCTCCAGCCCACCCGCGACCACTTGCCCGTGAGTCGTTACGTGCCGCCGGAGGAATTCGCGGAACTGGGGGAGGCGGCCCGGGCCCTCGGTTTCGCCAACGTGGCCAGCGGTCCCCTGGTGCGCTCCTCCTACCACGCCGATCAGCAGGCGGCGGGCGAGCACATATCCTGAGTCCCGGCCGCGCCTGAGCCATGGACGGTTTCCTGCTGTCCAAGTTCGTGGCCGCCTGGCTGCTGCCCCCGGGCGGGCTCATCCTCGGTCTGGGCCTGGGTCTGGCGTTGCGCCCGGCCTGGCGCCTCGGGGGCAACCTGCTCATCGCCTTGTCCCTGGCGGCCCTGGTGGCCCTCACCAGTCCGCCGGTGGCCCACCTGCTGACGTCCGGCCTCGACCGTTATCCCCCCGTCACCGCCGAGGCCCTGGAGAAACACCGTCCCCAGGCCATCGTGGTGCTGTCCGCGGATCGCCGCAGGGCGGCAGCCGAATACGGCGGCGACACCGTGGGCAGCGCCACCCTGGAGCGCCTGCGCTACGGGGTGCACCTCAAACGCGCCACCGGGCTGCCCCTGCTGTTCAGCGGTGGGTCCGTCACCGGCAATGATGACTTCTCCATCGCCTTTGTCATGAAGGAGGCGGCGGTGGATGATTTCCGCGTGCCCGTGATGTGGGTGGAGGAAGAGAGCCGCAATACCTGGGAGAACGCCCTCTACAGCGCGGCCGTGCTGGAGCATGAAGGGATCTCACGCATCCTGCTGGTGACCCATGCCTACCACATGCCCCGTTCCATGGCCTGCTTCCTGGCCGCCGGCATGGAGCCCCTGGCCGCCCCCACCGGCCTGACCGGGCCCCTGGAAATGAAGGCCACGGACTGGATACCCAGCAGCAGCGCCCTGATGGCGAGCACCCTTGCCCTCCATGAATATCTCGGCATGGTGTGGTACCGCATCAAGTACGGTCTTTAACGTGAAAGTCGCGCAGCGAAACCTTTGGACTCCCTCTCCCCTTGGGAGAGGGCCGGGGTGAGGGACGGACATGGCGCACCTTTCATCTTTCGGGGTGGCCTCGCGCCATGTCCGTTAGGAGCGGTCCCGCCCGGGGGGCGGGGGCCAGGGGTCGGGGGCCCGGCACGGGGCCTCAGTCGTCGGCCCCGGGAGGAGGCGTGACGCGGCATGGAAGCTCGCCGTCGGCCACCCGCGCCTTCAGCGTCGTACCCGCCGGCGCCATGGCCACCCGGGTCACCACCCGGCCGTCGGAAACCCTGCTCACGATGGCGTAGCCGCGTTGCAGTACGCTGTCGGGGTCGAGGCCCGCCAATGAGCGCTCCAGCAGGGTGAGGCGCGCGCGGCGCCGCTCCGCGGCCCGCTGCCAGGTCTGGTGGAGGCGCTCCGTGAGCCGGGCATGGGCATGGCGCGCGAGGGTCACGCGGGTGACCGGGCTGCCGGTGGCCAGCCGGTGCTCCAGGCGCTCCAGCCGTTGACGGCGAGCCACGAGCTGGCGGGCCATGGCGTTGTCCAGGCGCATGGCCAGGGTGTCGGCCCGCTGTTGGGTCTCCTGGAGGGTCCGCCGGGGATGGCGCAGCCGCCGGGACAGCCATTCCAGGCGCTGACCCTCATGGCGCAGGCGGGCCGCCATGAGAACGCGCAGCCGGGCGGCGAGGCGTTCCAGGCGTTGCCGCCACTCCCCCTGATCGGGCACCACCGCCGCGGCGGCGGCGGAGGGGGTCTCGGCCCGCACATCGGCCACGAAATCGGCGATGGTGAAGTCCACCTGATGGCCCACGCCGCTCACCACCGGCAGGGTGCAGGCATGGATGGCCCGCGCCACGGATTCCTCGTTGAAGGGCTGAAGGTCCTCCAGGCTGCCGCCGCCGCGGGCCAGGATCAGGACATCGCAGTCCCCCCGTGCCTCGGCCGTCGCCAGGGCGGCGACGATATCGGCCGCCGCCTGTTCGCCCTGGACCCGTATGGGGTAGACGAGCACCGGCACGGCGGGAAAACGCCGCTCCAGCACACTCAGGATGTCCCGCAGGGCGGCCCCGGTGGGGGAACTGATGACGCCGATGCGCCGGGGCAGGGCCGGCAGGGGGCGCTTGTGGCGGGGGTCGAACAGGCCCTGGGCCTCGAGCCTGCGCTTCAGCAGTTCGAAGGCCTGGCGCAACGCCCCTTCGCCGGCCGGGTCCATGTGGTCGACGATGAGCTGGTAGTCGCCCCGCGGTGCATAGAGGCTCACCCGGCCGTGCACGATGACCTGCAGTCCATCGGCCGGCGTCACGGCGAGGCCTGCCCGGTTGCCCTTGAACAGGGCACACCGTACCTGGCTGGAGGCGTCCTTGAGGGTGAAATAGAGGTGTCCCGAACGGGGACTGGCGAGGTTGGAGAGCTCGCCCTGTACCCATACGGAGCCCAGGGTGCTCTCCAGCAGTTCCCGGGTCTCGGTGTTGAGCGCGCTGACGCTGTAGATGTAGCCGGTGCCTTGTCGGGTCGGGGGTGCCATGGGGGAGCGCGGTGTTAAGATGGGCCCAGTCTATCAGCCCCATCCCCGATGCACATTCGGAGGACGTCATCCATGCCCCGTGAGATCGAGCGCAAGTTCCTGCTGCGGGACGAATCCTGGCGGGCATCGGTGGATTCGAGCAAGCGTCTCGTTCAGGGCTACCTGCCGGGCATGCAGACGGCATCGGTGCGGGTGCGCATCTGCGGCGCCGATGCCCGCCTCAACATCAAGAGCGCCACCCTGGACGTCAGCCGCCTGGAGTACGAGTATCCGCTGCCCCTGGAAGAGGCCCAAGAGATGCTGGAGCGCCTTTGCGAACGGCCCCTCATCGAGAAGACCCGCCACCATGTCTACCATGCCGGCCATCTGTGGGAGGTGGATGTGTTCGCCGGGGACAACGCCGGCCTGGTGGTGGCCGAGATCGAGCTCACGGCCCCCGACGAGGCCTTCGAGCGCCCACCCTGGGTGGCTGACGAAGTGTCGGACGATCCCCGCTATTACAACGTCTCCCTGGTGACCCACCCCTTCAAGGACTGGTGATGTCGCGCGGGTCGCCGCCCAGCATTGTTCCTAGTGACGACTTTTGACTTTTTTTACCACGAAGTACGCGAGATACGCGAAAGTAAAACAGTCAAATTTCGGGCGCCCAGGTGGACCGCTAACACCCCGGTACCCATCGAGTCCCCAGCTCTTCCCCCCACCTCCCCGTCAGCATCTTTTCGCGTCTTTCGCGCCTTTCGTAGTTACCGCTTTTGATTTTTCTTTTATCAACTACTTTCAACTACGAAATACGCGAAAGGCGCGAAATAAAAAACGGCAATAATTGGGATGCCTGGATAGTCCTCCAATGCCCCGGGGCTATGGTGGCCGTGCCCTTCCCGCATCTCGTGATCAGTATCCTTTCGCGTCTTTCGTGGTTAACGCCTTTGATGTTCGCTTTTGTCGTGCCGAGGCCGGTGTCAGGGGGTCAGCACGTCGCCGAGGCGCAGGCCGCCGTTGGGGGCCATGTCGGCACTCAGGGCGAGGAACAACTCCGCCGTGGCCAGGGCATCGCTGAGGGCGTTGTGGGCCTGGTAGCGGGGCAGGCCGTAGCGCTCCCGCAGGTTGGCGAGGCGCAGGTCGCCGGCCTTGAGGCCATCATGCCGGCGTTCCAGGCGCCGCCTCGCCAGGTGCTCGGTATCCACGATGGGCACGATAAAGCGCCCGCCGTAGAGACGCCGGCACACGGCGTCGAGGAAGGCCCTCTCCAGGGCGGCGTGATGGACCAGCATCACCCGTCCCCCCAGGCGCTCCAGTACCGGGGGCATGACCTCCTCGATGGCATGGCCGGCGGCGGCATGGTCGTCGGTGATGCGGTGGATGATGGCCGAGGCCTCCGGTACGTCACCGGCCAACCGCACCACCCGGTGGTACGCCGTGCCCAGGACGATGCCTCCTCCCACCACGTGCACCAGCCCGACGCTCAGGATATGGTCCTTTGCCGCATTGAGGCCCGTGGTCTCGAGGTCGAGGGCGACGAACTCCACATCATCGGCCGGCGTGCGGCGCCCGGGCAGGGGTACTCGCAGCAGGGCCGCCAGGGGCGGCGCGGGGCGCCTGGCCAGGGCCCGCCGGCGGGCCCGCTCGCGGGTGAACGGCCACAGCTCCATGGTCAGCCGAAGCGGCCGGCCTGATAGCGGTTGGCGAGGGTCTCCTGGATGGACTTGATGACCTTGAAGGCATCCTTGAGGTGGTCCCGCTCCAGGGTGGACAGACCCTTGGGATCCATGAAGTTGTCCGGGGACCGGGCGTGGCTGATCTGCCGGGCCTGGTGCTGGATGCGCAGGTTGGCGATGAACTCCAGGGCGTCCGTGAGGTTGTCGCAACCCTCCCGGCTGAGGGCGCCGCTCTGGGCGGCGGCGGCCAGCCGCTCCGTGGTGTTGACCGCGGCCAGTCCCGCCGACAGGGCGTAGACCCGGGCGATGTCCGTGATGGGCACCACGCCCCGGTGCTTGATATCCAGGGTGTCGTCGTGCTCGCCGTCGTGGACCAGCACGAAGGTGCGGAAGAAGCCCAGGGGCGGCCGGTGGTGCAGGGCGTTGGACACCATGTAGGCGATGAAGATGCCGTTGTTGCTGGACTCCTCGAGGACATGTCGCTGCAGGGGGGTGAACAGGTCGCGGTCGCCATGCACCACCCGCAGGTCGAAGAAGATGCTGGCCAGCATCAGGGACTGGGGCTCGGGGCGCCGGATCCAGGTGTCGAAGTATTGCCGCCATGTGGCCACCGGCTGGCGCCAGCGGGGATTGGAGGCCATGGCATCCCCGGGGCAGTAGTAGAAGCCACAGGCATCGAGGCCGGCGGTGACGCGGCGCGCCAGCTCCTCGAAATACCCGCCGTGCTCCCCGGGACGATAGTCGTCGGAGAGGAGCAGGGCGTTGTCCTGGTCGGAGTGGGAGCTCTGTTCGCGGCGCGCCTGGGAACCGCCGGCCAGCCAGGCGTAGGGCACGGGCGGCGGGCCGAGGTCATGTTCCGCCATCTCCAGCAGACGCCCGGCGATGGCGTCGGTGATGGTGGAGACCGCCTCGCCGATGTGCAGCGCCGTGGCGCTGGAGGATGCCAGCTGTACCACCAGTTCCGGCAGGCGCCGGGATGCCGCCACCAGCTCGTCCACGGTCTCGGCCTTGCGTACCTGGGTGGCGACATAGGGCGAACTGGTGCTCTGATGGTGGGCCAGGTCGCTGGAGGTGAGCACCCCCACCAGGCGTCCCTGCTCCACTATGGGCAGATGGTTGACGCGCAACCGCGTCATGGTGAGCAGGGCCTCGGATACCGGCGACTGGCGTCCGAGGGTATGGGGTTCCCGCGTCATCACGGCGGTGACGGGTTGAACCACGTCGAGCCCCTCGGCGACGCAACGGGCGCGGATGTCGCGGTCGGTGACGATACCGGCCAGGGTGTCGCCGTCCATGACGACCACCGATGACACCTTCTCCCGGGTCATGAGCCGGGCGACGTCGCGGATGGTGGTGTCGGCAGAAGCGGTGACGGGTTCCTTCTTCAACAGGCGTTCAACCGGCGCCATCATGTATCCGGGGTCGTTGCCAGTGCCCTGCTGGCGTCCCAGGGCGAACTGCAGGCGTTCGCGGATGGAGGCACTGAAGTGGCGGTCGAAGTCGGGGGCCCGGCTGCGCAACGCCTCCAGCCGCTCGCAGGGCAGCAGATACAACAGCGCGTCCTCGGCGGCGACACCCCGGCAGGGTCCGCTCACGTCCACCAGCTGACAATCGGCGGTATAGAGGGCCCCCTCGCCCAGCTTCTCGGACAACCGGCCGTCGTCATCCCGCAGTTCGATGGCGCCACTGCGTATCACGTAGAGCCAGTGGCTGGCGGGAGCGGGCGGCGGGAAGTCCCCGCCGCGGCGCAGGTAACGGACCTCCATGTGGCGCGGCAGCTCGTCCAGTTCCCCCGCCGGCAGGGCATCGAAGGGGGGGTGATGGGCCAGGAAGTCGCGGATCTCGAGAAGTTCGATTTCCATGGTTTCAATAAAGCGTCGGTGGAGAAGCGGATTCAACTGCGAATACGCGAAACGGTGTCAGGAACCGTTTTCCGACAAATAAGGTTCCTGACACCGTTTTTGCGTTTGCTGGGATTGCGCTGCGCTCCATCCCAGCCTACGGGGTCTTGTCGTGTTTATCCCGCAGGCTGGGTTGAGCAGGGCGAAACCCGGCACTTTTTCTAATGGGCGCTGGCGGTGCCGGCGCCCTTGGGTACGCGGATGTCCTCCACCAGGTGCTGGATATGCTCCGGCGGTGCCTGGGTGACCTTGGATATGGCGATGGCCACCGCGAAGTTTATGACGGCGCCGACGGCACCGAAGGACTCCGGCTGGATGCCGAACAGCCAGTACTCCGAGGTGTTGGGCAGGTTGTTGGTGCCGGGGATGAAGAACCAGCCCTTGTAGATGAAGATGTAGACCACCGTGGAGGTCAGGCCCGTGAGCATGCCCGCCACCGCACCGACGTTGTTCATCTTCTTGTTGAAGATGCCCATCATCAGGGCGGGGAAGATGGACGATGCCGCCAGCCCGAAGGCCAGCGCCACCACCTGGGCCGCGAAGCCCGGTGGATTCATGCCCAGATATCCCGCCACCACGATGGCGCCCGCCATGGCGATACGCCCCGCCATGAGTTCGTTTCTCTCCGAGATGTTGGGCATGAACACGCCCTTCAGCAGGTCATGGGAGATGGACGAGGAGATGGCAAGCAACAGGCCCGCGGCAGTGGACAGGGCGGCCGCCAGCCCGCCCGCCGCCACCAGGGCGATGACCCAGTTGGGCAGGTTGGCGATCTCCGGGTTGGCCAGCACCATGATGTCCCGGTCCACCTTGGTCATCTCGTTGCCTTTCCAGCCCCACTGCTCCTCGGCCATGGCCGCGAACTCGGGGTTGTTGTCGTTGTAGTACTGGATGCGGCCGTCGTCGTTCTTGTCCTCGAAGGCGAGCAGTCCGGTGGTCTCCCAGGTGGCCATCCATTCGGGCCGGTTCTCGTAGACCAGGTTGGCCTCGGGCTGACCCACCGGCCCCGTCTGCACCGTCTCGACGAGGTTCAGGCGGGCCATGGAACCCACGGCCGGGGCGGTGGTATAGAGGATGGCGATGAACACCAGGGCCCAGCCGGCGGAGAAGCGGGCGTCACGCACCTTGGGCACGGTGAAGAAACGGATGATCACATGGGGCAGGCCCGCGGTGCCGATCATCAGGGACAGGGTCAACAAAACCATGTTGAGGGACGTCCCTTTCTGCTCCGTGTACTTGGAAAAGCCCAGATCGGTGACCACCTGGTCCAGCTTGTCCAACATGAAGGTGTTGCTGTCGGCCATGGTGCTCACCAGCCCGAGCTGGGGTATGGGGGTGCCCGTGAGCTGCAGGGAGATGAATATGGCCGGGACGGTGTAGGCGAAAATGAGCACGCAGTACTGGGCGATCTGGGTGTAGGTGATGCCCTTCATGCCGCCCAGCACCGCGTAGATGAACACGATGGCCATGCCGATGAGCACGCCCACCTCGAACTCCACCTCCAGGAAGCGGCCGAAGGCCACCCCCACGCCCTTCATCTGGCCGATGACGTAGGTGACGGAGGCCACGATGAGGCACAGCACCGCCACCAGGCGGGCGGTCTGGGAGTAGTAACGCTCGCCGATGAACTCGGGCACCGTGAACTTGCCGAACTTGCGCAGGTAGGGTGCCAGCAGCATGGCCAGCAGCACGTAGCCGCCGGTCCACCCCATGAGATAGACCGAGGCATCGTAGCCGCTGAAGGCGATGAGTCCGGCCATGGAGATGAAGGATGCGGCGGACATCCAGTCGGCCGCCGTGGCCATGCCGTTGGCGATGGGGTGCACGCCCTTGCCGGCCACATAGAACTCGCCGGTGGTGGCGGCCCTGGCCCAGATGGCGATGCCGATGTAGAGGGCGAAGGTGCCGCCCACGAACAGGTAGATGAGGGTCTGCAGTTCCATGAGAGGGTTCCTTTTAGTCTTCGTGCACGCCGAATTTGCGATCCAGGGCGTTCATGCGAATGGCATAGACGAAGATCAGGACCAGGAAGGTATAGATGGAACCCTGTTGGGCGAACCAGAAGCCGAGCCCCGCGCCGCCGATGCGTATGGCGTTCAATGGCTCCACGAGAATGATGCCGAACAGATAAGACACGGCGAACCATATGACCAGCAGTATCGTGACCAGTCGAATATTGGCCTTCCAGTACTCTTTTGCGGGATCACTCATAGCCGACGCCCTCCTCGAGGCTGGTGTTCTGAATTGATGCGTTAGGTGTAGTTTGGCGACGCTGCCGTTGTCCTGCGGTACGCCCCCTGTTGTGTTGGTGCCCCGCGGCCCCGTGGTGGTGCATCGCGGTAAGGGCTTTGTAATCCAGTTTTGTCATATCTGTCAAAATGTTACATTCATTGCTTGCTAATATGCTGTTGCAGCGTCGGGGGCGCGTTCGGGTCATGGTCCGGCCCTCGGGTGGCGACAGGGGTCGACGGAGGCGATATGCGTATCACGGTGATGGGGACAGGATTGATGGGCGCGGCCATGGCGCGGCGCCTGGCGGCCACGGGCCATGGCGTGACGGTTTACAACCGCACCCCCGCACGGGCCCATGGGCTCGCCGCCGATGGCTGCCGGGTGGCGGCAGATGCGGGAGAGGCGATGCAGGCCGGGGACTTCGTGGTCCTGGCCCTGGCGGATGCCGCGGCCATCGAGGCGGTGGAGTTGGACGGTCACGGGGAGGGTCACCTGGAGGGCCGCGTGGTGGTCCAGATGGGCACCATTTCCGCCCCGCAGAGCCGCGCCCTGGAGGCCCGGATCGCGGCCGCCGGCGGGTCGTACCTCGAGGCGCCGGTGCTCGGCAGCATTCCCGAGGCCACGGCAGGCACCTTGCTGGTGATGGCGGCAGGGCCCGAAGCGGTATACCGGCGCTGCCTGCCCCTGTTCGAGGCCCTCGGCCGGGCGCCGGTGCGGGTGGGGGAGGTGGGCCAGGCGGCGACCATCAAGCTCGCTCTCAATCAGCTCATCGCCTCCCTCACCACGGCCTTCTCCCTGAGCCTCGGCCTGGTAAGACGGGAGGGGATCGAAGTCGAGACCTTCATGGGGCTGTTGCGGGACAGTGCCCTCTA
>JAABTG010000054.1 GCA_011389995.1 Thiotrichales bacterium
GTGGCGAGGCCGAGGACGCCCTCGAGGATGGCCAGGTCTTCCGGGTCCTCGAGCATGTCCCGCACGAAGCTGCGGTCGATCTTGATCTGGCTGGCGGGCAGGCGTTTGAAATAGGTGAGGGATGAATAGCCGGTACCGAAGTCGTCCAGGGTGAGGTGTACGCCGAGGTCCTGACAGGTGCCCATGACCTCGGAGACCTGGGCCATGTCCTCCAGGGCGGCGGTCTCCAGCACCTCCAGTTCCAGCATCTCCGGGGCCACCGTCGGGCAGGCCCTGAAGGCGGCACGCAGGCGAGTGGCAAAGTCGGACTGCTGCAGTTGCAGGGCACTGATGTTGATGCTGATGGCCAGCCGCAGCCCCTCCGCCTGCCATGCGTCGGCCTGCCGCAGAGCGCTAGCGAGCACCCAGTCACCCACCTGGAGGTCCAGGGCGTGATTCTCTATCAGGGGCAGGAACTGGGCCGGCGCCAGCAGACCACGCTCGGGATGGCGCCAGCGCACCAGGGCCTCCACGCCCATGACCCGGCCGCTGCGCATGTTCACCTTGGGCTGGTAATGCAGTTCCAGTTCGCCATGGTCGAGGGCGCGGCCGATGCGTTCGATGCCTTCGTGGTGGCCACGGGTGGCGCGATCCTGCTCGGCGTCGAAGACCTGGTAGCAGTTCTTGCCCGCCAGCTTGGAGCGGTACATGGCCTGATCGGCCTGGCGCAGGAGCTGGTCGGCGTCCACCTCGTCGAGCTGGGGGTAGTAGGTCACGCCCGCGCTTGCCGTTACCTGCAGGCTGCGGCCCTTCACGGTGATGGGCTGCGCGGCGGCGCCCAGCAGGCGGCCCAGCATGGCGGCGCCACCCTCGTCGTCGGTGATGTCGTTGAGCACGGCGACGAACTCGTCACCACCGAGGCGGGCGATGGTGTCCGATTCCCGCAGGCCCTGCAGCAGGCGCCTGGCGATGGTTATCAGGAGCTGGTCCCCCACCTCATGGCCGTGGCTGTCGTTGATCTCCTTGAAGCCGTCGAGGTCGAGGAACACCACCGCCAGGCGCTGACCGCGGCGGTGGGCCTGGGCCATGGCGTGTTTGAGGCGGTCCCCCAGCAGTACCCGGTTCGGCAGTTCGGTGAGGGCATCGTAGTGGGCGATGTGCTCGAGCCGTCGCTGCTGCTCCTTCTGGCTGGTGATATCCGAGAACAGGGCCACATAACGCCGGGCCTCGTCGCCGGCGTCGCCCACCATACTGATGGTGAGCAGGGCCGCGTAGACCTCGCCGTCCCTGCGTCGGTTCCAGATCTCGCCATACCAGTGGCCCTTGGTCTCCAGGGCCTGCCACAGGCTGGCGTAGAAGGCCTCGTCGTGGCGGCCCGAACTGAGGATGCGGGGGTTCTGTCCCAGGGCCTCCTCGCGGGGGTATCCCGTGATGTGGCAGAAGGCGTCGTTCACCTCGATGATGGCGCCGGCGGCATCGGTGATGAAGATCCCTTCCCGCGCATGGGTGAAGACGCTGGCGGCGAGGCGCAGCCGTTCCTCGGTCCGCTGCTGCTCGGTGACGTCGCGACTGATGCCGCAAAGCCCCGCCACGGCACCGGACTGGGGGTCCACCACGGGCCATTTGTTGGTGCTGACCCAGCCCGGATTGCCCTGGTGATCGTAGTAGGGTTCCACGCAGTTCAGCAGGGAAACACCGTCCCGGAATACGGGGGTCTCCTCTTGTTCGTAGACGCGCGCCATGTCCGGCGGAAAGACGTCCCGGTCGTGCTTGCCCACCATCGCCTTCCAGTGGTCGTGGCCGGTGAGGGCGGCCAGGGTCTGGCTGGCGAAGATGAAGCGGCTGTCGGCGTCCTTGAAGTAGATGAAGTCGGTGGCATTGTCGAGGAGGGTCATGAAGTGGTCGCTGAGGGTGCGCAGGTCCTCCTCCGCACGCCGCCGCTCGCTGATGTCGATATGGGTGCCCGCCATCCACCACGGTGAGCCGTCCTCGGCGCGCACCATCACCTGCCCCCGGTCCTGCACCCACACCCAATGGCCGTCCCGGTGGCGCATGCGGATCTCGCACTCGTAGCTGTCCAGCTGTCCCGCGAAGTGACGTTCCAGCAGGTTCTGGGAACGGGCCAGATCCTCGGGATGGGTAAGCTCCATCCAGGTGTCGATGGTGAGGGGCTGGAGCGCCTCCAGGGTATAACCGAGCATCTCCGCCCAGCGCGGGCTGAACACCACCTTGCCCGTCTGGATGTTCCATTCCCAGGTGGCGGCGCGGGTGCCTTCGATGACGTTCTGCAGCCGGCGGCGTTCCATGGCCAGGGAATCCTGGGTACGTTTGCGCTCGGTGATGTCATGGATGATGGAGAACAGCAGGGTGTTGGTGGCGCTCCGGATAGGCGTGGAGTAGACCTCCACGTCCCGCACCTCGCCATTGGCCAGGCGATGCTGGAAGTGGAAATGGCGGCGCTCTTCCGTCTCGGCCTTGCGTCGCTCGACGGCCACGGCCTCCGGGGGCAGGAGATTGATGTCGTCCATGGCCATGCCCACCAGCCGTTCCAGGGGATGGCCGTAGAAGTCGGCGGCGGCGGGGTTGGCATCCTCGATGCGCCCGCTCTCGGGTTCGACGAGGAGCATCACCGAGGAACTCCTCGCGAACAGGCTGCGGAATCGTTCCTCACTGGTCTTAAGGGCCTGGGCATTGCCCTCCAGCTGGCGGTTGCGGTGGGCCAGCAGCAACAGCAATGCGGCCACCAGGAACACGGAGCCCGCCAGGAGGGTGCCGGCCACGCGATGCTGATGCCACAGGTCCCGGACGCGCAGGGGCCGGGCGTCGCCGCGGTCCCCACCCGCCTCCGCGCCGTCATCCGCCACCGCCTGATCGGCGCCGGCCCCGCCTCTCACTAAACGGGGGCGGGGTTGAGGCGGCTCATGGACCTGTCCGCGGGCGGCCTCCACGGCTTGGGTGGTGGGGTAGGCCTCGATGCCTTGGGGCGAGTCGGCAGCGGGGGCTGCCCCGGTTGCCAGCAGGAGTGCCGCCATCACCATGGCGGCGGGAGACGGGGCCGCGGGACTATTCATGCTGTCTTCGACGGGCGTCACCGCCACGGCCCGGGAATGGTGCGGCCACCGGAGCGAGGGGGGCGGCTACCGGGGGGCTGGCACCGGCGGGGGCCGGCCACCGCAGCCGGGGCTCGTTGCCGGCTGTTGGCAGCCTGGAGCGGAAGGCACGGCGATGCACTACGTTTCTCGTCCTCGTCAGGGCCCAATATCCCGCGAACGATGTTAAGTGAATCGCCTTTATCCGGCCACCGGAACGGCCCGCCGGGCCCCCTGTTTCGGGTGGCGGATTCCTGAAAAAGGCATGAACATTGATCCGGGTCACGTACTTCGGCACCACAAGTGGATGATTAAGGGCGAGGGAATATACTGAAATTCTGACTTGGGGTATGTGAACCTGTTCCCATGCCCCGGACGGGCGCCTGCCGGGAGGTCCTTATGTCCGAGCCCCGTACCCTCATCATCGACGGCAACGAGGCCGTCGCCCGCATCGCCTACCTCGCCAGCGAAGTGGTGGCCATATACCCCATCACGCCCGCCTCGCCCATGGGAGAACTGGCGGATCAATGGGCCGCCGAGGGCCGGCTCAACCTGTGGGGGCAGGTACCGCGGGTGGTGGAGATGCAGAGCGAGGGTGGGGCCGCGGGAGCGGTCCACGGCGCCCTCCAGGCCGGAGCCCTGACCACCACCTTCACGGCCTCCCAGGGCCTGTTGCTGATGCTCCCCAACATGTACCGCATCGCCGGCGAGCTCACGCCCGCGGTAATTCACGTGGCGGCCCGTAGCCTGGCGGCCCAGGCCCTGTCCATCTTCGGCGACCACAGCGATGTGATGGCGGCCCGCGCTACGGGCTTCGCCATGCTGGCCTCCGCCTCGGTGCAGGAGGCCATGGATCTGGCCCTCATCGCCCATGCCGCCACCCTGGCGGCGCGCATCCCCGTGCTCCATTTCTTCGACGGCTTCCGCACCTCTCACGAACAGAACACGGTGCAATCCATCCCCCTGGGGGTGGCACGCAGCCTGCTGGACGAGGATCACGTGAGGGCCCACCGCCGGCGCGCCCTGTCCCCTGACCATCCGGTGATCCGCGGCACCGCCCAGAACCCCGATGTGTACTTCCAGGCCCGGGAGACGGTGAACCCCTACTATGCTGCCATGCCCGACCTGGTGGCCCGTGCCATGGATCGCTTCGCCGGGGTCACCGGGCGCCGCTACCGCACCTTCGAGTACGTGGGGGCGGCGGACGCCCGCCACGTGGTGGTGGTGATGGGCTCCGGGGCCGCGGCGGCCGAGGAGGCCGTGGGCTATCTGGCGGCGCGGGGCGAGCCGGTAGGGGTGCTCAAGGTGCGCCTCTATCGGCCGTTCGCCCCGGCCCACCTCATCGCCGCCCTGCCGCCCACGGTAAAGGGCATCGCGGTGCTGGATCGCACCAAGGAGCCCGGC
Source organism: Thiotrichales bacterium (assembly GCA_011389995.1). Classification (GTDB taxonomy): domain Bacteria; phylum Pseudomonadota; class Gammaproteobacteria; order JAABTG01; family JAABTG01; genus JAABTG01. The sequence continues at coordinate 4,473 of JAABTG010000054.1, forward strand.
GCCGATGGCGAGCCCCTGTACAAGGACGTGCTGACCGCCTTGGCCCAGTACGTGGCCGCCGGCGGTACCCGCTTCGCCACCATGCCGCGCGTTGTGGGCGGGCGCTACGGCCTCTCGTCCAAGGAGTTCACCCCGGCCATGGTGAAGGCGGTGTTGGATGACCTGGCGGCGGCGCAACCCCGCCACCCCTTCACCGTGGGGATCCACGACGACGTCGGGCACCTCAGCCTGCCCTGGGACCCGGCCTTCGCCACCGATGCCCACGACGGCCAGGTGCAGGCGGTGTTCTACGGCCTCGGCAGCGACGGCACCGTGAGCGCCAACAAGAACACCATCAAGATTATCGGCGAGGACACGGCCCGCCACGGCCAGGGCTACTTCGTCTACGACTCCAAGAAATCCGGCGCCGTCACCGTCTCCCACCTGCGCTTCGGACCCCGGCCCATCGCCTCGCCCTATCTCATCGGCGACGGCGAGGCGGACTTCGTGGCCTGCCATCAGCCGGTGCTGCTGGAGCGCCTCGACGTACTGGCCAAGGCGGCCCCGGGGGCGGTGTTCCTGCTGAACACGCCGCTGGCCCCGGAGGCGGTATGGGACGGCCTGCCGCGGACCGTGCAGGAGCAGATGATCGACAAGGGCGTGCGCTTTTTCGTCATCGACGCCTATCAGGTGGCCACCGCCGCAGGCATGGAGCGGCGCATCAACACCGTGATGCAGGCCTGCTTTTTCGCCATTTCGGGGGTGTTGCCGCGGGACGAGGCCATCGCGCGCATCAAGGCGGCGGCCGAGAAGACCTACGGCCCCAAGGGCGAGGCGGTGGTGCGACGTAACTTCGCGGCCATCGACGCGGCCCTGGCCGGCCTCCACGAGGTGGCGCTGCCCGCCACCGCCGGCGGCAGCGTCGAGCGCGCACCGCCGGTGTCGCCCGCCGCCCCGGACTTCGTACGGGAGGTCATCGGCCCCATCATCGCCGGGCGCGGCGACCACCTGCCCGTCAGCCGCCTGCCCGCGGACGGCACCTGGCCCACCGGCACCGCGGCCTGGGAGAAGCGCAACCTGGCCCCGGAGATCCCCGCCTGGGACCCGGACCTGTGCACCCATTGCGGCAAGTGTCCCCTGGTGTGTCCCCATGCCGCCATCCGCAGCAAGGTGTTCCCGGCGGCGACGGCGGCCGGCGCGCCGGACACCTTCCAGCACGTCCCGGTGAAGGGCAGGGACTTCCCTGGCGGCCTCCATATCAGCTATCAGGTGGCCCCGGAGGACTGCACCGGCTGCGGCCTGTGCGTGGAGGTGTGCCCCATCCGCGCCAAGGACGACCCGGAGCACAAGGCGCTCAACATGGCGCCCCAGCCACCGCTGCGCGAACAGGAGGCGGCTAACTGGGCCTTCTTCCTCGGCTTGCCGGAGTACGACCGCCGGGCCATCAAGTGGCCCACCATCAAGGGCTGCCAGCTGGCCCGGCCCCTGTTCGAGTTCTCCGGTGCCTGTGTGGGCTGTGGCGAGACCCCCTACCTCAAGCTGGCCACCCAGCTCTTCGGCGACCGCATGCTGGTGGCCAACGCCACGGGCTGTTCCTCCATCTACGGCGGCAACCTGCCCACCACCCCGTGGACCAGCGATGAGGCGGGGCGCGGCCCCGCTTGGTCCAACTCCCTGTTCGAGGACAATGCCGAGTTCGGCTTCGGCTTCCGCCTGGCGGTGGACCACCTGGCGGCCCGTGCCCGCGGCTTGGTGGAGGGCCTGGCCGGCCACCTGCCCGCGGGCCTGGTGGCGGGGGTGCTGGAGGCGGACCAGGGGGACGAGGCGGGTGTCCAGGACCAGCGGGAGCGGGTGGGGAGCCTGCACCGGGCCCTGGCCGCCATGGACGGCCCCGAGGCCCGGGAGCTGGAAGAGTTCGCCGACTACCTGGTGAAGAAGAGCGTGTGGATCGTCGGCGGCGACGGCTGGGCCTACGACATCGGCTACGGCGGTCTCGACCATGTGCTGGCCCAGGACGACGATGTCAACGTGCTGGTGCTGGACACCGAGGTCTATTCCAACACCGGTGGTCAGATGTCCAAGGCCACCCCCCGGGGGGCGGTGGCCCGCTTCGCCGCCGCGGGCAAGCCGGCGGCCAAGAAGGACCTGGCCCTCATGGCCATGGCCTACGGCCACGTCTACGTGGCCACCGTGGCCCTGGGGGGCCGGGACGTGCAGACGGTGCGCGCCTTCCTGGAGGCCGAGTCCTATCCCGGGCCGTCACTCATCCTGGCCTACAGCCCGTGCCTGGCCCACGGCATCGACCTCGGCCGTACCCTGGAGCGTCAGGACCTGGCGGTGCGCACCGGCCACTGGCCCCTGTTGCGCTTCGACCCGCGCCGGGCCGGGGCCGGCGGCAACCCGTTGCAGCTGGACTCCAAGGCGCCGGAGCTGCCCTACGAGGCCTTCACCGCCACCGAGACCCGCTTCAGGGCGCCGCCCGGGCGGTCCGCCACCCGGGCGGCGCAGCTGGCCAGGGAGGCCCAGCAGGCCGTCCTCGACCGCTACCGCCGCTACCAGCAGTTCGCCGAGGCCCTCGCCCACGACCCTCGTTGAACCCCGGACCCTCGCTGAACAAGGGGCGGGCCCTGGTTACGCGCTCTGGAGCGGGGCAGGGCGCGCCAACTCCTGCCGTGGACCATCAACGCACCCGGTAGGCGGCGTGGCAGGCCACGCAGTGGGCATTGACCCGGGCCAGGGCCGCCAGGGCAGGGCGGGTCTCGCCACTGGCGCCGGCCTCCCGCGCGGCCCGGGCGAAGGCGCTGGCGGCCCGCTGCATGGCGGTGCCCCTGGCCTGCATCTCCTCGGGCATGTGCCCGGCCATGGCGGGGCTGGTGTGGCGCTCCCGGGACGACAGCCCCAGGCGTTCCTCGGCGATGTCCGCGGCGCGGCCGTAGTCCGTCGCCGCCAGGGCCTCTTTGATCTCCTGCAGGGCGGCGCGGTGGTCGCCCATTGCGGCCAGCAGGCGGGCCTCCAGCGGCGCCGGCAGTTCCACCAGGGTACGGGGGTCGCCGGCCGAGTGGGGGGCATCATGGGCCAGGGGAGGATGGTCTTCATGGGCGGCGACGGTGGCGGCCAGGGTGAGGGCGGCGGCCGTCAGTATGGCAGGGGTGGCGTGCATGGTGCGGCCTCCTCGGGTGCAGGATGATGGTGAAGGGGCAAGGGCCGGAATCTACGACCTTGCCGCCCCCCGGGGCAGGGTGTCTTTGCAGGGGGAAGAGGGCGGGTCGAGGGCATCCAGCAGGGCCGGCAGCAGGGTTTGGCAGGGGGCCTCCACCTTGAGGGCGAGGTCGTCATCGGCGCGGGTGCGGCCCAGGTTGAGGGCCGCCACGGCCAGCCCCCGTTCCCGGGCCCGGCGCACGAAACGATAGCCGGAGTAGACCATCAGGGAGGTGCCCACGGTGAGCACGGCATCGGCCGCCTCCAACCTGGCCATGGCCCGGTCCACCCGCCGTCGCGGCACGGAACCGCCGAAGAACACCACGTTGGGTTTCACGATGCCGCCGCACTGCGGACAGGCGGGGACCCGCAGGCCGTCGGCGAGGTGCGGTGGAACCGGGACATCGCCGTCGGGCCGCAGGGCGCCCGCGGCGTGGGGCTCCAGCCCCGGGTTGAGGTCCAGCAGGCGTCGCTGGTAGTCCCCCCGTGACTCCTGCCAGGCGCAGCTCTGGCAGTCCACCCGGTCGAGGCGGCCGTGGAGGTCGATGACCCGTCGGCTGCCGGCCCCCTGATGCAGGCCGTCGACGTTCTGGGTCACCAGTTGTCCCACCCGCCCGCGGGCCTCCAGGGTGGCCAGGGCGTGGTGGGCGGCGCTCGGCCGGGCCCGCGCCACGTGGGGCCAGCCCACCAGGCTGCGGGCCCAGTAGCGCTGGCGGGCCCGCGGCTCGCCCATGAAGCGGGCATGCTGGATGGGCTCGGCCCCTTTCCATCGGCCCTCGGCGTCGCGATAGTCGGGGATCCCCGAAGCGGTGCTGCAACCGGCCCCGGTGAGCACGAACAGGCGGGGATGGGCGGTGACGAAGGCGTGCAGGGCCTCGAGGGCCGATGCCATGGCAGGGGCTTCGATGGTGGCGGGCGGGACCATGACCGGCGGCGGGCTCAGGGGGCCGGGACCGGGGTGTCGCCGGGGGTCTCGCCGCGGGCCAGCAGCCGGCGCTGCCACAGCAGGTAGATGGCGGGGATGACGAACAGGCTCAGCAGGGGCGCGGTGATCATGCCCCCCACCATGGGGGCGGCGATGCGCCGCATCACCTCGGAGCCGGCGCCGGCGCCCAGCATGATGGGCAGCAGGCCGGCGATGATGGTGGCCACGGTCATGGCCTTGGGGCGCACCCGCATCACCGCCCCCTGCATGATGACGGCCTTGAGGTCGTCCTCGCCACCCAGGCGGCCGAGGTCCCGGCGGTCCTTGAGGGCGTTGTCCAGGTACACCAGCATCACCACGCCGAACTCCGCCGCCACCCCGGCCAGGGCGATGAAGCCCACCGCCACCGCCACCGACAGGTTGTAGTCCAGCAGATAGATGAGCCAGAAGCCGCCCACCAGGGCGAAGGGCAGGGAGAGCATCACCAGCCAGGCCTCGGCGGCACGGCGGAAGGTGAGGTAGAGCAGCACGAAGATGATGGCGAGGGTGAAGGGCACCACCTGGGCCAGCCGCTCCTGGGCGCGCAGCATGTACTCGTACTGGCCGGACCAGGTGAGGGAGTAGCCGGGGGGCAGTTCCACCTCCTCGCGCACCCGTTGCTGGGCCTCCTTGACGTAGCCGCCCACGTCGCGGCCGCGGATGTCCACGAAGGTCCAGCCGTTGAGGCGTGCGTTCTCGCTCTTGAGCAGGGGGGCGCCGTCGGTGATGACCACCTCGGCGACGCTGCCCAGGGTGACGTGGGCGCCGGTGGGGGTGACGATGGGCATCTCCCGCAGTTTATACACGTCGTCCCGCTGCTCCCGGGGGAAGCGCAGGTTCACGGGGTAGCGCTCCAGCCCCTCCACGGTGCGCGTGATGTTGATGCCCCCCACGGCGGCGGCCACCATGCGGTTGATGTCCTCCACGTTGAGTCCCACCCGGGCGGCCTCGAGGCGGCGGGGACGGATCTCGATATAGCGCCCCCCCGCCACCCGTTCGGAGAAGGCCGAGGCGGTACCCGGCACCTTCAGCACGGCCCGCTCCACCGCCTGGCCGAGGCGCTGGATCTCCTTGAGGTCGGGCCCGGCGATCTTGATCCCCACCGGCGTCTTGATGCCCGTGGCCAGCATGTCGATGCGGGTCTTGATGGGCATCACCCAGGCGTTGGTGACGCCGGGGAAATCCACCTTGCGGTCCAGCTCCTCGATGAGGCCGTCCACCGTCATGCCGGGGCGCCACTCGGAGCGGGGGCGGAGCTGGATCACCGTCTCGATCATGGTCAGGGGCGCCGGATCCGTGGCGGTGTCGGCGCGCCCCACCTTGCCGAATACCCGCTCCACCTCGGGCAGGCTGGCGATGATGCGATCGGTCTGTTGCAGCAGCTCCCGGGCCTTGCCGATGGACAGGCCGGGCAGGGTGGTGGGCATGTACATGAGGTCGCCCTCGTAGAGCTCCGGCATGAACTCGGAACCGAGGCCCTCGTGCCAGTCGTCCACCACGGGTACGCCGCGGGTGGCCGTGCGCCAGCCGTCGCTGAGGCGGGCCTGCCAGCCCTCGATGGTGGACACGGGCCGGTCGCCGGCGCCGGGGGCCGCCAGGGAGGCGGCCTGGAAGGGCCACTTCAGGGGTTCCAGCAGCCCCCCCACGCCGTACAGGGGCACCAGCAGGGTGGCGAACAGCAGGGCGGACAGGGCGATGGTGGTGCGCGGCGCCGCCAGCACCCGTTGCAGCACGGGCCGGTACAGCCACACCAGCAGGCGATTGAGGGGGTTGGCCTCCTCGCGCGGGATGCGGCCACGGATGAAGTAACCCATGAGCACCGGCACCAGGGTCACCGCCAGCCCCGCGGAGGCGGCCATGGCGTAGGTCTTGGTGTAGGCCAGGGGCGCGAACAGGCGTCCCTCCTGGGCCTCCAGGGTGAACACCGGCAGGAAGCTCAAGGTGATGATGAGCAGGGAGAAGAACAGGGCCGGCCCCACCTCGGTGGCGGCGCGGGTCACCACCCGCCAGTGCTCCTCCCCCCGGGGGGCGTGGCCGAAGGTCTGACGATAGCGCTCCAGGTGCTTGTGGGCGTTCTCGATCATGACGATGGCGGCGTCCACCATGGCGCCGATGGCGATGGCGATGCCGCCGAGGGACATGATGTTGGCGTTGATGCCCTGATAGCGCATGACGAGGAAGGCGGCCAGCACCCCCAGGGGCAGGGTGATGATGGCCACGAAGGCGGAGCGCAGGTGGAACAGGAACACCAGGCACACCAGGGCCACCACGATGAACTCCTCCACCAGCTTGGTGCGGAGGTTGTGCACCGCGTCCAGGATCAACTCGGAGCGGTCGTAGGTGGGGATGATCTCCACCCCCTCCGGCAGCCCCGCGGCCAGTTCTTCCAGCTTCTGCTTCACCGCGGCGATGGTGGTCAGGGCGTTCTCGCCGTAGCGCATCACCACGATGCCGCCGGTGATCTCGCCCTCGCCGTCGAGGTCCGCCACCGCCCGGCGCATCTCCGGCCCCACCTGCACCGTGGCCAGTTCCCGCAACAGGATGGGCACGCCCCGGGGGTCGATGCCCACGGGGATGTGCTCGATATCCTCCAGGTTGCGGATATAGCCCCGGGTGCGCACCATGTATTCCGCCTCCGCCATCTCCACCACCGAGCCCCCCACCTCGCGGTTGGCGTTGCGGATGGCCTCGTCGAGGCGGCGCAGAGGGATGCCGTAGGCCCGCAGTTTCTCCGGATCGGCCACCACCTGGTACTGACGCACCATGCCCCCCACGGTGGCCACTTCGGCCACCCCGGGGACCGTCTGCAGCTCCAGCTTGAGGAACCAGTCCTGAAGGCTGCGCAGTTCGGCGAGGTCGTGGGTGCCTGTGGGGTCGGTGAGGGCATAGCTGTAGACCCAGCCGACGCCGGTGGCATCGGGGCCGAGGCGTGGTGCCACCCCCTCCGGCAGATCGGCGGCCGCCTGGTTCAGGTATTCCAGTACCCGGGAGCGGGCCCAGTAGATGTCGGTGCCGTCCTCGAAGATGACGTAGACGAAGGAGTCGCCGAAGAAGGAATAGCCGCGCACCGTCTGGGCCCCGGGCACCGCCAGCATGGTGGTGGTGATGGGGTAGGTGACCTGCTCCTCCACCACCCGCGGCGCCTGACCCGGGAAGGGGGTGCGCACGATGACCTGGACGTCCGACAGGTCGGGAATGGCGTCGAGCGGCGTCTCGCGCAGGGCCAACAGCCCCCAGGCGGTGAGGATGAGGGTGGCCAGCAGCACCAGGATACGGTTGTGCACCGACCAGCGAATGACCTTGTCCATCGGCGACTACTCCGGGGCCGCCGGACGGGGCCGCTGCTCAGTGGCCGTCATGGGCCGTCCCGGTGGGGGTGGTGTCATCGGACATGCGCATGAAGCTGGCCTGGAGGCTGGATTCGGAATCGATGAGGAACTGGCCGGATACCACCACCTCGTCCCCCGTCTCGAGCCCCGACAGGACCTCCACCTCGTCGCCCCGCTGCATGCCCGTGACTACGTCCACCGGCTGGAAACGGCCGTCCCCCAGGGCCTTGATCACCGCCTCCCGCTCGCCGGTGACGATGAGGGCGGGGCGCGGTATCTTGAGGACGTCCCGCTCGGGGCCGCCGTAGATGGCCACGTCGGCGAACATGTTGGGCTTGAGCTCCAGCCCGGGGTTGGGAAACACCAGGCGCACCCGCAGGGTGCGGGTGTCGGGGTCGAGCTCCGGGTAGAGGTAGTCCACCGTGCCCTCCCAGGTCCTGCCGGGATGGGCGGGGACCGTCATCTCCGCCGTCTGGCCGGGTGCTATCCAGTCGATCTGGTGTTCGAATACGTCCACCATCACCCACACCTGGCTGAGGTCGGCGATGGTGAACATCTCCGTGTCCTTGCGCACGTACATGCCCTCGCGGGCCATTAACTGGGTGATGATGCCCGAGATGGGGGCCCGCACGGGCACCGTATTGCGGGTCACCCGGGCCTCCTCGATGTCGCGGATGATGGCGTCCGGCACGTCCAGCAGGCGCAGCAGGTTACGGGCCTTCTCCACCCGGCCGGGCCGGGTGGCGCCGCCCTCGGGCCCGGTGGCGATGAGAAAATCCACCTGGGCGGACAGGATGTCGGGGGCGTAGAGGTCCGCCAGGTGCTGGCCGCGGGTCACGGGCTCCCCCTCGGAGCGCACCTCCAGACCCTCTATCCAGCCCTCCGCCCGGGGGTGGATGTGGGCGATACGGGTCTCGTCGTAGGCCACCCGGCCCACGGTGCGGACGTATTTCCACAGGGTGCCCCGTTCCGCGACGGCGGTGCGCACGCCCATGTTCTGCACCATGGCGGCGCTGATGTTCACCGCCGGGTAGGCCTCGCCGGAGGACTCCATGGCCCGTTCCACCAGGTCCATGCCACAGATGGGGCAGGTGCCCGGCCCGTCCTTGACGATCTGCGGATGCATGGGGCACACGTACTTGGGGTCGAGGTGCTTGCGGGCGTGCTCCAGGGCGGTGTCATCGGCGGCCTCGGCCAGGGGCTCACTGGGAGGCGTGGCGGCATGGTCACAAGCGGCCGTAATGAGGGCGAACGCCAGGACCAGAGCGAGACCGTGGAATCCGCGTAATCGGCCACCGGCCGGCGACCCCGTACCGAGGCTCATGCCGAAGCTCATTAGATTCTCCGTGGCAGAGGACATTGCATAGCCTTGACATCATACGGCAGCCAAAGTGCCGCCCATAGGTCCCTTGCCGTCTCCATAAGGGCCCTGATTATAGCCATCCCATGATGAGCCCACCCCCTGATGGGGCACTTTCCAGTATCCTCTGGCCATGGCGGCGGCCCCCATGGGCGGCGGCGGCGGCGAAGGAGTGGAGAATGGGAGGCAAACTCGAGGACAGGTCGTTTCTGCTGGCGCTGGCGGGGGTGACCCTGCTGTTTCTGTACCTGCTCAAGCCCTTCTTCGGGGCCGTGTTCTGGGCCTGTGTCATCGGCCTCATATTCTATCCCCTGCATCGCCGGGTGCTGCAGTGGCTGAAGGGGCGCCCCAACCTGGCGGCGCTGACCACCCTGACCCTGTGTGTGGTCATCGGCGTGGTGCCGGCGCTGTTCGTACTGGGGTCCTTCTTCCAGGAGGGGGTCGCCCTCTACCAGCGCCTGCAGAGCGGTGAGCTGGACCCGGGGGCCTATCTGGACCGTATCCGCGAGGGGTTCCCCGTGATCCAGGGTCTCCTGGAGCGCTTTCACGTGGACCTGGACAACCTCAAGGAACAGATAGCCGGGGCCGCGGTGGGCGGCAGCCGTTTCATCGCCCAGAACGCGGTGGAACTGGGCCAGGGCACGGTGCAGTTCTTCGTCTCCCTGGCCATCATGATCTATATCGCCTTCTTCATACTGCGTGACGGCCCGTCTCTGGTGACCCTGCTGGTACGGGCCCTGCCCCTGGGGGACGAGCGGGAGCACCTGCTGTTCGCCAAGTTCGCGGAGGTGGTGCGGGCCACCGTCAAGGGCAACCTGGTGGTGGCCGTCGTCCAGGGGGCACTGGGGGGACTCATCTTCTGGATCCTCGACATCTACGGCGCCCTGCTGTGGGGTGTGGTCATGGCCCTGCTGTCCCTCATCCCGGTGGTGGGCGCGGGGCTCATCTGGGCCCCGGTGGCCATCTATTTGTTCGCCACCGGCGACTGGGTGCAGGGGCTGGTGCTCACGGGATTCGGCATGGGGGTCATCGGCCTGGCGGACAACATCCTGCGCCCCATTCTGGTGGGACGGGATACCAAGCTGCCGGATTACGTGGTACTGCTCTCCACCCTGGGGGGCTTCGTGTTGTTCGGCATGAACGGCTTCGTCATCGGCCCCATGGTGGCGGCCCTGTTCGTGGCCTTCTGGGGGATCTTCATACGGGACTTCAACAGCGCGCCGGAGGAGGCCGGGTGAACCCCCGGCCAATGAGGGAGGGCGCCCCGGCGCACCCCGTGGCCTATCGCTGCGGTGGGGGCACGGCCACGCCAACTTTTCCCGCCATATCCACCCATGGCAGTCCGGGCGCCACACCATGCGACGCCTGAAGATCAGGCATGTCACGGAGTACCGCTTCCCGGAGCCGGCCACCCTGTTGCCCCACCGCCTGCTGCTGCGCCCGCGGGAGAATCACAATGTGCGCATCGAATGTGCCGAATTGGACATCGTGCCCGCCCACAGCGTGCAGTGGAAACGGGACGTGCTGGACAACTCCGTGGCGGTGGTCAGTTTTTCCGAACCCACGGATCACCTGTGCATCGCCAGCGACGTGATCATCGCCCATTACGAGGACAACCCCTTCGATTTCCTGCTGGAGGACTATGCGGTGGCCTACCCCTTCGCCTATGCGGCCGCTGAGCAGGCGGAACTGGCGGCCTTCCAGCAGGCCGACTATCCCGCCGATGGGGTGGCCGTGCGGCGGTGGCTGGCCGCCATGGATCTGGGGCGCCCGGACCAGACCATCGTGTTGCTGGATCGCCTGAACCGTGCCATTGCCAATGGCTTCGCCTATCAGATCCGCGAGGCCCCCGGGGTTCAGGAGCCCGCCCTCACCCTGGCCCTCAACGCCGGCTCCTGCCGGGACTTCGCGGCCCTGTTCATCGAGGCCTGCCGCGGCCTGGGCCTGGCCAGCCGTTTCGTCAGCGGCTATCTGTACGTGGAGGCGGGCGAGGCGGACAGCGCCTCCACCCACGCCTGGGCCGAGGTCTATCTGCCCGGTGCCGGTTGGAAGGGATTCGACCCCACCAGCGGCACGGTGACGGGCGACCGCCACATCGCGGTGGCGGTGGCCCGCCATCCCGAGGCCGTGCCGCCGGTGGCCGGCAGCTACCTCGGTCCCCCCACCAATGAACCTGAACTCTCCATCACCGCGCGGGTCCTGGAACTCGACGGCAAGGGCTGAATTACCGCCCGATGGTGGCCCTGCGGCCCGCCGGTAAGGGCCCTGGCGGCACCACGGGGCCGTGCCCGTGGCCGGTCCTTGTTGGTATGGTATCCCTCACGCCCCGGAGCATCTTCCGCGGGTGCTTTAGCACTTCCTGGGAGGCGCCCCGGCCCTTCAGGATCTCACCCGGGCCGTCACCGGCCCCCTAAGGATAAGGAGACGACGATGGACGAAGAAGTGTTGAACCAGCAGATACGCGCCTTTCTCAAACGCACCGGCATCACCGCCCAGCGGGAGATCGAGGCCGCCGTGCGCGCACGCCTGGAGGACGGCCGCCTGAAGGGTAACGAACGCCTGCCCGCCTCCATGACCCTGCGGGTCGAAGGGGTGGAACTGGAGGTGACCATCGACGGCGAGATCGCCCTGGAATGAGGGCCGGCCGCGGCGGGCGAGGTCGCGTCCCCCGCGGCCCGTCCGCAACGGCCAGGGTCTCTTCATCCGGCCCCTCGCATGGCGCGGTCTTCTTCCTCGTCGAGTTCCAGGACGAGGGTGAACAGGGCCTCGAAGGTCTTTTCGATGGTGGCCCGGTCTTTCTCGTGGTGAAACAAATACGGGACAGTATCCGGCGCGACCTTCTCCAGACTGATCCCAACCAGATTAGCCAGGCTCATCCCCACCCCCTTGGGGGCACCGTGGGTGGTGGGAGTTGCGTCCTCCCAGGGGCGGCGTGGCGGGACATCCTCGGGTAGGCGCGTGCAACATAGCGCCGTTGGGCGGGTGAGGCAAAAGGGTGGGGGAGGGAGGGAGACAGCAATGGGTCAGTTTGTCCCATCTGAGGAGGTGTCGGTGCGATTTGTCCCATAGGGTGTCCCTGTGGGTTCCGTTCTATGGGCGTTGTTCCCCGTTGGCAGGCTTGGTGCACCTCTTGCATACACCCTAAGATGATGACTTTGGAGGCCGTCTCCCTTTCCTGGGGGAGGGGCTCCGGCCGACCCGAGGAGGAACCATGACCGAGGAGAGCATAGCGGATAAGGACGCCATTCCGGTGGCGGTGATCATGAGCCGGCGTATGGCCACCCACCGTGGCTGGGCCTACCCTGACTGGCAGTTGATGGGGGTGGTGGCGGGCGCCATCGCCGATACGGGGCAGGGGCGGCAGCAGGTACACGAGGAAGACGGTGTGGAGCAATTCGTGTGGCCCGGTTTCGTGTTGAGCTTTTTCAAAGACAGTGCCGAGAGCTATTGGTACAACCTCGTCGGTCGCAACCCGTCCCTGTTCGTGGTGTGCCGGGAGAACGAAGACGGCGAACTGGAGCCCTGCGCCGTATCCGCCGATCACGACGAGGCGGGGGCCCACATGGAGGCGGACGACACCGTGTTTTCCACCCCCATGCCGCCGGAGATCCATCAGCGCCTGGAGCGGTACGTCATGGACCATTACAAACCCGAGATGCCCCAGAAGCGGCGTCGTGAGGACTGGAAGAAGGAGGCCAGCGGTGCGCCACCCGCACGATGAGGGCGAGGATGCCAGCGTCCCCGGGGCGGGGGAGGGCGAACCCTTCCTGCGGCGCTGGTCGCGGCGCAAGCGGGGACTGGATGAGGACCCGGCCGGCGAGATGGTGGAGACGGAGCCACCCCCGCCGCAGCCCGAACCGGCGCCGGCCCTCACCGATGCCGAGATGCCCGAACTGTCCACCATCAGTGACGAGAGCGACGTGAGTCCCTTTTTCTCCCCCGGCGTCAGCGATGACCTGCGTCAGGCGGCCCTCAAGCGGCTGTTCCGGGGACCGAAATTCAACATCCGTGACGGCCTGGATGACTACGATGAGGACTACCGCAATTTCGAGGCCCTGGGCGATATCGTGACCACCGAGATGCAACGCCAGCAGGAGCGCCTGGAGGCCCGTCTGCAGGAGGCCGAGGCGCGGGCGGAGACAGTGGCCGAGGCCGGGGATGAGGCCCGGGAAGAGGCGGCCGGGGCCCCCGAGGACATGGTCGGGCCATCCCGGGAGGCATCGGCGCCTCCCGAGGCCCCCGGTCCCGGCGACCTCGCCGGCACCAGCGGGACCGACACGCCCCATGAAGATGCAACGGATGGAGACGGCCATGAGCGCGGTTGAAACAGCGGGTGACGGCGGGGCGCTTTCCACGGCCACGGCCAATGGCGTGGCCCGCGCCACGGCCCTGGCCGCGCTGGCCGAGGCCCAGGCCCTGGATATCGAGATGGTCACTTACACCTCGGCGGGGCGACTGCTCATCATCGGTCCCCAGGATGTGGCGGCGGCCACGGCCCGGCGCCTCGCCGGGGCCGTGGACTGCACGGTGCTCGCCGATACCACTACGGGCAGTCGCCCGGTGGGCAACGGTGTCAGCGTCGTTCCCGGGCGGCCCCAGCGGGTGGAGGGTCACCTCGGCCGCTTCACCGTGACGGTGATGGAAGGGGAGCGGGAGGTGGATCTCGCCACCCTGGCGGGTCTCGGTGCCGGGCACTTCGACGTGGTGCTGGACCTCGCCTCGCCGCCCAGCCTGCGGCGCGAGGTGCCGCCGCCGGGTTACCTCGCCCCGGAGGGTGATGAGGAACGTCTGGAGGCGGCTCTGGCGGAGATCCCCGATCTGGCGGGGGAGTTCGACAAGCCCCGTTTCTTCGCCTACGACGCTGATATCTGCGCTCACGGCCGCAGCGGCATTCAGGGTTGTACGCGCTGCATCGATGCCTGCCCCACCGAGGCCATCACCTCCCTGGGGGAGCGCATCGAGGTGGACCCCTTCCTGTGCCAGGGCGGTGGCAGTTGCGCCACCGCCTGCCCCACGGGGGCCATCCGCTATGCCTTTCCGCGGCCCGGCGACCTCATCGGCGCCCTGCGCCGGCTGCTGGGCGCCTACCACGACGCCGGCGGCGGCCAGGCCTGTGTGCTGTTCCACGACACCACCGTGGGGGCGCAACTGGTGGCCCGCCACGCCGCCGCCCTGCCGGGGCGGGTGCTGCCGGTGGCGGTGGAGGAGGTGGGCTCCGTGGGCATGGATGCCTGGCTGGCCATCCTGGCCTATGGGGCGTGCAACGTGCGCCTGCTGGTCCCGGCCACCGTGCCGGCCTCGGTGACCCGGGAACTGGCCCATCAGCTCGGCGTTGCCCGGGAACTGCTGGAGGGCATGGGCCACGCCGCGGACCGCATCGCCCTGCTGGCGGAGGACGACATGCCCGGGGTCTTGCAGGGGCTGGATGAACGGGAGCCACCGCCGCCGGCCCGCTTCGCCGCCTTCGATGAGAAGCGCACCACCGTGCGTCTGGCCATGGACCACTTGTGGGAGCATGCCCCGGCGCCTCAGTCCTCCACGGAGTTGTCGGCGGGCGCACCCTTCGGGCAGGTGACGGTGGACGAGGGACGCTGCACCCTGTGCATGGCCTGCGTCTCCGTGTGTCCCGCCGGCGCCCTGCTGGCCGGCGGCGACAGTCCACAGCTGCGTTTCCTGGAGGATAACTGCGTGCAGTGCGGGCTGTGCGCGCGGGCGTGCCCCGAGGACTGCGTGACCACATCGCCGCGCTATCTCTACGAGGCGGCGCGCCGCCGCGAAACCCGTGTGCTCTACGCGGAGGAGCCCTTTTGCTGTGTCGGTTGCGGCAAGCCCTTCGCCACCCGGCGCATGATGGACCGCATGCTCGCCAAACTCAGCGACCACTGGATGTTCCAGACCCCCGAGAGCCGGCGCCGCCTGCAGATGTGTGAGGACTGCCGGGTACGGGACTTCTACGCCGCCGGGCCCCAGGACTCCCGTGCCGGCGATCGTTCCTGATTGCCATGGGACGAGGCGCTCCGTCAATAAAGATGAAAGGCGGCCTCGCCCCTGAACGTTCCCACAGCCCGGCCCCTCTCCGGGAAGGAGAGGACGAGGTCATGTGCCTGGGGCACGTCTTTCATGTCAGGCCCTTGTGCAAGTCCGTGGCGGATCACCCGAAAGAACCCTGTCCACACCGGGGAGCGCTCATTCCAGCCGGCGGGATCGCTGGGTCAGGGTGGCGGGTGGCAGGGGCACGGGGTATGGAACGACCGATTATGTTCCGGCAATTCGTAAGTATTCACCATTATTTTTCCCAATGCGTTGGCGCGGGGCTTGCTTCTAATGAAAGAAACCTCTGGACGACCGTCTTACATGCAACCCGAATCCATCACCAGTCAGGAAGGCACCACCCCCGCGGCGGCCATTCCCCATGCGCTGGAGGAGGACCTGTTGCGGGCGGGTACCTACGCCCTGTTGGGCACCCTGCTGGCGGCGCCACCGGATGAGGGGGTGCTGGAGCGTCTGCGGGGCATCGAGGCCGGCGCCGCGGAGGGTGACGGACTGGCCGCGAGCTGGCAGTTGTTGAAACAGGCCGGCATGAATGCGCGGCCGGAAGAGCTCGAGGACGAGTACCACGACCTCTTCATCGGCATCGGCCGCGGTGAGCTGGTGCCCTACGCGTCCTGGTACCTCACCGGTTTCCTGATGGAGCGCCCCCTGGCCCAGTTGCGCCAGGACCTGGCCCGCTATGGCATCGAGGCCCGGGCCGATGTCAGCGAGCCCGAGGACCATGTGGCGGCACTGTGC
This sequence comes from Thiotrichales bacterium, assembly GCA_011389995.1. Classification (GTDB taxonomy): domain Bacteria; phylum Pseudomonadota; class Gammaproteobacteria; order JAABTG01; family JAABTG01; genus JAABTG01. Next base: position 20,092 of record JAABTG010000054.1, read on the forward strand.
GAGTCCATGGCGGTGGTCATAGAGCGGGCGGACGGTGAGGGCCAGCAGGCGTGGTTCGATACCCATCTCGCATCCTGGATGGAACGTTTCTTCCGGGACCTCCAGCAGGCCCGCAACGCGCGGTTCTACCGTGCGGTGGGGCTGCTGGGAGAGCAGTTCATGCAGTTCGAGAGGCAATATCTCGCCCTGCCCGCGTGAGGCACGGCCGGGACCCATTACATACGAGGAGGCAGCGATGACCAAACCAACAGACCCCAAGGGCCGTGACCGCCGCATGTTCCTGCGCGGCGTCGCCGGCGCAGGCGCCACCACCACGGTACTGGTGATGACCGGCAATGCCGTGGCGGCTGGCGGCGAGGCCACCGAGGCCCATGAGGACGGGGAGCAGGCCGGGGCCAAGGGCTACCACGTCACTTCCCACATTAGGACCTACTACGACAAGGCGCAGTTCTGAGATGACTGCACCCGCCGCAACATCTTCGTCATCGGGAGGCGAGACATGAAGCTTATCAAGAAGCGCAATACGGCTGCGGTGGACGGCACCGCCGGCATCGGCCTCGGATTCAAGGGCGAGGCGGTGACCCGGCGCACTTTCATGCAGCGCTCCGGGCTCGCCGTGGGTGGCACCGCCATCGCCGGCATGGCGCCCTTCTCCATGCTGCGGGCGGAAGAGGGCAAGGACACCGCCCCCAAGGCCGGGGTCGAGACCGAGATCCGCCGCAGTATCTGTACCCATTGTTCGGTGGGCTGCGGCGTCATGGCCGAGGTGCAGAACGGCGTGTGGACCGGCCAGGAGCCGGACTTCGAGTCGCCCATCAATCTGGGGGCCCATTGCGCCAAGGGCGCCTCCGTGCGCGAGCACGGCCATGGCGAGAAGCGCCTCAAGTACCCCATGAAGCTCACGGGGGGCAAGTGGAAGCGGGTCTCCTGGGACCAGGCCATGGACGAGATCGGCGACAAGATCCTGCAGATCCGTGAGGAGTCCGGGCCCGATGCCCTGTGGATGGCCGGTTCGTCCAAGGCGAGCAACGAGGGCTCCTATCTGCAGCGCAAGTTCGCCGCCTTCTGGGGCTCGAACAACGTCGACCACCAGGCCCGTATCTGTCATTCCACCACCGTCGCGGGTGTCGCCAACACCTGGGGCTACGGCGCCATGACCAACTCCTACAACGACATGCACAACGCCAAGGCCATGTTGTTCGTGGGCTCCAATGCCGCCGAGGCCCATCCCGTGGCCATGCAGCACATCCTGCGGGGCAAGGAGAACGGCGCCAAGATGATCGTGGTGGATCCCCGGCGCACCCGCACCGCTGCCCATGCCGACCAGTTCATCCGCCTGCGCCCCGGCTCCGACGTGCCGTTCATCCACGGCCTGTTGTGGCATATCTTCGAGAACGGCTGGGAGGATAAGGAGTACATCGCCCAGCGGGTCTACGGCCTGGATGACATTCGTGAGGAGGCGAAAAAGTTCGACCCCAAGACGGTGGAGGACCTGACGGGGGTTCCCGAGCAGGAGATGTACCAGTGCGCCAAGACCATGGCCGAGCATCGGCCCGGTACCATCGTCTGGTGCATGGGCGGCACCCAGCACCACATCGGCAACAACAATACCCGTGCCTACTGCATCCTCCAGCTCGCCCTGGGCAACATCGGTGTGTCCGGCGGCGGCGCCAACATCTTCCGCGGCCATGACAACGTCCAGGGGGCCACCGACGTGGGGCCCAACTGCCATACCCTGCCGGGCTATTACGGCCTCTCCGAGGGGGCCTGGAAGCACTGGGCGCGGGTGTGGGATGTGGACTACGAGTGGCTGAAGGGTCGCTTCGACATGTCCCGCAAGTACGACGCCGGTGGCGGCAAGATGGCCTACACCATGAATATCCCCGGCATGCCGGTGTCGCGCTGGATCGACGGCATCCTCGAGGACAAGGACAACCTGTCCCAGAAGGACAACGTCAGGGCGGTCATCTTCCAGGGCCATGCAGTCAACAGCCAGACCCGCGGCCCGGACATGAAGGCAGCCCTGGAGAGCCCGCGTCTGGATCTGGTGGTGATCTCGGACCCCTATCCCACCCACCTCGCGGTGATGAGCGAGCGCAAGGACGGGGTGTATCTGCTGCCCACCTGCACCCAGTTCGAGCAGGCCGGCTCGGTGACGGCGTCCAATCGCTCCCTGCAGTGGCGGGAGAAGGTGGTGGAGCCCCTGTTCGAATCCAAGACGGATGCGGAGGTGCTCTATCTGCTGGCCGAGAAGTTCGGCTTCGCCGACCGAATGTTCAAGAACATCAAGATGGACGGCAAGATGCCCAACCCGGAGGACACCCTGCGGGAGATCAACCGCGGCACCTGGACCATCGGCTATACGGGTCAGAGCCCGGAGCGCCTCAAGATGCACATGGCCAACCGCCACACCTTCAACACCACCACCCTGCAGGCCGAGGGCGGCCCGGCGGACGGCGACTACTTCGGTCTGCCCTGGCCGTGCTGGGGAGACGCGGAGATGAAGCATCCGGGCACCCCCATCCTCTACGATCCCAGCAAACCGGTGGCCGAGGGAGGGCTGTGCTTCCGCGCCCGTTTCGGCGTGGAACGCGATGGCGAGACCCTGCTGGCGGAAGGCTCCTATCCCCAGGGCTCCGAGATCAAGGACGGACACCCGGAGTTCACCGCCGACATGCTCAAGCAACTGGGTTGGTGGGATGACCTCACCGCCGCCGAGAAGCAGGCGGCGGAGGGACGCAACTGGAAGACCGATCTGTCCGGCGGCATCCAGCGCGTCGCCATCAAGCATGGCGCGGCGCCCTTCGGCAACGCCAAGGCCCGCTGCGTGGTGTGGCAGTTCCCGGACCCGGTGCCCATCCATCGCGAACCCCTGTATACGGCACGCTACGACCTGGTGTCCAAGTACCCCACCTACGAGGACCGCAAGGCCTTCTGGCGCCTGCCCACCCGTTACGCCTCCGTGCAGGCCAAGGACTACTCGGGGGATTATCCCCTGGTGTTCATCAGTGGTCGCCTGGTGGAGTACGAGGGTGGCGGCGAGGAGACCCGCTCCAATCCCTGGCTGGCGGAGCTCCAGCAGGACATGTTCGTGGAGATCAATCCGGCGGACGCCAACGATCGCAACCTGAAGGACGCCCAGTGGGTGTGGCTTGAAGGGCCCGAGGGCGGGCGTATCAAGGTCATGGCCATGGTGACGCCACGGGTGGGCCGCGGCGTGATCTGGACCCCCTTCCACTTCGGTGGCTGGTTCCAGGGTGAGGACCTCGTGGATCGTTATCCCGAGGGCACTGCGCCCTACATCCGGGGCGAGGCCTGCAACACCGCCACCACCTACGGCTATGACTCGGTGACCCAGATGCAGGAGACCAAGGCAACCCTGTGTCAGATTACGCCAGCCTGAGAGGAGAGCAGCAATGGCCCGAATGAAATTTCTCTGTGACGCCGACCGCTGCATCGAGTGCAACGGCTGTGTAACCGCTTGCAAGAACGAGAACGAGGTGCCTTGGGGGGTCAACCGCCGTCGGGTGGTGACCCTGAATGACGGCGAGGCGGGGGAGAAGTCCATCTCCGTCGCCTGCATGCACTGCACCGACGCCCCCTGTGCGGCGGTATGCCCGGTGGACTGCTTCTACACCACCACGGACGGCATCGTGCTCCACGACAAGGACCTGTGCATCGGCTGCGGCTACTGCTTCTATGCCTGCCCCTTCGGGGCGCCCCAGTATCCCCAGCAGGAGGCCTTCGGCGTACGCGGCAAGATGGACAAGTGCACCTTCTGTGCGGGCGGTCCGCCGGCGGACAACTCGGATGACGAGTACGCCAAGTACGGGGCCAACCGTATCGCCGAAGGCAAGCTGCCGGCATGCGCCGAGATGTGTGCCACCAAGGCCCTCATCGCCGGTGACGGTGATCTCATCGCGGATATCTATCGCAAGCGCGTGCTGAAGCGCGGCGGGCGTCCCGATACCTGGGGCTGGGATGCCGCCTACGGCGACAAGGTGTAGACACCCCGGGTGTAGACACGAACCGTCACTGCGCCGGCCATGACCGGCGCAGTGATGCCAGGGCGAGAACACGGTTTCGCCGCCCTGTTCGCCGTGTTGCCGCGGTGAACAGGGCGCCGCCGACGGGAGAAGACGATGAAGCGAATGTTGGCCATTTCACTGCTCATTGGCCTGGCCGCAGGCCTCGCGGGTTGCTACGACGAGCCCGGGGTGACGGTCTACGAGCCGGGCGTATACAAGGGCGACCATGACCCCCTGCTGGACAAGATGGCCAGCGAGGACCATCGGGAGACCCTGCAGGCGCGTTTCCGCACGGTGCAGACGGACCGTTAATCGGCCGACGCCCTGTGGAGATGCTTCGCGAAGCCTAAGGAGAGAATACCCGTGACAGAGCCATCCCCATGCCGAGGAATTGCAAGCCGGGTGCTGCCCGCCCTTATGGCCCTGGCGGTCGTGCCGGGGCTCGGCGCCTGTCAGTTTGGCGAGGTGCAGGAGCCCTGGGTGGCCGAGGGCCAGTACGAGGAGGATCGCAGCCGCGACTCCGCGACGGCGGAGCAACTGCGCCAGCGGGCCATGTATAGCCAGACCGACCGCTGACCCTGCGGGGGATGCAGGTAACCTTTTTAAGGAGTAGCCAGATGCCCAAGAACAGTACCTCAGGCCGGCGCCGCGCCGGCAGCGTTCGCAAGATGTGGCTGATGGTGGGGATGGCGCTGATGGCGCTGGTCCTGCCCCTGGGGCTCGGCCTCATGCATGGGGCCGTGCCCGACGCCCAGGCGGCGTTCGAGGGCAAAGAAAACCCCAGGTCCGATTACTGGCGGGCCGTGCGCGAGGGCAACCAGGGTTACACCGCCGTTAAAGGACAGGAGACCGGCGTCCTCATCCAGAACGGGGGCGAGATCTGGCGCCAGCTGCGCAACGGTCCCCTGGCCCTCTTCGGTGGCTGGCTGATGGCGGCGTCCCTGCTGATACTGGCCCTGTTCCACCTCGTGGGGGGGCGGGCGAAGCTCGAGGAACGCACCGGCCGCAAGGTGCAGCGATGGAGCGCCTGGGAGCGCGTCATGCACTGGTTCGTGGCCATCCTCTTCATCGTGCTGGCCATCACCGGCCTGAGCCTGCTCTACGGGCGCGCGGTGCTCATCCCCATCATGGGCCCCGAGGCCTTCGCCGCCTATGCCCAGTTCGCCAAGGACTCCCACAATATACTGTCGCTGTTCTTCGTGGTGGGCCTGGTGGCCATGATCGTCTCCTGGGCCCACGAGAACCTCCTGACCCGGGTGGATTGGGAGTGGTTCAAGGCCGGTGGCGGCTACCTGGGCAAGGGGCATCCTCACGCCTACAAGGCCAACGCCGGCGAGAAGGTGTGGTTCTGGATCCTCACCTTCGCCGGTATCGTGATGATGGTCTCCGGGGCCATCCTGCTGTTCCCCAACATGGGATGGGAGCGGGATGTCATGCAGATCTCCACGCTCATCCACGCCGCCTCCAGTATCCTGCTCATCGCCCTGTCCTTCGGCCATATCTATCTCGGCACCCTGGGCAACGAGGGTTCCCTGGAGGGCATGATCACGGGCGAGGTGGATGAGGGCTGGGCCCGGCAGCACCACGACCTGTGGTATGAAGAGGTCGCCGGCAAGGGCACTGCCGCGGCGCCCTCCGGCGATGCCGGCGCAGCGCCCGGTGGTCAACCACGCCCCGCCTGATCAACCCTTGGCAGGCGACGTCCGGTGAAGGTATCCCGGACGCCGCCCAAACCTCTCCGTCCACTCTTGTCCCATCCCCTCCTGCGGGCCAGGGCCGCCAACCGGTCGGGCCCGGCCAGGGTGGGCGAGGGCCGACCCTTTAAGGCATTTACCTGGCTAACCCCCAGTCGTTATTCTCCCTCCATCTGCCGATTCCAATGAGGGTGTTCATGGCAATCCCTGCCCTTCGGAGCCGTCATGGGGCGGTCTGTCTGTTTATCCTGGCGACGACCCTGGCGGCTCCGGGCGGCCGGGCCATGGATGGCCCCGCCGACCCCGCGGCCCCCTGGCTGGAGGCCCTGCGCCAGCGCAACAGCGCATCCCTGGAGCGTCTCGCCGCCGCCCCGGCGGCGCCCGTGGAGGCGGCCCTCCCGGACGGCACCACCGCCCTCATGGTGGTCGCCCGTCAGGGTCCTCCGCGGCTGATGGAGCGTCTCGCCACCCTGGGGGCGGACGTCCGTGCCGAGAACACGCGGGGCGGCACGGCCCTGATGTATGCCGCGGTGGCGGGCGACCCGGCGACCCTGGCGTGGCTGCTGGACCACGGTGCGCGGATCCACCAGCGCGCCTCCAATGGCTGGTCCGCCCTCACCATCGCGGCCGCCAAGGGCCATGACGAGGCCGTGAGGCTGTTGCTGGCCCGGGGTGCCGATGCGGACAAGGCGGACATCTACGGTGGCACGCCGTTGATACGTGCGGTGGAAGGGGGCTACACGGCGGC
>JAABTG010000055.1 GCA_011389995.1 Thiotrichales bacterium
CGCCGGCGGCAATACCCCGGCGGCCCCCAGCGCCATCTGCACCAGCGCGGCGCCGACGATGCAGAACAGGTAATAGACAAGGAAAGTGGCCGAGCCCCAGGCCTTTTCGATGGGCGCACCGAACATCCACAGCACGAACATGTTGACGAACAGGTGGAACAGACCGCCGTGCAGGAAGGCGTAGGTGAGAAGCTGCCAGACCTGGAAGGTGCCGGACTCCATGCCCTGGGGCAGCCGGTAGCCACCATCACTGCCGGGCGGCCACAGGGCCAGATGCTCGATGACCCCGTAGGGCGCACTCAGCATGAGGAGATAGCTCAGGCCGTTGGCGATGAGCAGGAAGGTGACGACGGGGATGGGGCGCCCCGCCAGCCGTTGCAACTCATTGTCATCAGGACGGTCGTCCCCGACGCGATTTATATCAGTCATAGTGTTCGGGACAGTGACAGCGCCGGCAGGTCCGGTTCAATGACAAATCCCAACACGCCATCACACGCGGCACGGCACTGTATGTCCCCCTCTAGGTTCTCCGCAAACCGGAATCAGGCGCCGGCCGGCGATGGCAAGGCCGGTCCGGCACTTCCCTGGTCATGTGGTGGTCCGCCGCGGCGCGGCGACTACACTTTTCCGTATTGATGCCGTTGGAACGCCATTGGAGGCGCACGCTTAAATGAACAGAAGCCCATGCCCTGTACCGGCTTCCCCGGCGCCTGCCGGCAGCCCGGACATCATAGCCGTGACTGCGTGGATCCGTGGCGGACTCCTCCATACCTTCGGGGCACGGTCCGCGGGCCGGGGCTGCAGGTAGGGCACGGTGAAGGCCTTCGGTTCATCACTGGCGCGTAAGGCACGCGATGCGTGGTGCGGGCGGCTGCCCCTGTGGCTGACCTATTGGGTACTCGGGGTGTTCGGCAACATGAGCTTCGTCGCGGTACTGGCCTTCGTCTACCTGGCGGGCGGGGCCGGGATGGCGGGGGTGCTGTGGGTCGTCTACGCCCTCTCCTTGCTGTGGTTCGTCTTCATTTTCGGTGCCATCTGGCGGGCGGCGGCGGTCTATGCGGGGCGACGGCTGTGGCCCGTGCTGGCCCGGCTGGGCGTCCTGGTGGGGGTGTTGCGGATGGCTGCCGAGGGCCTGTGGCTCTCCACCCTGTCGTAGAGCCCTGAATGACCCGGGGCGAGGAGGGGCTTGAATGGGAGAAACCGTAGCCATTCTCGGGGCGAGCCGGAACCCCGGCCGCTATGCCCGGCAGGCACAGCAGGCGCTGTTGAAGGCAGGCCACACCGTGGTGCCCGTCAATCCCCACCATGACACCATCGACGGCATTCCCTGCCGGCCCAACCTGCGCCAGGTTCCCGGACCCATCGATACCATAACCGTCTACGTCCGTCCGGCCATCCTGAGGGGACTGGTCCAGGATATGGTCGAGGCCGCCCCCGGGCGGGTCATCCTCAACCCGGGCACGGAGGACGCGGTGGTCATGCAGACCCTGCGTTCGGCGGGCATCGTGGTGCAGGCGGATTGCACCCTGGTGTTGCTGGCGAGGGGCGATTTCTGAGGACCGTTTCTCCATCCGCGGCGGCTCGGGAGGAGCGGGTGGGGCAACGCCGCAGGATGCCATGTCTCTCCCAGTGCCGGGATGGACCGCTTCTTGCCTGCTATCCAACGACACCGACGACACCAGAATAGGAGTGCGGCAGCCCGCGGTCCGACCCGCCGGGGCGCAAAGGGAGCGCGGTCGCGAGCGTGCCCCGGGACCGGAGATGCCATGGGAATCAGCCAGACTTTGCTGCGGCTTCAGGGAGACGGCGACGGAAAGTTGCGGTACCGCCTGGCCATGCAGGGTTTCACGGACGTCGCGGACGAGGACCTGCCGGGGGTGGCCCTGGGGCTGCGCCTCGCGCCCGGGGTGTGCATGGTGGGTGTCGCCCTGGGCACGGCGCTGACCAGCCCCCTCGTCATCGGCGTGCTCATCCCCCTTGCCGCGGTGGGCTTTCTCACCCCTTACAGTCCCTTCGATCGCCTTTACAACCGGCTGATCCGGCACCGCACCGGCGGTCCGCTCCTGCCCCCCCGCCGTGCACCCAGCCGCTTCGCCTGCGGCGTGGCCACCCTCTGGCTCACGCTGATTCTCGTCGCCTTCCTCAGCGGGCATGTCACCGCGGGCGTGGCGCTGGGTGTGGCCATGGTCGTGGTGGCCGCACTGATGACCTTCGGCCACTACTGCATCGCCTCCCACCTGTATCGCAAGGTGCGTGGCTGGCCCGCCCATGAGAGGCCGCCGCGGCCCGGCCGTCGCTTGTGAAGGCGTGAGCGGCCTGAGGGGCGCCACCGGTGTCCACGGGCCTGAGTCTGCCGGACCGACCGGAATGACCGGGGGAGCGGTGGGGGTACGGGGGGACCCTGCGTGGTCCTTTTGCACCGTCGGGGGGTTGAAATCCCCCCGGAAGGCGGGTTATCGAATCGTCTTGCCACGGGGCGGCACCGGGCGGGGCGATGGGTCCTGGTCCCATGGGGCCTGTGTCGCGCCCCCTGTGGGTTTCACCATGCCATGGCGACACGGGAGGATAGGATGATGGGGCGGGAAGATCAGGGGCTTTCCCCTCGGCCGCCACGGTCCGGGACGCCGCCGGCGGACCATGAGAAGAGTCGGGAGCGGCTGCGCAGGCTGGCCCACGTGCTGGATTCCTCGGTGTCCCTGCCGGGCGGCTACCGCATCGGCGTCGACGGCATCATCGGCCTGATCCCCGGCCTCGGCGACGCCGCCGGGGCCCTGCTGTCGTCCTATATCCTCCTGGAGGGCCATCGGCTCGGCGCGTCGGCCCCGGTGCTCATGCGCATGGCCTTCAACATCCTGTTGGAGACCGTGGTGGGCCTCGTCCCAGTGGCCGGCGACCTGTTCGACTTCGCGTGGAAGGCGAACCGCAGGAACGTGGCCCTGCTGGAGGATCATCTGGGCGAGTCCCCCGGCACCGGCGGTCGCGACGCCTGAGAGACTGCCGCCATGGCGGCAGCGGCGGGGATCGGTGTCTTCGCTCCGGACACGGGGGTGGGGGCCGTGGTGCCCTTGCGAATAACGCGAGGCCCCTGAAGGGCCCGGGACTCCGGGATGGAGCGGCCTCAGCGCATGAAGGGCATCAGGCTCTCGGGGCGGGTGAACTTGTTGATGTCGTAGCCCATGCGGCCCATGGAGGTATTCATGGTGGCCATGGACTGGTTCATCTGGGCCATGTTGGTGTTCATGGCGTCGATGTTCTCGGTCATGGTGCCGATGTTGCTGCTCATGCCGGCGATGTTGCCGTTCAGCTGATGGATGTCCCGACTCATGGTCAGGATGTTGCCGGCCATGTGCTCCATGCCGAGCCTCACATGGTGGAGGTCATCGGACATCCCCGCCTGGCCCTCCACCATGCTGTCGGCCATGACCTGCATGCGCGCGGTCATGTCCTCCATGTCCCGCGCCATGCTGCTGACGTCCCGGCCCATCTGGGTGACGGCGCCGGTCATGGTGCTCATATCGTTGCCCATGTTGAACATGAACAGGCCCATGCCCAGGAAGGCCCCGGCGGCGGCCACCAGGAGGATGCCCATGAGCCCGGCGCGGGCGAGGCCGCCGTTGCGGGTCTGTCCCTCCTCTGTTGCTGCCATGATGCGTCTCCTTCCCCCGGGCCACCACCGCGCTGGGTCGTGGCCTCTGCGCCTGTCCCGAGTATACCCAATCCTTTCCCGGTTATGAGGCCGGGGGCCGGGGATCAGGGATCGGGGGCCGGGGATCGGGGTCCGGGAGCCCGTAGGCTGGGATGGAGCGCAGCGCAATCCCAGCATGGCGA
>JAABTG010000056.1 GCA_011389995.1 Thiotrichales bacterium
GCCACCTGGAGCTACCGCGAGCTGGCGGCGGCGGTGGGCAGGCCGGGGGCGGCGCGGGCCGTGGGCACCGCCAACGCCCGTAACCCCCTGAGTATCTTCATCCCCTGCCATCGGGTGATCCGCGCCACCGGTCAGGTGGGGGGCTACGGCGGTGGCGTCTCCGCCAAGGAACGACTGCTGGCCCTGGAGGCGGCCCACACCCCCCCATCGTAATGGTCCGCGTGGGTGTCATCGCGGATACCCATGGCCTGCTGCGTCCCCAGGCCGTGGCCGCCCTCCGGGGTTGTGACATGCTCATCCACGCCGGCGACATCGGCAGGCCGGAGGTCATGGCCGGCCTCGAGGCCCGGGCGCCCACGGTGGCCATCCGTGGCAACGTGGACCGCTGGGCCGACGGGCTGCCCGACACCAGGACGGTGGAACTGGCGGGCCGGCGCATCTTCGTCATCCATGACCTCAAGACCCTGGACTTCGATCCCGCCGGGGCCGGTATGGACGTGGTCATCGCCGGCCATTCCCACAAGCCCCTGGTGCGATGGGAGCAGGGCGTGCTTTACCTGAACCCCGGCAGCGCCGGGCCCCGCCGCTTCAGCCTGCCGGTGGCGGTGGCCCACCTTCACCTGGGGCCGGCGGGCGTCGACGCCACCATCCTCCCTCTCGAACTGTCCTGAAACCCCTTCTCCCCGCCACCCGGCAGACGCCGGCCGTCCGCCCGGGCATCCCCGCCGGGGGTTGCCCTCCAAAGGGTGCGGCACCGGACGAGACGCCGCCGCGCCGGGACGCCATAATGGGCGCCGGCACGGGCATGGGCCCGCAGCGCAAAACCCGACAGAAGGAAACACTTTATGGGCGATCCAATGGCCGGCCTCATGGGCCTGATATTCAACTTCTGGACCGGGCTCGCCGTGGTGGCCCTGGTGATCCTGAAGTCGAGCGTCAAGTTCGTGCCCCACAACACCACCTTCGTGGTGGAGCGCTTCGGCAAGTACCTCAAGACCATGACCGCGGGACTCAACTTCGTGGTGCCGGTCATGGACCGCGTCGCCTACCGGCGCACCCTCAAGGAGCAGGCCATCGACGTGGCCAGCCAGGCGGCCATCACCAGGGACAACATCTCCCTGACGGTGGACGGGGTGCTGTACCTGAAGGTCATCGACTCCTACAAGGCCTGCTACGGCGTGGAGGACTACCACTTCGCGGTGGGCCAGCTGGCCCAGACCACCATGCGCTCGGAGATCGGCAAGATGGAGCTGGACAAGACCTTCGAGGAGCGGGACACCCTCAACGCGGCCATCGTGTCATCCATCAACGATGCGGCCCTGCCCTGGGGCATCCAGGTGTTGCGCTATGAGATCAAGGACATCAACCCGCCCCGCAGCGTGCTGGAGGCCATGGAGCGCCAGATGAAGGCGGAGCGGGAGAAGCGCGCCACCATCCTCGAGTCGGAGGGCCACCGCCAGTCCCAGATCAACGTGGCCGAGGGCGAGAAGCAGGCGGTGGTGCTGGCGGCCGAGGCCGATAAGGAACAGCAGATCCTCCGGGCCGAGGGCGAGGCACGGGCCATCACCGCCGTGGCCGAGGCCAACGCGGAGGCCATCCGCAAGGTGGGGGAGGAGGCCAATACCGAGGCCGGCCAGAAGGCCATCCAGTACGAGCTGGCGGGTGACGCCATCAAGGCCAAGCAGGCCATCGCCCGGGAGTCCACGGTGGTACTCATGCCCGACCAGCAGACCGAGGCGGGAT
>JAABTG010000057.1 GCA_011389995.1 Thiotrichales bacterium
AGGTATGGTACGGCCCATACTGTTGCGGGGATGGTGTCGTGCTCCATCCGGCATATGCTTTGCTATTCCCTATTCCCTATTCCCTATTCCCTATTCCCTATTCCCTATTCCCTATTCCCTATTCCCCCACTCCCTCCCTGCTACCCGGTATTCCTCATCCCCGACGCGATGGCATTGATGGAGCGCAGCAGGGGCTCCATCCAGTGTTCCCGTTCCTCGTCGGTGATATCCGGGTCGCGGGCCCGGCGCAGGAGGATGATCTGGATGTGGTTGAGGGGGTCCAGGTAGGGGTCGCGGCGGAACAGGGACAGGGCCAGGGTGGGGGTCTCCTCCAGCAGGCACTCGATATTCGCCACCTTCAGCACCATCTCCAGGGTGCGGTCGTGCTCCTCGCGGATGGCGCCATAGACCCGCCGGGCCATCGCCTGGTCCTCGGTCAGGGAGGCATACTCCCGGGCGATCTTCATTTCCGCCTTGGTCAGGGCCATCTGGGCGTTGGATAACAGGGCGCGGAAGAAGGGCCAGTGGCGGTACATGCGGCGCAACTTGTCCAGGTTGCCGTCGTCGGCCTCGGCGAAAGCCGCCAAGGCGCTGCCGATGCCGAACCAGGCCGGCAGGGTATGGCGGGACTGGGCCCAGCCGAAGACCCAGGGAATGGCTCGTATGGAGGCCTTGGAGCGGTCCTGTTTCTTGCGGTGGCTGGGGCGGGAGCCGATGTTGAGCAGACCGATCTCCGACACCGGGGTGGCCTCGTAGAAGTAGTCCAGCAGGCCCTCGGTACGGTCGATGAGGTCGCGGTAGGCCTCCTCGCCGGCGCCGGCGAGGCCCGCCATGATGCGGTGGTACTCCTCACAGTCGTCGGTGTTGTCCTGCACCACGCCGCGACTCGCCTTGAGGAGCCCGGTGATGCCCATGGACAGCTCGTACACCGCCGTCTCCTCGTTGCTGTATTTGTAGGACAGCACCTCGCCTTGCTCGGTGAACTTTATCTGGCCATGGACGGTGCCGGCGGGCTGGGCACGGATGGCCTCGTGGGTGGGACCGCCGCCGCGGCCCAGGGTGCCGCCGCGGCCATGGAACAGCCGGCATTGGATGCCATGGTCCTCGGCGATGGCGATGACCTTGCGCTGGGCCTCGTAGAGGTTCCAGGAGGAGGCCAGGATGCCGCCGTCCTTGCAGGAGTCCGAGTATCCCAGCATCACTTCCTGGAGATTTCCCGAGGCTTGGAGCAGCTGACGGTAGATGGGCTGCTCCAGCAGGCCGCTCATCACCTGCTCCACCCGACCCAGGTCGTCGATGGTCTCGAACAGGGGACTGATGCGGATGTCGCAGTACCAGGCGCCCTCCCGCCGCCCGGCGAGGCCGCCCAGGGAGGCCAGCCACATGAGTTCCAGGACGTGGCTGGCGCTGTGGGTCATGGAGATGACGTAGGTGCCCAGGGCCTCGGGACTCACCTCCGCCCGCATACGGCCCATGACCTCCAGCACCTTGAGGGTGTCGGCGGTGTCGGCGCTCAACTGGCCCCGGGGCATGGCCAGGGGCGGTTCCTCCAGCAGCCGGCACAGCAGGGCAATACGCTCGTCCTCGCCAAGGTCGCCGTAGCCCGCGGTGACGCCGATCTCGCCGAGGATCTCATCCACCGCCGCGGTGTGGCGGCTGGACTCCTGGCGGATGTCGAGGTTCTGCATGAAGAATCCGAAGGTCTCCGCCATGCGGATGAGGTCCAGCAGTTCGCCGTCGGCGATGCGGGCGTCACCGTGGGCGGCGATGGACTCGCGCATCAGCCGCAGGTCGTCGATGAAATCGCGCTCGCTGTCATAGCGGCAGGGATAGTCCTCGGGCCGGGCGTTGTCCGGTTCGTCGATGAGCTTGGACACCAGCCGCAGGTTGTCCCGCAGACGGTTCTGTATGATATGCAGCTTGCGCCGGTAGGGTTCGTGGCTGAAGCGGGTGGGGCGCCTGCCCATGAGCTCCGGGCACTCGACCAGCTCCCGTTGCAGCTTGTCGATGAAGGCGGCGCTCGGCGTCACCAGGCGGCTCGAGAAGGTGAGGTGGCTGCGCAGTTCCTTCACCCGCCGCAGATACTCGCACAGGATCTCGCGCTTGTGCATGCGCACGGCGAACTCGGTGGTTTCGGGCCTGACATAGGGGTTGCCATCCCGGTCGCCGCCGATCCACGAGCCGAAGCGCAGCAGGCTGGGCACCGTGAAATCCACGTCGCCGTAAGTGCGAACGATGGCCCGCTCCAGGTAGCGGTAAACCCGCGGCACGGCGCGGAACAGGCATTCGCGGAAATAAAACAGCCCGATGCGGATCTCGTCCTCCACCGTCGGCTTCACCACCCGCACCTCGTCGGTCTTCCACAGCACCTGGATGAGGTTGCGCAGGTCGTTCATTACCTCCTCGCGCTCCAGCTTGCCGAGGCGCCGGCCGTCCAGCTTGTCGGCGGTGACGAAGATGGCCCGCAACAGGTGCTTCACCGCCAGGCGTTTGGACTCTGTGGGATGGGCGGTGAACACCGGCATGTAGATGATCTGCGCCAGCAGGGTATTGACCTGCTGGATATCGAGGCCGCCGGCGGCGAAGTCCCGCATGGTGTGGTCGAAGGAACCCCGCCACAGGGGGCCGCCGGCGCGCACGTTGCGCCGGCGCTCGCGGTGCAGGAAGGCCTCCTCGGCGATGTTCACCAGGCTGAAATAGATGTTGAAGGCGCGGATGACGTGGTTGAGGTCGTCGGTGCCCAGGCCGGCGATGAGGCGGGCGAGGCGATCCCGCAACGCCGCGTCCTCCCTCACCCTCAGGCGGATGTAGCCGCGGCGCAGGGTCTCCACCGCCTTGAGTACATCGTCGCCCGTCTGCTCGGCCAGGACCTCGCCGAGGAGATTGCCGAACAGGCGTACCCGCGAGCGCAGTTCCTTGTCGCGTTGGGGCGGTAGCACGGGCGGTTTCGGCATGGGAAGGGGACTCCGGGATGGGGAACAACGCCTTCCGGGGACCGGTGAGGCAGGGGGTGCACACGGGCATTATATCCGTCCCGGGAGGGAACGGTCGAAGGATGGCGCAGCCGCGCCGTCAGTCGGCGGCAGGGATGGGTCCCCCAAGGTCGATGCTGACGTCGGCGGGGGTCAGGCAGCGGCCGCTGTCGTTGCAGGCCTGGGCATGGACCGTCAGGACGGTGCCCGCGGGCGGCGGGGTGTCCGCCACGGCGTTGAGTCGCGTGCCATCACCGTAGATGTGGATGGGGCTGCCGAGGCCGGTGTCCATCTTCTCGCCCCGGGGGTATTCCACCGTCAGGGCCAGGACCTCGTCGCCGGCCCGCGCGGACAGCCGGGTGGCGGTGAGGAAATCCAGGGAGGGGGGCGTGGCATTCACGTGCCAGCCCGGGGACAGGTGCAGGGTCACGTCCAGGCTATGGCCGTCGCCGGGCGGCCGGCGGGCGCTGATGCGAAGGTGGTCGGAGGTAGTCTCGAGGGCCGCGGTGGCGGGGGCCGTGGTGCCATCCCCGGCGAGGCCGGCGCGACGGAAGTCCGCCAGGGCCCACAGCATGTGGGGCAGGTCGTCGGGGGCTTCGTTCAGCAGGGGGCCGTAGGCCCGCAGGGTATCGGCGGCGGCGATGGCATAGGGGCCGTCTGCGGTCTCCCGGGCCAGGGCCACCAGGGCGCGGGCGGCGAGGCTGTCGGCCCCGGGCATGGCCCCGTCATGGCTGGCCTTGGGGCGGGCCAGCAGGTGGTCCACGGTGGGCGGGGCGTAATGGAAACCGCCGGCGGGGTCCTTGAGGGTGGCCAGCAGGGTGTCGGCCAGCGCCCGGGCCGGCTCCAGCCAGTGCGCCTCGCCGCTGACGCGGTGGAGTTCCGTGAGGCCGAGGATTACGGCCGCGTAGTCGTCGAGATAGGCGTCCAGGCGGGCGCGGCCGTGGCGCGCCACATGCAGCAGGCGGCCCTCGTCGTCCCGCAGGGTGGCCAGCAGGGCATGGGCGGCCCGTTCGGCCATGGCCACGTAGGCGGGTCGCTCCAGGGCCTCCCCGGCGTAGGCCAGGGCCCAGATGGTGAGGCCGTTCCAGGCGGTGATGACCTTGTCGTCGAGATGGGGCTGGGGGCGCTGGCGGCGGCTCGCCAGGAGGCGATCGCGGATGGGTTCGAGCCGCGCCATGAGGTCACCGGTGCTCATCTCCAGGGCGGCGGCGGTGGCGGCGTAGCCCCGGGGCCAGTGGAGGATATGGCCGCCCTCGAAATCGGGTGGGCCGTCGAGGCCCCAGACCCGGTAAGCGAGGGCGTAATCGGCAGCGGGCAGCAACTGCGCCAGCTCTTCCGGGGTCCACAGGTAGGACTCGCCCTCCACCGCGTCCACCTCCGCGTCCCGGGCCGAGTAAAACAGGCCCGCGGGGCCGGTCATCTCCCGCCGCAGGTAGGCGACGATGTCATGGGCCACGCGGGCGAAGTGTGGGTTGTCGGTGAGGACGTGGGCGCGGGCGTAGGTATGGAGCAGCTGGGCATTGTCGTAGAGCATCTTCTCGAAGTGGGGCACCAGCCACTGGTTGTCGATGGCGTAGCGGTGAAAGCCCCCTCCCAGCTGGTCGTGGATACCGCCGCGGGCCATGGCATCGAGGGTGGTGGTGGCCATCTCCAGGGCCCTGGCGTCGTCGTGGTCGGCATAGCGGGTCAGCAGCAGCTCCAGGATGGAGGGCATGGGGAACTTGGGTGCCTGCTGGAAGCCGCCGTCGAAGGTGTCGAAGCGCTCCGCCAGACGCTCCACGGCGCGGTCGGCCAGGGCGTCTTGGGGCAGGGCGACCAGGGGCTCGCCGGGCAGCCGCCCGGCGTCGCGGATGGCGGCGGCCACCCGCGCCCCCTGTTCCATCACCGCGGGACGGTTGTCGGTCCACAGGGCCTGGGCGTTGCGTATCAGCCCCTGGAAACGCTCCCGGGGCAGGTAGGTGGCGGCGAAGAAGGGCTCCAGGTCGGGGGTCAGCAGCAGGGTCATGGGCCAGCCGCCGTGGCCGGCCATGAGCTGCACCGCGGTCATGTAGATGGCATCCACGTCGGGCCGTTCCTCCCGGTCCACCTTGATGCTCACGGCGTAGCGGTTTAGCAGGGCCGCCGTTGCCTCGTCGGCGAAGGACTCCCGCTTCATGACGTGGCACCAGTAACAGGTGGAGTAACCCACCGACAGGAGGATGAACTTGTCCTCGCGGCGGGCCTTCTCGAAGGCCTCGTCGCCCCAGGGATACCACTCCACCGGGTTGCCGGCATGTTGTTGCAGGTAGGGGCTGGTGACATTGGCGAGGCGATGGCCGTCCGCGCCGGCGGAGTCGGCGGAGGCGCCGGCGCCCATCGCCGGCAGGACCGTGGCCAGGGCCCACAGGAGGAGGGCGGAAGGGGTGCAAGGGGTCTTCAAGGTCATGGTCTCGTCAGCCGTGGGCGGCCCGGATGGCCGCCTCCAGGGTCTCCCGTGGGAACATGTCGGGCAGGCGTTTGACCACCGTGCCCCCGCGGTCCAGCACCACCGCGAAGGGTATGCCGGCGCCGCCCCAGTCCAGCAGCCGGGCCTGGAAGGCGGGCGCGGTGGCGGTGAGGTCCACCCGTAAGGTCACCAGATCGGTCTCCCGGGCCGCCGCCAGGATGCGGGGATGGCGGTAGACGGTGCGCTCCAGCACCTTGCAGGTGATGCACCAGTCGGCGGTGAATTCCACCAGCACCGGCCGGTCCTGATGGGCGGCGGTGGCCAGGGCGGCCTCGGAGAAGGGCCGCCACGCCAGGGTGTCCGGCGACCCGGGGCCGCCGCCCCGGTCCATGGCGACCGGCACCAGGGGGGCCAGCAGGGCGGCGCACACCACGGGCACGGCCCGGGCCTTCATATCCGGCCCCTGCCACAGCACCCACAGGGCCCAGGTCGATGCCGTGAGGGCCAGGGCGCCCCACAGCAGGGGGACACCGGCGGCGGGCAGGTCGGGGGCGGCGAAAAACGCGCCGCCGGCCAGCAGCACCAGGCCCAGGGCCTGATGCACGCGGCGGCTCCAGGGGCCGCCGCGGGGCAGTCGGGCCAGCAGCCCGGGGGACGCCAGCAGAAGCAGATAGGGCAGGGCCAGGCCGAGGCCGATGGCCAGGAATATGGCCATCACGTGCCCCGGTGGCCGGGTCACGGCGAAGGCCAGCACGCCGCCGAGGAAGGGGCCGGTGCAGGGGGTGGACAGCAGGGCCGCCAGCAGCCCCGCCAGGTAGGGCTCGGCATAGCCGCGGCCGCCGAGGGCATAAAGGCGTTGGGGCGGTCTGAAGCCCCGTCCGGCCATGCTCATCACCCCCAGGACCACCAGCACCAGGGCCAGTCCCAGGCGCACGGTGGGGCTCTGGAACAGCTCGCCCCAGTTCCATGCCGCGCCGCCGGCCGCCAGGGCGAGGCCGCCGAAGAAGGTCCAGGTGCCCGCCAGCACCGCCGCGGCCGCGCCCCATCGCGCTCCCGCCCCGGCACCCACGGCGGCGGTGATCATACGCAGCTTCACCGGGATGGCGGGCAGCACGCAGGGCGTCAGGTTCAGCACCGCCCCGGCCAGGATGGCCAGCAGCAGTTGGGTGGCAAAGGCTTCCATGAACTCGATAGTGACCTCGTCGATCGGCGCGGGGGCCGGCCTGGTGTTCGAGTGACTCCTGGATTCGACCGTCCCCGGGGAATAAGGGTTTCATTTCCAGCCACCTTCCGGCATCCAGGGTGCCAGCGGCCCCGACTCCCGATCCCCGACCCCCATCCCCCGCGATATCCCCGGCGGTCTCTTTGGCTTTCCGTCGTGCACTGTCATACTCCGACCATCATCCGCCGCGGGCGAGGAGATCCATGTCGGTCAAACATCCCATCGTCGCCGTCACCGGCTCCTCCGGCGCGGGCACCACTTCGGTGCGCGAGGCCTTCCAGGAGATCTTCCTGCGGGAGGGCATGAAGGCGGTATTCGTGGAGGGCAACGGCTTTCGCCGCTACGACCGTGCCGAGATGGCCTGCTGGGTGGAGCAGAACGCCAGGGCGGGGCGCATCATGTCCCGCTTCGGGCCCGAGGCGAGTCTGCTGGATCGGCTGGAAGGCCTGTTCATGGAATATTCCCGCACCGGCACCGGACTCATCCGCCATTATGTGGAGAGTCCGACCATGGCCGAGCGCCACCAGCAGCCCGAGGGCACCTTCACGCCCTGGGAAGAGATCCTGCCGGGCACCGATCTCCTGTTTTACGAGGGTATGCATGGCGGCTACACCTCGGACCTGTGGACCCACCGCACCATGGGGCCGCCCCACAATCCCTTCATCGTCAAGCTGCGCCAGCACGTGCAGAAGGAACGCAGCGACTATGGCGTGGACATCGCCCGCTGGGTGGACCTGCTCATCGGCGTGGTGCCCGCCATCAACCTGGAGTGGATCCAGAAGATCCATCGCGACGTGAGCCTTACCGGGGCCTCGGTGGAGGCGGCCACCGACGCCATCCTGCGGCGCCTGCCCGACTACGTGCGCTACATCTCGCCCCAGTTCTCATTCACCGATATCAACTTCCAGCGCATTCCCCTCGTGGATACCTCCAATCCCTTCACGGCCCGGGATGTCCCCACCGCCGACGAGAGTGCCCTGGTGATCCGCTTTCGTGAACCGCGGCGTTTCGACTTCCCCGACCTGCGCAGGCGTCTGGACGGCAGTTTCATGTCCCGCGCCAACACCCTGGTGCTGCCCAACGGCAGCATACGTCACGCCCTGGAGGTGATCTGCGCCCCCCTGGTGCACGAACTGGTGGAGCGCCGGAGGAAGGCCGGGGAATAGTCCGCAGGGTGGGTCGAGGGGAAGGGAAATCCGGCGCGGCGTACCCCGCGGGGCTTTGGCGATGCCGGGATTGCGCTGCGCTCCATCCCAGCCTACGCATTCGGCTACCCTCCTGCTATTCCCTATTCCCTATTCCCTATTCCCTATTCCCTATTCCCTATTCCCTATTCCCTAATCTCTCTCGTCTCATGCCAACCTCAGCTCCTCCAGCACCGCCCGTGCCTGGCCGCCGCTGATGTCCGGGATGAGGGACAGCTCCAGCACCTTCACCTCCTCCAGCTGCACACCGTAGTCCTCGATCTCCGTGGTGGTGGCGGGCGGGCTGAAGTGGTATTGCTGGCGCACGATCTCCTCCATGGGCCCGTCGTCGTCGCGGGACCAGCGCAGCATCAATTCCTGGGTACGCTCGGTATCGTTCTCGATGATGAGGAGCTGGATCAGGGTGATGGTCACGGGCTCGTCGAAGCTCAGACGGATGATCTGCTCGCCGGGGCCGGCGGCCCGCCAGCCGGCGTCGTGGCCCGGGACCAACGCCCCCTCGATGGGGAAGTCCGGGTCTTCCGAGGTGAATTCCACCGTCGCCAGCCCCTCCACATCGAGCCATTCGCGGTTGGGAACGGGGGCCACTGTCTGTTGTTCTATTTTCCGTTTGCGCATCATCGGTCTCCTGTTCTTGGCGCGCGCAACGACTCCAATAATCAGCAGGTTAGTATATCCTGCCTAACATAAGTATAGAGAGGTCCAATCACCGTCGCCCGCCGGGCGGCCCCGGGTCCCGTTCTGCCCTGGCCTGGCGCGGTCACCCCCACGGTTTTATTCAGCGTTTCTGCCCGAGACGCAGGGTCAGATGGATGCGGCGTTCCGGGGCCGGCTCGAAGTGGCGCCCTCCCGCCGCGTTGATACGCAGGTTGTCGTCGTAGCGCTCGTTCAGAAGGTTGTCGATGCCGAGGTTCACGTCCAGGGTGGTGCCCCCGGACCACAGGCGCCGACCCACGGACACGTCCACCACCTGATAGTCGTCCACCCGCACGCTGTTGGCATCGTCTGCATGGCGTGTACCCACCCAGCGGTAGCCTATCTGCCCGCGCCCCAGGGTGCCTTCGTAGGCGAGGCCGGCCGTCAGCCGGCTCTCGGGTACGCCCGCTATGCGGTTGCCGTCGAAGACGCCGCCGGCACTGTCCCGGAACTCGTCGAAACGCAGCCGCGCCACGGTGGCGGTCAGGTGGGCCTGCCAGCCCGCTGCCAGGCGTCGCCGGAGGTCCAGCTCCGCCCCCGTGTAGCGGGAGGAGGCGGCGTTGACGAAGAAGAAGCGGCCCTGCTGACCGGGGATGGGACGGGCCACCAGCTGGTCCCGCAATCGGGTGTGGTAGAGGGCCACTTCGACGCTGTTGCCCCAGCCGTCGTCCCAGCGCAGGCCGCCCTCGAGACCCACGGCCCGCTGGGGCTCGAGGGCGGCGTTGAAGCCGCCGGCCCCGGTGGGGTTGGCCAGCTCGGTGGTGGTGGGGGTCTCGAAGGTGCTGCCCAGGCGGGCGAACAGGCGGGTCCGGGGGGCGAAGCGCCAGGAGGCCCCGAGGGACGGGCTCAGCTCGTCGAAGGTCCGGGTCCCGGAGGCGTCGCCGTCCGCCTCGAAACGGTCGTCGAAGTCGATCTCCACGCGGTCGGCCCGCAGCCCGAGGCCCACGTCCAGGCGCGGCGTAGGCGACAGGGTCAGTTGGGAGAACAGGCCCAGGGCCGTCACCCGCTCCCGCTGGCGGGCGGTGACGGCGCCGCGGTTGCCGCCGCTGTTGGTGAAACGTCGCCGCCGGTCGTCCTGCAGGTCCGCCTCGGCGCCCACCACCCAGCGCCAGGGGCCCAGGGCCGCCTCCCCCGTCTGCTCCACTTCCATGGTCAGGCCCCCCGCCTCGCGTTCCAGGGCCGTGGCGCTGAAGGGCAGGAGGTTGGCGAAGTCGCGGTCCAGCCAGTAGCCGCCGACGCGCAGCTGGTCGCCGCCGGCCAGTGTGCGGCGCCAATCCAGGCCGAGGCGATGCTGGCGTACCTCCTCGCCGGCGTCGAAGGCCTCATGGAGGGGTGAGGCGTCGCGGCGGTCGTCCCTGCGTTCCGCGGCCGTGAGGCCGCCGGGGTCGCGGGCGTAGGGGGAGTCCACGGCATGGAGGGACAGCACCAGGCGCTGGGCCGGGGTGGGGCGGAAGCCGTAGCGCAATGCCAGCCGGTGATGAAGGCGGTTGCTGTGATCCCGGTAGCCGTCGCTGCCGCGGCTGCTCACGGACAGGTCCATGGCATGACGGTCCCACAGCCGGCTGCTGCCGGCCCGGGCATCGAAGGCGCCCCAGGCGCCAACCCCCAGGCCGGCATGCCAGCCGCGCTCCGCGAACAGCTCCGGCGAGGTGAGATGGACCACTCCGCCGGCCGCCCCACCGTAGAGGGCGCCGGCGGGACCACGGCGCACGGTGGCCCCGTCGAGGGCGCCGGGGTCCACCTCGTCCACCGCAGACTGACCGTCGGGCAGGGTCAGGGGCAGGCCGTCGAGGAAGATGCGGATGCCGCGGATGCCGAAGTTGCCCCGGGCGCCGAAACCGCGCACCGACATGCGCAGATCCTGGGCGGCGTTGAAACGACTGGCGGCGAACACCCCCGGCACATCCTCCAGCAGGCTGCCCAGGGTGGCCGTGGGCGCGGCGTCCCCGGGGTCACGCCGCACCGTGGTGACCGCGCCCATGGGTTCCACGGGGGCGGCCATCCTGCCCTCGGTGATGCGGATCACCATGACATCCTGCCCCCGGTCATCGGCGGTGACCGTGACGCCGGCCGTCACCAGCAGGATGCCGGCAAGATTTCGGAACGGTATGAAACACCAGGATGTCATATTCTTGATAATCGCAACTGTCGAGGGAGGCATCAACGTGAATTCACAGACATCGAACACCGCTTACCGTCCCGTAGCGGGGCATGTCGGGACGATGGTCCTGGGCGTCCTCGCATTTCTGGCGGCGGGGCAGGCCGGGGCGGAGCAGATCGAGGTGAGTCAGGAGGCCACCCTCAAGGTGGAGCGTATCGCCGGCGGTTTGTCCCATCCCTGGGGCCTCGCCTTCCTGCCCGACGGGCGCTTCCTGGTGACGGAGCGGGGCGGGCGCCTCTACCTGCTGGATGCCGACGGCGGCCAGCGCCGGCAGGTGGCGGGCCTGCCCGACATCGAGCCCCGCGGCCAGGGCGGGCTGCTGGACGTGGCCCTGCATCCCGACTTCGCCGACACCCCCTGGGTCTATATTTCCTACGCCGGCCCCGGCGACGGCGGTGTGGGTACCGAGGTGGCCCGGGGCCGCTGGAACGGCCAGGACCTCGAGGATACGGAGGTCATCTTCCGTCTCCAACCCAAGTCGCGGGCGGGCCAGCATTTCGGCTCACGGCTGGTGTTCGACGGCGCGGGAAGGCTCTACGTGACCCTGGGGGACAGGGGTAACCGGCCCCGCGCCCAGGACCTCGACGACCACGCCGGCTCGGTGGTGCGTATCGACGACGACGGCAGCATACCGGCCGACAACCCCTTCGTGGACCGCGCCGATGCGCGGCCGGAGATCTTCAGCTACGGCAATCGCAACGTGCAGGGGGCCGCCCTCCATCCCGAGACCGGGGAACTCTGGACCCACGAGCACGGGCCCCGGGGCGGCGACGAGATAAACATCATCCGCGCCGGCGTCAACTACGGCTGGCCGGTGATCACCTATGGCGTCAACTACGGCACCGGCTCCGCCATCGGCGAGGGCACCCACAAGGAGGGCATGGCCCAGCCCCTGTATTACTGGGACCCCTCCATCGCCCCCTCGGGCATGGCCTTCTACACCGCCGACCGCATCCCCGGCTGGCAGGGCGACCTCCTCGTGGGTTCCCTCAAGTTCGCCACTCTGGTGCGCCTGGAACTCGACGGCGAGGAGGTGGTGCACGAGGAGCGCCTGCTCCAGGGCGACCTGGGCCGCATCCGCGACGTGCGCCAGGGCCCCGACGGCCTGGTCTATCTGCTGACGGACGAGGACGACGGCGGGCTGTATCGGTTGGGGCCGGCGCTGGAGAAGCGGTGAGGAGTCCGTCAGAACCCCCACACCCAGGGAATCAACACCACCGCCACCACGCCCACCAGCACATTGAGGGGCAGGCCGATGCGCAGGTAATCGGAGAAGCGATAACCGCCGGGGCCGTAGACGATGAGGTTGGTCTGGTAGCTGATGGGGGTGGCGAAGCTGGCGGAGGCGGCCATCATGATGGCCGCCACGAAGGGCATCAGGCTCACGCCCAGGGAGGCGGCGGCGGTGTCGGCGATGGGGAAGATCAACACGGCGGCGGCGTTGTTGGTCACCAGGGAGGTGAACACGCTGGTGAGGGCATAGATGGCCACCAGGGCCAGCCACGGGTCGTCGCCGGCGGTGGCCAGCCACCACTGGGCCACGGTGGCCGCGGCACCGGTCACGATGAGGGCCTGACCGATGCCCAGGGAGGCGCCGATCACCGTGAGTACCGACCAGTCGATGCTCGCCCGGGCCGAGGCCGGGGTGGTGCAGCGGGTGAGGATCATGAAGGCCGCCGCCCCCAGGGCCGCCTCGAACATGGAGACCAGGCCGCTGGCCGCCGCCCCCACCATCACGGCGAGCACCGCCAGGGCCACCCAGGCCCGGTCGTGGCGAGGCACCGCATGGCCGGAGAGCTCGTGGATGAGCAGGAAGTCCCGGGAGTGCCGCTGGCGTTCGGCGAAGGAGGGACGGGCCTCCAGCAGCAGGGTGTCGCCGGCCCGCAGGGTAATGTCCCCCACCTTGCCCCGCAGCCGTTCACCATTGCGCGCCACCGCTAATACCACCGCCTCGTAGCGGGAGCGGAAGCCACCCTCGCGGATGGTGGTGCCGCGCACCGGGCAGTGGTCCGCCACCACCACCTCGTAGAGGCGCCGCTCGGGCCGCGGGGTATCCAGCTTGAAGAGTTGCTCCGGCGCCGGCACGAGGCCGCGGATGCGCAGCAATTCCGCCAGGGAGTCCACCACCCCCACGAACAACAGCCGGTCGCCGGCCCGCAGGCGCTCGCTGGGGGCCACCGCCGGCAGCAGGGTGTGGCCGCGCTCCAGCTCCGCCAGGAAGGCCCCGGGGAGCTGGCGCAGGCCCGCCTCCTCGATGCTGCGTCCCACCAGGGGACTGCCGTCGGCCACCAGCATCTCCACGGCGTATTCCCGGGCGTCCCCGGGTATGCGCAGGGGCGGGCGGCGCTCGGGCAGCAGCCAGCGGCCGGGACCGAGGATGAACAGCAGGCCGATGATGGTCACCGGCAGGCCCACGGCGCCGATCTCGAAGAAGCCCATGGGACCGAGTTCCGAGTGCTCCAGCAGCATGCCGTGGACGATGAGATTGGTGCTGGTGCCGATGAGGGTGAGGGTGCCGCCGAGGATGGCGGCGTAGGAAAGGGGGATCATGAGGCGCGACACCGACAGGCCGGTGCGTCGCGCCCAGTCCTCCACCACCGGCACCAGCATGGCCACCACCGGGGTGTTGTTGAGGAAGCCGCTCATGGCGGCCACCGGCAGCATGAGCCGGGTCTGGGCGGCAGCTACCGAGCGGGGCCGTCCCAGCAGGCGGCTGCCGAGGGCGTGGATGCCGCCGGTGTCCACCAGGCCGGCCACCACCACGTAGAGCACGGCCACGGTGGCCAGCCCTGGATTGGCCACCCCGGCCAGGGCCTCGGCGGGGGTGAGGACCTGGGCCAGGATGAGCAGGGTGAGGCCGCCCACCAGGATGAGGTCTGCGGCCACCCGGGTGGCGATGAGCAGGGCGGCGGTGAACACCACGGTGCCCAGGGTGAACCAGCCGGCGAAGTCCATGGGGATGTCAGCTCCTGTAACCTTTCCTTAGTTAGCGGTGGGCGCCGGCCGGTCTTCAGAAATCCCTCAGGCCGCGGATGAACATCTCCACCGCGATGGTGGTGAGCAGCAGCCCCATGAGGCGTTGCAGGGCCATGAGCCCCCGCTCCCCGAGGATGCGGCCGAGGTCGGATGAACCCAGCAGGATGAGCCCGCTGGCGGCCCACGCCAGCAGCAGCGCCCCCAGCCACTCGACCCACCGCGCCGGCTCCTGGGCCGACAGCACCAGCACCACCGCCACCGCCGAGGGTCCGGCCACGGAGGGTATGGCCAGGGGCACCACCAGGGGCTCGCCTTCCAGGTCGTCGGAGAACATCTCCCGCGGTGATTTGAAGATCATGCGGATGGCGATGAGGAAGAGGATGATGCCCCCGGCCATCTGCAGGGACATCTCCGAGATATGCAACAGGGCCAGGAAGCCTGGCCCGGCGAACAGGAACAGGGTCAGCACCGCCAGGGCGATGATCATCTCCCGGGCGATGACCCGTCGCCGCCGTGCCGGGGCGACGGGTCTGAGGACCACCTGGAAGAAGGGGATGTTGCCGAAGGGATCCATCACCAGGAACAGCAGGATGCTGGCGGAGAGCAGGGTCATGGCGGTAGCGGCCTAGGGCAACCCCATCCCTTCGACGACGATGCGGCCGTCGGCGAGGGCTGAATCCCGGGCGGCGGTGAAAGGGGCCGGGAGGGTGGCCCGCCACGCCTCATCGCTGGCACCGTCCAGTTGCGGTAGCAGCCCCTCGGGCTCCTGGTGGAGCGGAAACATCTCGTCCAGCTCCCGGTGACAGCGGGTGATGGTGCGGGGGAGGCTGGGGCGGATGGCCATGGGACGACAACGGGTAGCGACAGGTATCCGGTGGTGCGCCGGTCGGCTGCCCCGGACAGCAGGGATGCCACGGCGGATGGTGAGGAGGCTAGCATAGCGCCAGAGCGCGCCACCGCGCCACCGCCAGCAGCTTCCAGTCCGGCAGTGGATGGTGCGTGGTGCGTATCCGTCGACGGCTCTGATCACCGCCGGTCAAGGCCTGCGGTGGCGGGTCGATAACCAGGGGGAGGCCAAGGCAATCAAACATCAGGCGGTGGTGCCATGGTCCATGAGTTCCACGCGCGCAATCGATGAGGTCAGAATCCGCCATGCCGTTTCGTGTTTCAACAGCCACAAACCTGGAAACCCGTGGCGTCGCCATGGATGGCCAGGAGATGGTCCGGCTGCTCGGTACCCTGGCGCCCTTTGCCCATATGGAGAAGGATGACCTGGTGGTGCTCGCCGGGCGCAGTGAGATGATGGAGCTCAAGGCAAAGGGAGTACTGTTCGAACTGGGTGACAGCGACCCGTGGATGTACTTCGTGGTGAAGGGGGCCGTGAGGCTGGTGGCCGCCGACGGCCGTGAGCGGGTCATCAACGGCGGCACCCGGGAGGCCCTCCAACCCCTGAGCCAGTTACAGCCACGCCACTACCGGGCCGTGGCGGCCATGCCCGCCGCCTGCCTGCGGGTGGATGTCTCGGGCCTGGGACGCCTGCAACCGGCAGACGCAACGTCCCAGTATGTCGTGGAAGAGGTGAGCCACGACGAGCCAGGGGCCGGCAGAGGGCTGACGGCACGCTATCGGGCCCTGCTGGACCAGGGGGGGTTCCGCCTCCCCAGCCTGCCTCATATCGCCATGGATGCCGTGCGCGCCATCGACCGCGACGACGCCGACCCGCGGGACCTGGCGGCCATCCTCATCCACGACCCACCCATCACCGCCAAGCTCATCCGGGCCGCCAACAGCCCCTTGTTCCATGGCCTGACCCTGGTGGACGACTGTGACAAGGCCATCGTGCGCCTGGGTATGAAGACCGCCCGTCAGCTCATCCTGGCCTTCGCCATGGGCGAGCTGTTCAAGGCCAGGGACCCGGCCCTGCGCCAGCGTCTGGAGGCCCTGTGGCAGCACAGCACCGAGGTGGCCGCCATCGCCATGGTATTGAGCCGCGAACTCCGCTGCCTGCAGCCGGAGGAGGCCATGGTGGCGGGACTGCTCCACGATATCGGCAGCGTGCCCATCTACCACCTGGTTGTCGAGGACGAGGAGTTGGCGGCCGACGACGATGCCCTGGAAGAGCTCGTGGCCCGGCACCGCGGCGAACTGGGCGCGCGCCTGCTGGCCGACTGGAATTTCCCCGACTCCCTGGTGACGGCGGCGCGGGAGGCCGAGGACTGGTGGCGCGATCCGGCACCCGGGCCGGATTATGCCGATATGGTGATCGTGGCCCAGCTCCATGCCTGGATGGGCCGCCCCGATCCCCCCGACCTGCCGCCCATGGTGCGGTTGCCCTCCTTTCGCAAGGTCACGGCACGGCGGGGCCTGGACCCGGAGACCAGCCTGGCGGTGCTGGCCGACGCCAGGGGACGGATCCAGGAGGCGCGGAGCCTGCTGGCGGGCTGAGGCCGTCGTCGTCTCCTCAGTGGTAGCCGGCGTCGGCCTGCACCTTGCCGCGAAACACCCAGTAGGCATAGGCCGTGTAGCCGAGGATCACCGGCAGCAGCACCAGGGTACCCGCCAGCAACAGGCCCTGGGAGTTGGGGGCGGCGGCGGCCTCCTGGATGGTGAGGCCGAAGGGCACGATGTGGGGATAGATGCTGATGAGCAGGCCCACGAAGCCGAGCAGGAACAGCATCACGGACCACAGGTAGGGCCCATAGGTGGCGCCCCGCCACAGGCCGCGCCACAGCAACAGGAAGCTCAGGGCCACCAGCAGGGGCACCGGGCTGAAGAGGGCCAGCCGGTCCCATTGGATATTGGGATAGTCGAGGCCCCACCGCGCCGCCACCGTGAAGTCCTGCAGGGGTATCCACAGGCTCACCACCGCCATCATGGCCACTACCACCAAGGCGGCGAGCATGGCCACCCGGCGACTCCAGGCCTGGAGGTCGCCCTCGGTCTTGATCACCAGCCAGGTGGCGCCGAGCAGGGCATAGCCCCACACCATGGCGCAGCCGGTGACGAAGCTGAAGGGGGTGAGCCAGTCGAACATGCCGCCGGCGAAACGCCCGTCCTCCAGGTGGATGCCCTGGACCACGGCCCCCAGCACCAGGCCCTGGGCGAAGGTGGCCACCACCGAGCCCCAGTGAAATGCCTGGTCCCAGAGGCGGCGCGCCGCACCATGGGCCTTGAAGCGGAACTCGAAGGCCACGCCGCGGAAGATGAGGGCCGTAAGCAGGAATCCGATAGGCATGTAGACCGCCGGCATGAGGGCCGCGTAGGCCTTGGGGAAGGCGGCGAACAGGCCACCGCCGCCGAGCACCAGCCAGGTCTCGTTGCCGTCCCACACCGGTGCCACCGAGTTCATCATGACGTCACGGTCCTGATCATGCTCGGCGAAGGGAAACATGATGCCCACTCCCAGGTCGAAGCCGTCCAGGAGTATGTACATGAAGACCGCCAGGGCCAGCAGGCCGGCCCAGATGAGGGGCAGATTCAGGCTTTCCATGGTGTCATCCCTCCGTGGCCAGTCGCGGGGTGACGGCCCCTGGCGGCGACGGCGGCTCATCGGGGATATCGGGCCCCTGGGCCATCAGTCGCAGCATGTAGTAGGTGCCCGCCGAGAACACCACGCCGTAGACGAAGATGAATACGATGAGGGACATGCCCACCGCGCCCGTCGTCACCGGCGATACGGAATCGGCGGTGCGCAGCAGGCCGTAGACGGTGTAGGGCTGGCGCCCCACCTCGGCGGTGATCCAGCCCGTCAGCACCGCCACGAAACCGGTGGGGCCCATGGCCATGGTGGCCCGCAGGAAGCCACGCCAGGATTCCAGACGGCCGGTCTTCAGCAGCCAGCTGCCCACCAGCCCCAGGCCCAGCATCAGCAGGCCGAGGCCCACCATGATGCGGAAGCTCCAGAACACGATGGCCACCGGCGGGCGCTCATCGGCGGGCCATTCCTTGAGGCCGCGGATCTCGCCGTCCAGCTCGCCCGTCACCACCAGGCTCGCCATCTTCGGCACCCGCACCTCCAGGTGGTTGCGCTCGTCCTCCTCGCTGGGCAGGGCGAACAGCAACAGGGGCACCCCGCGCTCCGTCTCCCATACCCCTTCCATGGCGGCCAGCTTGGCCGGCTGGTGCTCGTGGACGTTGACCCCATGCTCGTGGCCCGCCACCACCTGGAGGGTGGCCACGATGGCGATGAAGGGAAAGGCCATGAACATCATGGTGCGGGCGGCCTCGCGGTGGGTGCCGCGCAGCAGATGGAAGGCGGCCACGGCGGCCACTACGAGGGAGGTGGTGAGGTAGGCCGCCAGCACCATGTGGACGAAGCGGTAGGGGAAGGAGGGATTGAATATCACCTCCAGCCAGTCGGTGGCGTAGAACACGCCGTCCCGCAATTCGAAGCCCGCGGGGGTATGCATCCAGCTGTTGGCGGCGAGGATCCAGAAGGCGGAGATGAGGGTGCCGATGGCCACCACGGTGGTGGCGATGAAATGCATGTAGGGGCCCACCCGTTTCATCCCGAACAGCATGATGCCGAGGAAGGAGGCCTCCAGGAAGAAGGCGGTGAGCACCTCGTAGCCCAGCAGCGGCCCCAGGACGTTGCCCGTCTGTTCGGAGAACAGGCTCCAGTTGGTGCCGAACTGGTAGCTCATCACCAGTCCCGATACCACGCCCATGCCGAAGGTCACCGCGAACACCTTCACCCACATCCGGTACAGCCCCAGGTAGATGTCCCGGCCGGTCTTCAACCACAGGGCCTCTAGCATCACCAGATAACTGGCGAGGCCGATACTGAAGGCGGGAAAAATGATGTGGAAGGATATCGTGAATGCGAACTGCAGGCGCGCCAGCAGCAGCATGTCGAGGGATTCCGCCATGTCGCCCTCCTCCGGATTGTCGTGTGGTTCCCTTGGCCCATGGCCGCGCCCCGTATGAGGGACGCCGGGCGGCCATGCCTTCCCATGGAAGGAGGCGCCGTGGTTGAGGGTGCCGCCATGGGCCCACGGACCCGGTCTGCATTCCCCGGGCGGGATGTCTCACCCCGCGGCCGGCCACGGGCCCGCTGGGGCTGCCGGCAGCCCAGGACAATCGCCCGAATTTCGCGTATTCGACATTTCGCAACAGCCAATTACAATGATTGTTATCAAAGCCGCCGTGCGCGACACCCGCCATCATGGATGAACATGCGATCTCCGAGGCAGACCTCCATACCGACACGGGCGGCGCGCGCCATGTCCGGCGGGCCCCACTGATGCCAATGCCGCCCGTTCGCTGTCTGCCGGCGCGCGCGTGCCGGCCCCTCCATGACCGCTGACCATCAGGGCCCCCGGGCGGTCAGGCGGCGAACGGGGGCGGGTTGAGCCGGCGCGGTCCCCCAGACGGGGCTGCCGGCGCCGGAGCAGCGGGCGCGACGCCGCCGGCCATGGTGGATTCTCCGGCCGTCTGGCTGGCGGCCATGGCCCTCATCGCCGGGGCCTATATGGCGCTGGCCCTGGCGGCCGGCCGGTTGCCCCTGGCGCAACCCCATGCCGCGTCCCTGGCGCCGGCCGCCGGGCTGGCCCTCGGGGTCCTTCTCACATGCGGCCTGCGCTGCTGGCCCGGCATTTGGCTGGGGGCGTTCGCCGCGGCCCTGGTGGTCGAGCCCACCCTTGACGGTGGGGTGGTGGCCGCCCTGGTGGCCATCGGGGCCACCCTGCAGGCCCTCTTCGGGGCCCTCCTCACGCGGCGTTTCCTCACCCTCGGCGAGCCCATCTCCCGCGAGTTCCATATCTGTGGCTTCCTGCTGCTGGGAGGCCCGGTGGCGTGTCTGGTGGCGGCC
>JAABTG010000058.1 GCA_011389995.1 Thiotrichales bacterium
GAGCTGGGGGCGCGTTATCGCCTCGATGCCGGGTCACCCCTCAAGCCCGACGCCATCATCATGCATCCCCTGGCGCGGGGCGATGAGCTCTCCCGCGACCTCGACGCCACCCTCCATAACTGGTACTTCGCCCAGGCCCGCGGCGCCGTGTATATGCGTATGGCGCTCCTTTCAACCATCCTCAAGAGCTTTGCTTAGCCCCTACCATGTGCGGAATCGCAGGATACATTTACGCCGACCGGGAACGCCCCGTCGATCCCGAGACCCTGGTGGCCATGGCGGCCATTCAATACCACCGCGGGCCGGACGGTTACGGCTGGCAGGCCATGGAGGGTGTGGGCTTCAGCCACGCCCGCCTCTCCATCATTGATCTCCATCAGAACCGGGGACGCCAGCCTTTCGTCAGCGCCGACAAGCGGCTCATGCTGACCAAGAACGGCGAGCTCTATGACTATCAGCGCATCCGCGCCGATCTGACGGCGCAGGGCGCGGTGTTCCGTACCAAGAGTGATTCGGAGATCGTGATGCACCTCTACCCGCGCCTGGGGATGGAGGGCACCCTGCCTTATCTGCGGGGCGAGTTCGCCTTCGCCGTCTATGATCGTGATGAAGACACCCTGCACCTGGTGCGTGACCGTTTCGGCATCAAGCCCCTTTACTGGACCGAGATCGACGGCGGCCTGGTGTTCGGTTCCGAACTCAAGGTGATATTCGCCCATCCCGAAGTGGAATGCCGCATCGATTCCGCCGGCCTGTTCCACCAGCTGATGCAGACGGTGGTGCCCGGTCAGACCGCCTTCGCAGGCGTCCAGCAGGTGCGCCCCGGCCACGCGCTGACGGTGCGCCGCCGGGACGGCCGGCTGGATGTTAAGGAGTGGTGTTACTGGGACGTGCCCTTTCCCGAAGAGGACGCCAGTCGCATCCACGTGGCGGACGAGGCGCCCTGGATCGAAGGCACCCGGGAGCAGCTCGTCAACGCGGTGCAGCTGCGCATGACCGCCGACGTGCCGGTGGGCTGCTACCTGTCCGGGGGCATCGATTCCTGCTCCATCCTCGGCCTCGCCGCGGCGGCCTCCCAGAACCCGGTCAAGGCCTTCACCATCGGCTTCGACAGCGAGGTCTACGACGAGACGCCCATCGCCACGGAGATGGCCGAGGCCACGGGGGCCGACCAGGACATACTGCGCATCGAGTCGAGCCATCTCTACGAGCATTTTGAGGAGACCCTGTGGCATACGGAACGTACCATCTACAACACCCTGGGGGTGGCC
>JAABTG010000059.1 GCA_011389995.1 Thiotrichales bacterium
TTGGCCGAGGAGGAGGTACACAACCCGGCCCTGGACAGCCTCATCGGTTTTACGCCATCCTGTCTGCAACCGTGGCTGGCCGGCAGCGCCCGGGTACCCGCCGTGCTCCATCACCATCATCGCGAGGCCCTCAGGGGCTACGACCCCGGCGAGGCCATCGCCAGGGAACTCAACAGCGATGCCCTGCGGGGCCGCCACCCCCTGGACAAGACCCAGTACGTCTGGATCAAGACCATGCTCGAAGGACAGATCCTCACCTGGGGGGGCGACCGGGTGGACATGGCCAATTCCATGGAGGCCCGGCCGGCCTTCCTGGACCATCATCTGGCGGAATTCGCGGCGACCCTGCCGCCCACCATGCGCATCCACGGGCGCACCGAGAAGTACGTGTTGCGGGAGGCCATGAAGGGGCTCCTGCCCGATACCCTCTACAAGCGGGAGAAATTCGCCTTCATGGCGCCCCCCGCCCATACCGATCCCAAGAAATGGCAGGCCATGCGTGTGCTTGCCGACCGCCATCTCTCCCCCCAGGCCATCGAAGACGCGGGCCTGCTGAACGTGGATGGGGTGGCGGGAGTCTTCGAGGAGCACGAGTCGCCCAACACCACGGCGGCGGCGCAGACCCAGTTGGATGCGCTTATCAATCATCTGCTGGGCGTGCAGATACTTCACCGGGACTTCGTGAAAGGGGACATTCCCCGGCGGGCCCGAGAGCAGGCCCGGCAGTTGGGCTGGCACCCGTAGCCAGCCCCTGAAACCCGCCGCGCCCCCGCATCGAGACCGCGGGCGCGCGGCGGCATGGGCTCGATCCCGGCGCAGGCTGAATGCCGCGCCGCGGGCCGGGGCCTCACTGATCCGGAGCCAGGTCCATGGATGACGGCCTTCGCGGCGCGTTCGGGCGCGGCTCCGCACAGTATTCTTTTAAACCAACAGGAGACAACGTATGTTAAACGCACCCAAAGAACAGGATTATGGTGAAAACCCTCTCGACGTCCGCGAGACGGACCAGTACACGGAG
Organism: Thiotrichales bacterium; assembly: GCA_011389995.1. Lineage (GTDB taxonomy): Bacteria > Pseudomonadota > Gammaproteobacteria > JAABTG01 > JAABTG01 > JAABTG01. The sequence goes on from JAABTG010000059.1 coordinate 1,019, forward strand.
GAATACGTCCACTCGTTCGTCCAGAAGTGGGACGATCTCATCGACTGGGAGGGCCGTGCCGAGGCCGAGGGCGAGTTCTTCATCGAAGAACTGCGCAAGCACGGCGCCAAGAAGATCCTCGATGTGGCCACCGGTACCGGGTTCCATTCGGTGCGCCTGATGGAGGCCGGTTTCCAGGTCACCAGCGCCGATGGCAGCCCCGAGATGCTGGCCAAGGCCTTCGAAAATGCCCGCAAGCGCGGCCATATCCTGCGCACCATTTTTGCCGACTGGCGCTGGCTCAACCGTGATGTCCATGATCTGTACGATGCGGTGATTTGCCTCGGCAATTCCTTCACCCACCTCCACAGCGAGAAGGACCGCCGCAAGGCCCTGGCGGAGTACTACGCCACTCTGCGCCACGACGGCATCCTCATCCTCGACCAGCGCAACTACGATGCCCTGCTGGACCATCAGGTGGAGCCCTCCCACAACTATTACTACTGTGGCGACGACGTGTCCGCCACTCCCGAGCATGTGGACGACTCCCTGGCCCGCTTCCGTTACGAGTTCAGCGATGGCTCCACCTACCACCTCAACATGTTTCCCCTGCGCAAGGCCTACACCCAGCGCCTGATGAAAGAAGTGGGATTCCAGCGGGTCACCACCTACGGCGACTTCAAGGAGACCTACAAGGAGGGTGAGCCCGACTTCTTCATCCATGTGGCCGAGAAGAGATACATCGAGGAGGACGAGGAATGAGCGCCAATTATTCGGACGTCGTCACCACCGCACGGGAGTACTACAACAGCGACGATGCGGACAACTTCTACTTCCACATCTGGGGCGGGGAAGACATCCACATAGGTATCTACCAGTCGGAGGACGATGACATCCGGGTGGCATCGGAGCGCGCCGTGGCCACCATAGGTGAGCGCCTCAAGGGCCTGGGGCCGGAGCATCGGGTCATCGATCTGGGGGCCGGTTACGGCGGCGCCGGCCGCTGGCTGGCGCGCACCTACGGCTGTCATGTCACCTGTCTGAACCTGAGCGAGGCCCAGAACCGGCGCAATCGAGAGATCTCGGAGCAGCAGGGGCTCGGCCACCTCATCGAAGTCATCGACGGCAGTTTCGAGGAGGTCCCCTGCGAGGACGGCAGCTTCGACGCCGCCTGGTCCCAGGACTCCATTCTCCATTCGGGCCACCGGGCGCGGGTGCTGGACGAGGTGGACCGGGTACTGAAGCCCGGCGGTGATATCCTGTTAACGGATCCCATGCAGGCGGACGATTGCCCCCCCGGGGTCATCGATCCGGTGCTGGAGCGTATTCATCTGGACAGCCTGGGCTCCTTTGCCTTCTATCGTGAACAGGCGGCGCGACTGGGGTGGAAGGAGGTGGAGATCGAGGACCTCACGCCTCAGCTGGTGCGTCACTACACCCGGGTGCGCCAGGAACTGGCCAACCATCGGGAGGCCCTGGACGGCAAGGTGTCGGAGGCCTACATCGATCGCATGATCAAAGGCCTCGGGCACTGGGTGGATGCCGGCGCCAAGGGTTATCTCGCCTGGGGCATCATGCATTTCAAGAAGCCCTGACGACAGGCCCCGCCCCGGTCCCTGTTGCGCCACCCGGCGCGGCGGGATGGGCGGGGTCAGCGGTCGGCGGGGATGCCCCGCCCGGGTCTTCACGGTCCCGTGGGCCTCTCCGTAGCGGGGGGTTCTCATCCGCCCCTTTCGCCTCTGCTGGTCCTGAGCCACCTTCCTCCTTGATGCCCACTCTCTCCCCGCGTGCTCTCCCCCCTCCATGTAAGCCTTTCCCTTGAGTAATCTCTGATTTTCGGCCGCCCAGGTTAACCTGGGTTGATAAGGAGACGGGGGATTTTTGCAATTATGGGTTTTGCACCAAAAGAGGGGCTGGATTCCTTGGGTTTTGCGGAACTGCCCTGCTAAGGTGCTTTCTTAAGGTATTAAGGTAATGCTGATTTCACCCCTTGCCGGTTGGCAGCGGCCCCATGGGGTTTGCCGCCGGGTTGGCCGCCTCATCAACGGCTTGGCCCGATTGCCACCCGCGCTATTGGAGAGATGACAGGCAGCGGTCATCCCCGCCGAGGGCGATGGCAGGCGCGTCTGCTTGAGGGTTATTCCGCCTGTTTTGGGGCGCTGTCCCGGAGCCGCGGGTCGAGGAGGTAACCAATATGACGACCGTATGTTCAACGTTGAAGCGTTTCTGCTTGCGCCACGAATGGGCGCAGCTCACGTTCGCCGTCCTCGGTGTCGCATTGTTCATCGGCACCATCTGGGGATTGCTCAGCTATCAACTGCTGTTTCTGCAATGGCTCGGCCAAAATCTGCTCATCCATGGCCTGCTCTTTGGTATGGCAACCCTCCTCGATACCCTGCTCATATTCGGGCTGCTCTGTCTCGGCTTCTCCGAGAACGCCCATGAGGACAAACACTGTATTCACGCCTTCCGCGGCCGGCGCCACCGCCCCCTGGTTCCCCACGTTTCCGAACTGGCTGGTCGCCTGGGGAAGAACCCGCGGCGCTCCTAGAGGTCGTCCGGTCCCCCGAGGCCGTTATCAAAACAGGGCTCGAGGCAGCCCTGTGCCGGCGGCCTCCCAGGGTAGGGCAGCCGTAGCCGCCCCTCGCTGGCTGCTGCTCCGCCTCGTCCCATCGGCCCCCCACAGGGCATAGCACAGAGGGCCCCATGCTGGAGGAAAAGATTCGCCGCGTGCCCGTATGGTCCGGCGCATTGCGCGCCGTCCACTGGGCCCTCGCCGCGGCCGTGGGTTTTCAGTGGGCGAGCGGCTGGCTCATGGGCCAGGGTGTTCGGGACCCGGCGTTCTGGCACGATTGGCACCTCATGGCAGGCCAGGCGGTGCTGATTCTGCTCCTGGTTCGGGTCGCGCTGTTGTTCAGGCCGGGTGCCGATGGCTGGCGTTCCTTCGTTCCCGCTCCCACCCTTCTTCAGGGGGCCCGTCGGACCTTGGTGTTTTACGCCACTCTGGGCAGGGCGCCGTTGCCCAACTGGTATGCCCACAATCCCCTGTGGGCGCTCCTGTACCCCCTGATGGCAGTGCTCCTTCTGGTGACGACCATCAGTGGCGTGTTGCATGACGGGTCGTATCGCTCCGCCGGCCTCAGCCCCGGCACCGTCCATGGTGGCGCGGCATTGCTCCTGGGATGGCTGGTGGCGGCCCACGTGGTTACCGCCGTCCTCCATGATCTGAAGGGCAAGGGGGCCTTCATATCCGCCATGATCAACGGTCACCGATATTTCCATGTCGCGGTGCAGCCCCTGGATTCCGAACCGCCGGCGGGCGGCCAGTCGGTGGATGTCTCTTTCGATACCGCGCGTCCGGGCCCGAGTGGCGCCGCGAAAAAGGCGTCGGACCCAGGGACGTCGGGCTGACCACCCCAAGGGTGCACAGCGCACGGACCGGCCATCGGCCAGGTTCAGGGTCCGCCGCTACGCCGGCGCTCCTTTCTCGCGGGGCCCACGAACTGGCTTGCAAGGCCCCTGGCTTCGCGTCCCGGCGTCCCGGGATGGTTGACCACGTAGCGGTTCGTCTGCTCTGCGATGCCCTCGAAAGACGAGCATGGTCCGAGGGGCGGCCCGTTGCGGACCCTCGAGAACCAGGCCGGTATGTGCCAGTCCGAGGGGAGATACAGGGGGCTAAGGCAAAAATATCGCTTGTCGATTCCAGCATTATGTCCCATGGCAGCGGTCCTCTTTCCTTGTCCATGTTCGCCGAAACTCGCAGAAAGCATAGGCCATGCTTTTATTTTTACCATTAGAATCAACTAATTAATTTATTCATGATGGACCGGGAGGTGCCGCACCGTTGTCTTCCGGGCACCACGGACTTGGTATTTCAGTCTCCCCTGCCGGGATTTATGGGGTGGTCCGGGAGCGGCTCCGGTGCCTTTAAATTCAGAACCTGATCGCGTATGGTCGGGGTTCATGAATCACTACTGCATCTGCGCTATCGCTTTCCCGCTCTCTCTGCCCCCTGAGCGCCGTTGGTTTTAACGCGGACTCCATCTAGTGCTTCCCGGCACGAACCCCCCGGCCCCGCGACCGAGTATGGATCGGGCTGGCGCGGCATTCGGCGCCACAGGCGAACAGTCTCAACGCAGAAATCAAAGGAGCCCATCGGCGTGCAGATTCAAAAGCATCGAGTGGTGACCATCCACTACACTCTGGCCAACAAGCAGGGCGAGGTCCTTGACTCCTCCGAAGGACAGGACCCTCTCGTCTACCTGCATGGCGTCAACCAGCTCGTGACCGGACTGGAGCAGGCCCTCGAAGGGAAGGCCGGCGGGGAACAGGTTGCGGTTACCGTGGCGCCGGAGGAAGGCTACGGCCCGGTGCTGCCCGAGTTGTTTCAAGAGGTGCCGCGCTCGGCATTCGCCAACATCGAGAACCTCGAGGCGGGGATGCATCTGCAGGCCCAGACGGAAGAAGGCCATGTACGTCATGTGCGGGTAGTGAAAGTCGGCGATGATACGGTGGAGATCGACATCAACCACCCCCTGGCGGGCGAAGAACTGCATTTCGACGTGTCCATCGAGCAGGTGCGCGATGCCACCCCCGAGGAGGTGGAACACGGTCATGTACACGATGGGGACGGCCACGCCCACTGAGGTGGAGTCGCCCCGTCTTACCTTGTTCGCGGTTACGGCCGAGCGGCCGTCCGCAAACCGGCGGTATGGTGGACCACTACCGTCTTTTCGATAACAACACTGGAGGTCAGTTTTATGAAGAAGTTGAAACTCGCAGTCGCTTCCGCGGCCCTACTTTCGTTCTCCGCGCTTCCGTTTGCCGCCAGCGCCCAGTGGGGCGGCCCCGGTTATGGCGGTGGCCCCTGGAGCGGTCTCGGCGATGGCATGGGTGACATGTTCGGCAGCGGCAATATGAGCTGGAGTGGCAGCGGCTACGGCCGTGGCTACGGTCGCGGTTACGGCGCGCCATACTACGGTGGCTATCCAGGTTATGGCGGCTACCCGGGCTACGGCGGCTATCCGGGTTACGGTGCGCCTGGCTATGGTGCTCCTGGCTATGGTGCCCCCGCCTACGGCGCTCCCGGCATGATGCCCCATCGGGGCATGCAGGGCGGCTACCCCGGTCAGACCGGCGGTCCCCAGCAGGGTGGCCAGCAGGCCCCTTCGCAGTAAGTCTTCCGGAACACCCTCTCTACTGAGGGTCGTTCCCGAAGACAAAAGGCCCCACGATGTTGGGGCTTTTTTTTTGGGCTTATGGAGGGCGATATGAGTACACTGCATCGGCAACGTAAGAATGTTGAGTGGCCGATCCGTGGAGGCGTCTTCGGGGCGGCGGTACTGTTGGGCGTCGCGTCTGCCACGCCGGCGTGGGGGGATTGCCCGGAAAACCTGACCCTGGCGGAGATGGTGGAATGCTTCGGTGCTCCGGGGGCGGGCGACGAGGGTAAAGGGAGAGCCCCCGATCCCCGGCAGGCCGGAGGTCGCGAAGGGGGGCCCCCGGCCCCGCGGACGGAAGACGACGCGAACACAGATGTGGATTGTTAGGGAAGCCCTGATTCAGGGCTTCCCGTGCGGCCCATGGATGGGCCGCCGCAGCAATCGCGCAAGCGATTGAAATGCGTGAGCGCGGTCCGGGCATGTACCGGACCAAGCG
>JAABTG010000060.1 GCA_011389995.1 Thiotrichales bacterium
GAAATGCGTGAGCGCGGTCCGGGCATGTACCGGACCACGCGCGGTTGACTTAATAACTTAGACAAGCTCCAGGGATACGCCATAGTTGATGTCTGCGCCTTCTTCCACGCCTTACGCCACCCTGACGCCCGATAGGGTGCTGGACGCCGTGGAGAGCATAGGGCTGTCCACCGATGGACGCATGCTCGCTCTTCACAGCTATGAAAACCGCGTATACCAGGTGGGCATGGACCAGGGTCCGCCGGTGGTGGTGAAGTTCTACCGCCCCGGGCGCTGGACCGATGAAGCGATCCTCGAGGAACACGAATTCGTCTCCGAACTGGTTGCCGCGGAACTGCCCGTGGTGCCGGCGCTGGAATGTGGAGGGGGGGTGCTGCACCGTTTCGGGGATTTCCGCTTCAGCGTATTCCCCCGCCAGGGTGGCCGCTCGCCCGAGTTCGATGACCTCGATACCCTCGAGTGGATGGGGCGTTTCATCGGCCGCATCCACGCCGTGGGACGCACGCGGCCCTTTCGCCACCGGCCCGCCCTCAACATCGAGACTTTCGGTGAGGCCTCCCGACGATACCTGTTCGACCACCATTGGGTACCGGATGAGTTGGCAGAGGCGCTGGCCGCGGTGATGGACTATGCCCTGGGACAAGTGGTGGCGTGTTTCCGGCGGGCGGGTGCGGTGCGCGTGCTGCGGCTTCACGGCGACTGCCATGCGGGCAACGTGCTGTGGACGGACGATGGTCCCCATTTCGTGGACTTCGACGACTGCCGAACCGGGCCCGCCATCCAGGACCTGTGGATGTGCCTGTCCGGCGGGCGCTCCGACATGACCCGTCAGCTGGACGCCCTGCTCGAAGGCTATGAGATGTTCAGCAGCTTCGATGCCGCCGAGCTGCACCTGGTGGAGGCCCTGCGCACCCTGCGCATGATCCACTACACGGCCTGGCTGGCCCGCCGCTGGAGCGACCCCGCCTTTCCCGCCGCCTTCCCGTGGTTCGCCAGCCCCCGTTACTGGCAGGATCTGGTACTGAATCTCCGGGAACAGGTGGCCCTGATGGACGAGCCGCCCCTCCAGGCCCTGCCCTGATACCACGTCCCCATCAGACCTCCCGCGGGCGGCGCCGCCGGACCACGGCCCCTAGGCCGAGCACCGCAGGGGCGAACAGCCAGGCCGCCCCCGGCAGGGGCACCGCGGCGATCGCGGGGCTGAGGGCCGGGCTATCCCGGAAGGCGGCCGTGAGGGTGGAGAGGGACTCCGCCTGGGCCCCGGCGCCCCCGGCGGCGGCCATCAGCCCCATGGCCAGATAGAACTGGTCGCCGTCGTTTACGTCGATGCTGAGGGTACTACCGTGGGCCACGGCGCCGGGAGTGGTGAACTCCAGGACGTTGTTTGCCGGATCGGCCAGGGCGAGCCCGGCCAGCAGGGTGAAGGCATCCATGGGGCTGTTGACATCGGGGAAGCCCAGGTCGCCGACGTTGAAGAAGCCGACGAAGACCGACAGACCGGTGACGGGATCGTCGTCCGGATTGGTCACGTTGCCCGTCAGCTGCCAGTCGAGTTCGATGGTCTCGGACCCTGTGCCGGTGTAGCCATAACCCTGGATCACCAGGGCCTGCCCCGCCAGCCAGGTATCTGCCTCGGAGGTGGCTCCCGCCGTCAGCAGGGGCACCGCGAGGCCGCCGGCCACCACGGCGTCGGCCTGGGCGCTGCCCGGGGCGGGCCAGCTGCCGATGGCGGTACCGGCGCTGGATTCACCCGCCCCGCCGTTGACGGCGTCGACGGACAGGTCGAAAAGAAATCCCACGTCCGTGTCCGCGCCGCAGAAATCCGTGGCGCAGGTGGAACTGGTCAGGGAGGCCACGGCGCCCCATTCGGTCAGCGTGGTGGCGCCGTGGGCGGACCCGATGGTCAGCAGGGCGGCCAGGCCCCATGCGCGGTTACTTTTCATGATGATGATCCTCGATGGTCTCGCGGCTCTCCCGCCGGGCGGACGCCGATGGTTATCCGGTCGGGGATAAGTATCACAGGATCGTCAAGGGGAGTGTGCCTCGTTCCACACTTTGGCCCTGGAGCAACCCTGATTCTCTTCCCTAGGGTTTGGGGCTGCGCTGGAACTCGGTGCCGTGACAGGACGGGCAGGGCGGGATGTGGCCGGTGCGCTTGAAGTGCATCTCCCTGCCGCAGCCGGTGCATTTGAGTATGCCGGGGGCAGTTATCTCGCCGGTGTGGCGCATGCCCGTGGCCCGCGCCCGGGCGGCCAGACGGTCCAACTCCAGGCGCGTGCGATCCGCCACGTCGGTAAACAACTCCAGCATGCGTTCCTCGATGAGGCCCATATCGAAACGCCACCAGTCCCGTAGTTCGCGCCCCGACTCCACCATATACTCGGCGGCGTCCCGCAGGTCCCGCTTGAGATATTCACTCACCCGCTCCGCCTCTTCGCGGCTGAGTTCGCCCAGTTCCACCGCCTTTTCCCGGGCCTCCGCCACACGCTCCTGCATATGGGGGAGATCGTGTTCCGCCTGGTCGATGCGCAGGCGGGTGCGTTCCAGCATCTTCTCGTAGGCCTGGATCAGGCGGTCGCTGAAGTGTTCGTCGGGTCCGCGGGTGGGCATGGGGTGGATCTCCTCGGCAATGACCGTTTATCAATGGAAGTTTGGTCCACCGGGCGCTCGCGTACAAGCGCCCCCAGGGGGCTCGGCCGCTCAGTTGATGGTGACGCCCTCGGGTGCCCCCCCGGCCGGCGCCGGGGTCGCCGGGGCCTTGCCCCAATCCGCGCCCTCGGCGGTCTTGAGGAGCAGATTCTGCAGCGAATAGACCATGTCCTCCCTGAGTATGATCTCGGTGCCCTGGTCGCCGGGGGACAGGAGCACCATCAGCCAGCGGTCCTCTTCTTGCCGGTGCAGTCGGATGCCCGTAATCAGTACAGGTTGCTCCCCCAGGGGGAAACGTTCCGCGCCTTCCTCGTAGGTGGTCTTGAAGTCGGCCCGGGCGAGGGCCTGTTCGCGGCGGAAGCGATACACCTCCCGGCGCGCCTCGGGGTCGGGGTGGGCACCGATGTCGGGTTGCCGGGCCAGGCTGCGGGTCAGCCCCGGCAGCAGGCGCAGCACCAGGCGCCGGGTCAACCAGAAACGGAACTCCTCCCGCTCCGTGGTGTTGACCCGAAGCAGTATACGATCCTCCTGGGGTGCGTAGGTGACCTGTAGCTGTTGAAGACGACCCATGGGTAATGTCAGGCTCCGTTGTGTGGCGCACGGTCACTATAGCAATGTACGCAAGACCGCGGGCGGGGATGGCCTCATGAACCTGGAGACCTGATGGAAATCTGGGACAGCCATTGTCACATGGATGACGACCGGTTCGCGGAGGACCGCGAGGCCGTCATCCAGCGCGCCCGCGCAGCGGGGGTGACCACCCAGGTGGTGCCGGCGGTGAGTGCGGCCACCTGGCCGCGTCTCAAGGCGGTGTGCGCGGCCTTCGACGGCCTGCTGCCCGCCTATGGCCTGCACCCCTTGTATGTGGCCCACCACCGCGACGAACACCTCACCGAGCTGGCCCGCTGGCTGGAGGCGGAGCGTCCGGTGGCGGTGGGGGAATGCGGCCTGGATTACTACGTGGAGGGCCTGGACCGGGACCGTCAACTCGACATCTTCGAGGCCCACATCCGCCTGGCCGTGGATTACGACCTGCCCCTCATCGTCCATGGCCGCAAGGCCCTGGATGACGTACTGAAATACATAAGGCGTCATCCCGGGGTGCGCGGCGTGGCCCATAGCTTCTCGGGCAGCGAGCAGCAGGCCCGTCAACTGCTGGACCAAGGCTTCCTGCTGGGGATCGGCGGGCCTCTCACCTATTCCCGGGCCAAGCGTCTGCGCCGGGTGGTGGCCGCGGTGCCCATGGAGGGTCTGCTGCTGGAGACGGATGCACCGGACCAGCCCGTGGCCGGGCGCCAGGGCGGGCGTAACGAGCCGGCTTATGTGGCCGAGGTATTGGCGGCCATGGCCGAAGTGCGGGGTATGGCGCCGGCGGAAGTGGCGACGGCGACCACGGCCAACGCCCGGCGTCTGTTCGAGCCCCGCGCCTGAGGATGCGGTCCTAAGGTTCCTGGGGAGAGGCGCCCCACGCCAAAGGGATGAAAGGCCGCCTCGCCCCGGAACGTTCCCTCACCCCACCCCTCTCCCAGGGGAAGGGGGGGAGTTGGGGTGCCTGCGGCAGGTCTTCGATGCTGGCGCCCCGCACACCCGGCAACCGGGGTCCCGGGGGACGGCGAGGATGCGCACGTTCATCCCCAGGGCATCCATCAGCATCAGCCGGCCCGCCAGGGTCTCGCCGGTATCCATGATGAGCTTCAGTACTTCGGCGGCCTGGATGCTCCCCACCATGCCCAGCAGCGGCGCGAAGATCCCCGCCTGATCGCAGGTCTCCCCCGGGCCGCCGTCGTCCGGGTAGAGGCAGTGATAGCAGGGGCCGCCGTCCCGCCGCGGGTCGAAGACCGCCACCTGGCCGTCCCAGGCGGTGGCGGCGCCGGATACCAGGGGTACCCCGGCCGCCATGCAGGCCCGGTTGAGGGCGTAGCGGGTCTCGAAATTGTCGCTGGCATCCACCACCACCCGGCAGCTGCGGGCGGCCTCAAGGAGTTCCTCGTCATCCAGGGCCCGGGGCACGGTCTCCACCCGGGTATCCCCGTTGAGGCCGGCGATGGTGGCCGCCGCCGATTCCACCTTGAGGCGGTTCACGTCCGCCTGGCCGTGGATGATCTGACGCTGCAGGTTGGAGAGCTCCACGCGGTCGAAGTCCACCAGCACCAGGGTGCCCACCCCGGCGGCGGCCAGATACATGGCCACCGGCGAGCCCAGTCCGCCGAGGCCCACCACCATCACCCGGGCATCCAGCAGGCGCTGCTGGCCCGCCTCACCGATGTGGGGCAGGACGATCTGGCGGCTGTAACGCTGGCGCTCGGTTTCGTTCATGGCAGGGGCGGGGCGGCGACGCCGCGCTACAGATAGCGGCGCCAGTGGGCGGGACGCTCGTCACGGCAGCCGTGGGCGGTCTGCTGGTAGCGGTTGACGAAGATGCGGGCGGTGCAATTGGGGTTGTTGCGGCAGCCCATGTTGTCGCGCTGGGTCTCTTCGGCGTAATGCCAGAGGGTGCGCCGCAATTTCGACATGAGGCTGTTATCCAGGTGGAAACCGACGCTCTCCAGTGCCTGTTCGACATCCAGAAGGGTGATGTAGCGCACGTCGTAGCTA
>JAABTG010000061.1 GCA_011389995.1 Thiotrichales bacterium
CGGGGGCCGTGGGGGCTGGCTGGGATTATTCAGCCGTTGCCGGGGGGAATCAAGCCGCCCGTGCCCGGCCACCAGCCCTCGGTGACCCGTTCCCGGCCCCCCAGGTCCGGGTGGGTGGCCACGTCCCTGAGGCCGGCCGCCTCCATGAGGCGGCGGACGACCGGGCCCTGGGTGTGGCCGTGTTCGGTGAGCAGCCAGCCCGCCTCCATGCAGGCGGGCAGGTCGGCGATGATGCGGCGGATGTCATCGAGGCCCTCGGCACCGGCGGCGAGGGCGCCGGCGGGCTCGAAACGCAGATCGCCACGGCGCAGGTGGGGATCGGCAACCGCCACGTAGGGCGGGTTGGTGACCACCAGTTGAAATCCCCGCAGACCCCGGCACCAGTCGGTCTGGGCGAGGGAGACGTTGTCCAGTGCCAGCTCCCGGCGATTGCGGGCCGCCACCGCGAGGGCCCCTGCCGAGATGTCGGTGGCCACGATAGTGGCCTCGGGGCGCTCCCGGGCCAGGGCCAGGGCCACGGCGCCACTGCCGGTGCCCAGATCCGCCACCCGCAGGGGGACGGCGGCCGGCAGGCGGGCCAGGGCACGTTCCACCAGGGTCTCGGTTTCCGGCCGCGGGATGAGGGTGGCGGTTGTGACGGCGAGGTCCAGGGACCAGAACTCGCGCCGGCCGGTGAGATAGGCGATGGGCTCGCCCCGCCGCCGGCGGGCCACCAGGGTCTCGAAGCGTCGGCGCGCCGCCTGTTCGACGGGCCTGTCGGGCCAGGCCATGAGGTGGCTGCGGGGACGCCCCAGGCAATGGGCGAGGAGTACCGCCGCCTCCAGACGCGGGTCGTCGTCGCCGAGGAGCCCGGCGGCCCAGCGGAGGGCCCCGGCGATGCTCCCGGCGTCCGCTGACGGCCGGCCGGTCATCCCCCCACGCCTCCCTCAGCCGGCGAGGGCGGCCAGCTGTTCGGCCTGGTGTTCATTGATCAACGGGTCGACGAGCAGGTCCAGGTTGCCGGCCATGAGGTCGTCCAGCTTGTACAGGCTGAGGTTGATGCGGTGGTCGGTGACCCGCCCCTGGGGGAAGTTGTAGGTGCGGATGCGCTCGGAGCGGTCGCCGCTGCCCACCAGGCTCTTGCGGGTCGCCGCCTCCTCCCGGGCCTGGGCGCTGCGCTGCTGCTCCAGCAGCCTGGCCTGGAGCAGGCTGAGGGCGCGGGCCCGGTTCTTGTGCTGGGAGCGCTCGTCCTGGCATTCCACCACGATGCCCGAGGGCAGATGGGTGAGGCGGATGGCGGAATCGGTCTTGTTGACGTGCTGGCCGCCGGCGCCGGAGGCGCGGTAGGTATCCACCCGCAGGTCTCCGGCGTTGACCTCCACCTCGTCGATGTCGTCGGCCTCGGGCAGCACCGCCACGGTACAGGCCGAGGTGTGGATGCGGCCCTGGGACTCGGTCTCCGGCACCCGCTGGACGCGATGGGCGCCGGATTCGAACTTGAGCCGGGCGTAGACGCCGTTGCCCAGGATGCGACAGATGACCTCCTTGTAGCCGCCGTGCTCGCCCAGGCTCTCCGACAGCACCTCCACCGTCCAGCCCCGGGCCTCGGCATAACGGTGGTACATGCGGAACAGGTCACCGGCGAACAGGGCGGCCTCGTCGCCGCCGGTGCCGGCGCGGATCTCCAGGAAGGTGTTGCGGCTGTCGGCGGGATCCCGGGGCAGCAGCAGGCGCTTGAGCTCGGACTCCAGGGTGGTCTGGCGCGCCCGACCCTCTTCCAGGCTCTCCCGGGCGAGTTCGCGGATCTCGGGATCGGCGTCCTTCAGCATCTCCTCGGCGCTGGCCACCTCTGCCTGGGCGTCCCGATATTGCCGGTAACAGGTAACCACGGGATCGATCTCGGCATACTCCTTCGAATAGGCGCGGAAACGGTCCTGGTCGGCTATCACCGAGGGTTCCGACAGCAGGGCGCCGAGCTCGGTGAGCCGATCCGCGAGGTCGGCCAGTTTGTCCTCCATGGAGGCCTTCATCGCGGCGGGTATCGTTTGGCGGTGATGCCGAGGAGGCGCAGACCGGTGGTCACGGTCTCCGTATCGCCGGCGGCGCTGGCCTTGCGCAGTTCCGTGCAGGGGGTGTGGATGAGCTTGTTGGTGAGGACGTGGGCAAGGTAGTCCACGACCCGCTCCGGGGCCTCCCCCTTGGCCAGCATGCGCTCGGCCCTGGCGAGCACCTCGTCCCGCGCGGCCTCGGACTGGCGGCGGTAAGTGACGATGCTTTCCACCACGTCCTGGGAACGCAGCCAGTTCAGGAAATGGGACACCTGCAGGTCGATGATCTCCTCGGCCTGGACGGCGGCCTCCTGGCGGGAACGCAGGCCGTCGTCCACGATGTCCCGCAGGTCATCCACCGTATACAGATAGATGTCCGCGAGTTCCCCCACCTCGGGTTCGATGTCCCGGGGCACGGCGATATCCACCATCAGGATGGGTTTGTGGCGCCGCCGCCGGATGGCCTGCTCGACGCTGCCCTTGCCGAGGATGGGGAGGGGGCTGGCGGTGGAGCTGATGACGATGTCGGCCTCCGCCAGATGGGCCGGGATCTCGGGCAGGGTAATGGCATAGCCGTCGAGTTCGTTGGCCAGTTCCCGCGCCCGTTCGACGGTGCGGTTGGCCACCACCAGGCGCTTGATGCCATTCTCCCGCAGGTGACGGGCCGCCAGCTCGATGGTCTCGCCGGCACCGATGAGCAAGGCGGTCTGCTCCGCCAGATTATCGAAGATCTGGTGGGCGAGGCGCACCGCGGCGAAGGCCACGGAGACCGGGCTGGAACCGATGGCGGTGTCCGTGCGCACCTGCTTGGCGACGGAGAAGCTGTGTTGGAACAGTCTGCCGAGGCGCTTGCCGACGGTACCGGTCTCGCAGGCCTTGTGGTAGGCATCCTTGACCTGGCCAAGGATCTGCGGCTCGCCGAGCACCATGGAGTCCAGCCCAGAGGCCACTCGCAGCACATGGCGGACGGTGCCGCGGGTCTCGTGGGTGTAGACGTAGGGCTTGACCTCCTGGTCCGTCAGGCGGTGGTAGTCTTTGAACCAATCGAGGGCGATGCTTGTCCCATTGGATCCGGTCAATCCGCAGTAGAGTTCAGTGCGGTTGCAGGTGGATAGTATGACTGCCTCCTGGACGCTGGTATGGTCGGCGAGGTCGCGCAAGGCGATGCTCACCGCCTCCGGTCCGATATTCACACGCTCCCGGATGGCCAGCGGCGCGGTCTTGTGATTGATACCGAATGCGAAGAGCGTCATCGAGGCATTGTCAACCCTGGTAGGGCAACCGGAGAGTTTGGGAGATGGCAGGTTTAAATACAAGAATACCAGACGTTGCCGGTGGCCCACCCTACGTGCCCTGGTGGTACTCAACCACGCCGATTAGGGATAATCCGTGTCTATGTCTCCAATGACCAGCCCCGATTCCGCTGCCGGCCCCTGGCGGGCCTGGCTTTTGGTCTTCACCGTCGCGGTATCCGGGTGTGCCGGCGGCCCTGCCGGGCGTGATATCGATTCTCGCCATGCCGATCTGGTGGTCCTCCCCGAGCCCGTGGCGGCCCCGCTGAGCGAGCGGGCCGAGAACATCTACAAGCTGTTGGTGGCCGAAGTGGCCGGCCACCGGGGGGCCCTGGATCTGTCGGTGTCCAACTACCTGGAGGTGGCAAGGGCCACCGACGACCCCGAGGTGAGCGAGAGGGCGTTGCGTATCGCCATCTTCTCCAAGGACGACGAAGCCGCCCGCGAGGCGGCCATCCTGTGGGCGGAGCAGCAGCCGGAGAACAAGGAGGTGCAGAGGGTGCTGGCGGCCCTCTATGTGCGCAGCGGCGAGGAGTCCGCCGCGGTGGCGGCGTTGAACCGCATGATGGAGGATTGGACGGGCCCCGACGCCCACGGTTATCGGGTCGTCATGGAGACCCTCGCCCGGGAACGGGACAAGGAGACCGCCAAGGCGGTGATGGCGCGGTTCATGGAAACCCGCCGCGACGACCCCGAGGCCCTTCTCAGCTGGGCCACCTTTGCCGTGCGCGTGAAGGACAATGCCCTGGCGGAGTCGTTGTTACAGGAGTTCCTGGCCACTGATCCCGACCATCAGGCCGCCAATCTGCTGCTGGTGCAGGTACTCAAGGAACAGGACAAACTGCCCCGGGCCCTGGAGATCATGGAGCGTATGGTGGAGTCGCGGCCGGACAATGCCGGTATCCGCCTTCCCTACGCGCGGCTGCTGGTGTCGGCGAAGCGCTACGACCAGGCCCTCGAGCAGTTCTCCTTGCTCCAACGCCAGGTCCCGGACAATGCGGACGTGGTCTTCGCCCGGGCGCTGCTGCTGCTGCAGACGAACCGCGTGGATGAGGCGGCGATGGCCTTCGAAAGGCTCCTGGAATTGGGCGAGAAGGAGCGCACGGCCCATTTCTACCTCGGCCAGATCGCCGCGTCGCGCAAGGACGTGGACGCGGCGCTGGGGCACTATGACGCGGTAGACAGGGGGCAGCACTACCTCGATGCCCAGATCAGGGCTGCCGCCCTGCTGGCAGACGAGGAGGGCCTGGCGGCGGCCCTGGCACATCTCCATGGCATCAATACGCGCAACGAGCAGCAGACGGTGCGGGTGGCCATGGTGGAGGCCGAGCTGCGGGCCGAAAAAGAGTCCCTGGAGGCGGCCATGGCGACCTACGACCGCATCCTGGGGCAATACCCGGACAATGCGGACCTGCTTTACGGCCGCGCCATGCTGGCGGAGAAGATGGGGCGTCTCGATCTGCTGGAACGGGACCTGCGCGCCATCCTCGACGAGGACCCCACCCACGTCCAGGCCCTCAACGCCCTCGGCTACACCCTGGCGGACCGCACGGACCGTTATGAGGAGGCCTACGACTATATCAAGCGGGCCCTCAAACAGCGCCCGGACGACTACTACATCCTCGACAGCATGGGGTGGGTGCTCTATCGCCTCGGTCGTCTCGATGAGGCCCTGGAGTATCTCCGGCGGGCGGCCGCCCTTTCCGACGACGTGGAGGTGGCGGCCCATCTGGGGGAGGTGTTGTGGGTGGCGGGACGCAAGGAGGAGGCCCGGGAGGTGTGGGACAATGCCCTGGAACACACCCCCGATGACCAGCGCCTGCTGGAGGTCATCAAGCGCTTCGTCCCGTGATCCGCCTCGCCGTCATCTGCCTGGTGATGCTGTTGGGCGGCTGTACCGCGGTCCCGGAGCGCGATGGCGGCACGCCCGCTTACCGGGGCACCCTCGAAGACCTCAACACCTGGACGGCCACCGGGCGCATACATATGCGCACGGATGATGAATCCTGGCAGGCGACCCTGTTCTGGCGTCAGCAGGAGGCCGCCTATCGCATCCGCCTCATCGCGCCCCTGGGACAGGGGACCCTGGAGCTGCGGGGCGATGCCGCCGCCGTGGTTTTGCGTACCGCCGATGGGGAGACGTATGCGGCGGCGGATGCGGAGACCCTGATGCGGGATACCCTGGGCTGGGGGGTGCCGGTGGAAGGCATGGTTCACTGGATGGTGGGGCGCGCCGACCCCCGGCGGGACATAGAGGCCCACGTGAAGGACGAGGGGGGGCGCCTGGTGGAACTGCGTCAGGCGGGTTGGCATATCCATTACCGGGACTACCAGCAGGCCGCCGGCATCGCCCTGCCGCGCAGGTTGCGGCTGGAGACGGAGCGTTTCTCCCTGCGCATCGTGGTGTCCCGCTGGGAGCCCGGTCGGGCATGAACGCGGGGATCTGGCGGGCCCCCGCCAAGTTGAACCTGTTCCTGCACATCACCGGGCGTCGGGACGATGGCTACCATGAGCTGCAGACCGTCTTCCAGCTCATCGATGCCGCCGACGACATCCGGCTGTCGGTGCGGTCCGATGGCGAGGTACGCCGTCTCTCCGGGTTGGCGGGGGTGGCGGCGGAGGCGGATCTGGCGGTGCGTGCCGCGCTGTTGCTCAAACAGGCCTCCGGCACGCCGCTCGGCATCGACATCGCCGTCACCAAGCGGTTGCCCATGGGGGGTGGGCTGGGAGGCGGCAGTTCCGATGCCGCGACGGTGTTGGTGGCCGCCAACATCCTGTGGGGCCTCGGTTGGAGCCGGGCCGAACTGGCCCGTCTGGGGGCGGGACTGGGGGCGGACGTACCGGTATTCGTGGCCGGGCGCACCGCCTGGGGGGAGGGCATAGGGGAACGCCTGGCGCCGGTGGCCCTGGCGCCGTGCTGGTTCGTGGTGGTCACTCCCGCCTGTCACGTCTCCACCGCGGAGGTCTTCCGCGACCCCGAATTGACACGGGACGCCGTGCCCCTGAAAATGCTTCGCTTTTTTCCGCATGGTGATACTGCGGACGTGGGGGATCTGATGGCGGCCACGCGCAACGACTGCGAGTCCCTGGTAGGCAGGCGTTATCCCGAGGTGGGGGAGGCCCTGCGGCGCCTCGGGGCCCTTGGCCCGGCGCGCCTCACGGGCACCGGCGCCTCGGTATTTCTGGCGGCACAATCCGAGCACCAGGCGCGCGCCGTGGCGCGCCGCCTGCCGCCGCACTGGCGCATCATGGTGGCGAAAGGCCTCGAGTGCTCGCCGCTGGGTGATGGATGAGAGAATCGTCTTTTGGGGTGTAGCCAAGAGGTCTAAGGCACCGGGTTTTGATCCCGGCATTCCCAGGTTCGAATCCTGGCACCCCAGCCACATTGCAACGGCCCGAAGCCGTTGCTCCCTGGATCAGGTGCCAGGATGAGAACCTGGAAGGTTCGACCCGAAATCGAT
Source organism: Thiotrichales bacterium (assembly GCA_011389995.1). Taxonomy (GTDB): domain Bacteria; phylum Pseudomonadota; class Gammaproteobacteria; order JAABTG01; family JAABTG01; genus JAABTG01. Next base: position 6,781 of record JAABTG010000061.1, read on the forward strand.
CTGCTTGGTACTTTGCTTGGTACGGGGAGTTGTTTTGCCTAAAAACGCCGGAATGATGGTCTTCAGCGGGAACTCCAATCCGGAGCTGGCGTCGTCCATTGCCCGCCATCTGGGCGTCGGCCTGGGTAAGGCCATCGTCAGCAGCTTCAGTGACGGCGAAGTGATGGTGGAGATCATGGAGCACGTCCGGGGGCGGGACATCTTCGTGGTCCAGTCCACCTGTGCCCCCACCAACGATCACCTGATAGAGCTGCTGGTGATGGTGGACGCCTTGAAGCGGGCCTCGGCGGGGCGCATCACGGCCGTGCTGCCCTACTTCGGCTATGCGCGCCAGGACCGCCGCCCGCGGTCGGCCCGGGTGCCCATTACCGCCAAGGTGGTGGCGGACATGATTGCCACGGTGGGCACGGACCGGGCCCTGACCGTGGACCTCCACGCCGATCAGATCCAGGGGTTTTTCAACATCCCCGTGGACAACGTCTACGGCTCGCCCATTCTGCTCGGCGATGTGTGGCGCAAGTACAAGGGCGAAGACCTCATCGTGGTGTCGCCCGACGTGGGGGGCGTGGTTCGGGCGCGGGCCCTGGCCAAGCGCCTGGATGACGCGGACCTGGCCATCATCGACAAGCGCCGCCCGCGGGCCAACGAGGCCCAGATCATGAACATCATCGGCGATGTGGAGGGGCGCACCTGCGTCATCATCGACGACCTGGTGGACACCGCGGGCACCCTGGCCCAGGCGGCAGGGGCCCTGAAGGACCATGGAGCGGCCAAGGTGGCGGCCTATTGCACCCATGCGGTGCTCTCGGGGCCGGCGGTGGACAACGTAGCCGGCTCGGCCCTGGATGAACTGGTGGTGACGGATACCATACCGCTGGGTACGCAGGCGGCAGCCTGTTCCAAGATCCGCCAGCTGAGCCTGGCGGAGCTGCTGGCGGAGAGCCTGCGCCGCATCAACAACGACGAGTCCCTGAGCTCCCTGTTCATGGACTGACGGAAGTTTAATTGTCGCCGGTGCCCGCGGGCCCGGCGGCGTCTGGTGCGCGGTGAGTCCTGGTCGCGGGATCCCGGGTACGAGCGCCACAGGGCGCAAACACTGGAGAAACTGATGGAAAACTTTGAACTCAACGCCGCAGGGCGCGACGACATGGGGAAGGGTGCGAGCCGCCGCCTGCGTCGTGCCGGCATGTTTCCGGCCATCGTGTATGGCTCCGACAAGCCGCCCCGGACGGTGGCGGTGAAACACAGCGAGATGCTGCTGCACCTGCAGAACGAGGCCTTCTATTCCCACGTCCTCACCCTCAACGTGGACGGGACCCCGGAACAGGTGGTGCTCAAGGACATGCAGCGCCACCCCTCTCACCCCACCATTCTCCATGCGGATTTCCTGCGGGTGGACGCCACCCACAAGCTCACCATGCAGGTGCCCATTCACTTCACCAACGAGGAGAAATGCCCCGGCAGAAAGCTGAGCAACGGCCTCATCCAGCATCACATCACGGAGCTCGAGATCAGCTGCCTGGCCAAGGACCTGCCCGAGTTCATCGAGGTGGACCTGGGGGACACCGAGGTGGGGGAGATCATCCAGGTAGGGGACGTCAAGCTGCCCCCGGGCGTGGAACTCACCCCCAACACCACCCTGGAGCAGCCGGTGGTTTCGGTGACCAAGGCCACTGCGGCGGATGTGGGCGCCGAAGAGGGCGAGGAAGAGGGCGAAGCCGAGGGCGAGTCCGGGGCGGCCAACGAATAGTCCCCGGCGGGTCAGGTGTCATCCGCCATCGCAGTGGTGGCGGGCCTCGGAAACCCGGGGCCCGCCTATGCGGACACCCGCCACAACGCGGGGTTCTGGTTCGTGGACCGCCTCGCCACCGGGGTGGGGTTTCGCAGTGTGGGACGCTTCCACGGCGAGGTGGCGGAGTTGGGGCATCCGCCCTGCCGGCTCCTCAAGCCCACCACCTTCATGAACCGTAGCGGCCAATCGGTGGCGGCCCTGATGAACTACTATCGCCTGTCGGTGGAAGAGTTGCTGGTGGTCCACGACGATCTGGACCTGCCGGCCGGCACCGCGCGCCTCAAGCAGGGAGGCGGTCACGGCGGACACAATGGGCTGCGGGATATCATGGCCGCCCTGGGCCAGCGGGATTTCCGCCGCCTGCGCATCGGCGTCGGCCACCCGGGGGATCGGGAGCGGGTGGTGGGCCATGTGCTCGAGCGCCCGACGCGGGAGGAGGCACGACTCATGGAGGATGCCATCGACCGCGCCATCAAGGTGTTTCCCATGGTCCTGGAGGGGGCCTGGGAGAAGGCCATGCACGCCCTCCACAGCAGTCCCTAGTACACCAGCCGGAAGACCATTCATGGGTTTCAAATGCGGAATCGTCGGCCTGCCCAACGTGGGCAAGTCCACCCTGTTCAACGCCTTGACCGCCAACGGTATCGCGGCGGAGAACTACCCTTTTTGTACCATCGACCCCAATGTCGGCGTGGTCCCCATCCCCGATCCGCGCCTCGACGCCATCGCGGCCATCGTCAAGCCACGGCAGGTCATCACTTCCGCCATGGAGTTCGTGGATATCGCGGGCCTGGTGAAGGGTGCCGCCCAGGGGGAGGGGCTGGGCAACAAGTTCCTGGCCACCATCCGCGAGACCCAGGCGGTGTGCCACGTGGTGCGCTGCTTCGAGGATTCCGACGTCATCCACGTGGAGGGCCGGGTGGACCCGGCGGCGGATATCGAGGTAATCAACACCGAACTGGCCCTGGCGGACCTGGAAACGGTGCACAAGGCACGTCAGCGGGTGGAAAAGGTGGCCAAGAGCGGGGACAAGGCGGCGCGTGCCCAGCTCGCATTGCTGGCGCGGGTGGAAGAGGAGATGGACACCGGCAAGCCGGCCCGTGCCATCGGTCTGTCGCAGGAGGAACGCGTCGCCCTCGGCCCCCTGTTCCTGCTCACCCTGAAGCCCACCCTCTACATCGCCAACGTGGCGGAGGACGGCTTCACGGACAATCCTTACCTGGATACCGTGCGCGGCATCGCCGAGGCCGAGGGCGCGGAGGTGGTGGCCATCAGTGCCGCGGTGGAGGCCGAGCTGGTCACCCTGGAGGCCGGGGAGCGCGCGGAATTCCTGGCGGAGATGGGACTGGAGGAGCCGGGCCTGCACCGGTTGATCCGCAGTGGTCACCGCCTGCTGGGGTTGCAGACCTATTTCACCGCCGGTGAGAAGGAGGCCCGGGCCTGGACCGTCCGGGTGGGGGCCACCGCCCCCCAGGCCGCCGCCGTGATCCACACGGATTTCGAGCGCGGCTTCATTCGGGCCGAGGTGGTGGGCTACGAGGATTTCGTCGCCTGCAAGGGCGAGCAGGGCGCCAAGGAGGCCGGCAAGTGGCGCCTCGAGGGCAAGGACTACGTGGTCCAGGACGGCGACATCGTCCACTTCCGCTTCAATGTCTGAAGCGGCCACCTCACGCGACGACCGCGCCAGGCGTATTTCCGCCCCGGCATTGCCTGCGGGCGCGGCTTTCGCTATATTTCGGTGCGCCAGGCAAAGCCTGGGAAAGGAGGAAAGTAGTATCGAGGAAGGAAGCGACTTGAAACCTTTCACTGTGACCCGTCGGGTGAAAGTCCCGAACCGGTAAGGCCGACCCGCCACCGGAACCGCGTGTTGCGTGGATTGGGGGTGACCCCGTCTGCGAAGCGTACACAGGGGGTGTGCAGGCCGTGTGATAGAGCCTCGAAAGGCGCAATGTGGGGCCGACGTTTTCGAAATAGCGGAAGGCAACAGGGTGCGGACCGAGTGGGTCGGGTCCGTGCCCCCCACCGGGGTCAGAGAGCAGGGCATGTACACAAAGGGGTCACCCGGGAACCTGGGAGGGCTCATGCGCTCCTTGCGTGTTGAGCGATGCGGGCGTCGCCTAAGAAAAGGCCCTGGAACGGCCACCCGAGGAGTGCCGGGCGGGTGGACGCGAATACGGCACGACGCAAGGTACCGCCAAGCGAAGGCAACGAAGTGCGGCGGGATGGCGGATGAGCAATCGGAGTCGGCGGATAGTACCGATGAGCGTGGGGAACTCACCCGAGAGGACCCACGGGAGGGAAGCGGCCGACCGGTGTAGACAGCTTTCGGAGGGACAGATGACGCAGACATCGAGCCGCGAGATCATCTCAACGCGACAAAGAAAGCTCGCGGAACTGGCGAGAGAAGCCCCGGACAGGGTACTCACCACGCTGGCGCACCACATGGACCTGCTGTGGATGGAGGAAGCGTACCGGCGCACGCGCAAGGACGGCGCGGCGGGAGTGGACGGGGTGACGGCCCATGAGTACGAAGCGGCGTTAACGGCCAATCTGACGGACCTGCTGGACCGGTTCAAGAGCGGGCGTTATCGGGCGCCACCGGTGCGACGGGTGCATATACCCAAGGAGGGCACGACGAAGACCCGTCCGATCGGGATCCCCACGCTGGAGGACAAGGTACTGCAGCGCGCGGTCCTGATGGTTCTGGAGCCGATCTACGAGCAAGACTTTCTGGACTGTTCATACGGATTCCGCCCCGGACGCAGTGCCCACCAGGCGCTGGACGCGCTCTGGCAGGGGCTGACGGTGCAACGCGGGGGCTGGGTGATCGATCTGGACATCCAGGCCTACTTCGACTCCGTGAGTCATACTCACTTGAGGGCCTTTCTCGACCGGCGGGTACGTGACGGAGTGATCCGCCGCGTGCTGGGCAAGTGGATGAATGCCGGTGTACTAGAACAGGGGGTGCTGGAACACCCCGAGGGCGGCGTCCCGCAGGGCGGTTGTATTTCACCTGTGCTGAGTAATCTCTATCTGCACGAGGTACTGGACCTCTGGTTCGAACGGGAGGTCAAGCCGCGCACGGGGGGCCGGTCGTTCATGCTGCGGTTTGCCGATGACGCCATTCTGGTCTTCGAGCGGGAGGACGATGCGCGCCGGGTGCTGGAGGTACTGCCCAAGCGACTTGAACGCTTTGGGCTGACGCTGCACCCGGAGAAAACGCGCCTGGTGGATTTCCGCCGCCCCGACCGGCAATCGGGCGGGACGCAACGGGACCGCAGCTTCGATGTGCTTGGCTTCACCCACTACTGGGGACGCTCCCGGAAGGGGCGCTGGGTGGTCACCCGCAAGACGGCGCGGTCCCGGTTTACCCGGACCCTGCGCCGCTTCAACGCGTGGTGCCGTCGTCACCGCCACCTGCCGGTTGCGGACCAACGGAGCATGTTGAACCGCAAGCTCCGCGGTCATGATGCCTATTTCGGAGTTACCGGCAATGCCCTGGCATTGAGCCGGCTCCGTTACGAGGTTCAGAGCCGCTGGCGCAAATGGCTCAACCGCCGCTCCGGCCGGGCCTACATGAACTGGGCACAGTTTAAGGGCCTGCTCCAGAACCACCCTCTCCAGCCCGCACGCGTGGTTCATAGTGTGTATGCCACGTAGCGTTTGCTACATCGAGGAGCCGGATGCCTTAATTGGGCACGTCCGGATCTGTGGGAGCCGCGGGTGAGAAATCACCCGTGGCCACCCGAC
>JAABTG010000062.1 GCA_011389995.1 Thiotrichales bacterium
CAGAGGTGGTGAGGGTCTCGTCATCGAAGCCAAACACGAATGGAGTACCGATGAAACCCGCGTCGTCACGGTCTTCATGGAACAGATAAAGACCCAGCACACCCTTCAAACCACCCTCGGGATCATCCAGATTGAGCAGGGTCTCATTGGTCACCTGGGGCCCTTCCAGTTCGAACCGCCCGTTGGCCGGGGCATCGAGCCGATCAAACTCGATATCACTGTAGGTCGTCGTATTGGACAGGGAGAGGTGGTCATTCAAGAAGTACTTCAGATCCAGAATTACGTCATTGGAACGGATTTCGAACGCCGTCTGGGAAATCTGGCGCTCACGTTCATCGAAGGGCCGGGCGGACAGCTGGCTCTGGGGGCGGCGGGTGTCATTGTGGGCGATGGTGAGCTGAGCGCTGAAGTCCGGGAGCGCCGCCGGTGCAACCAGGAGCTTGGCACGCGCCGTCAGGCTCTCGTCCTCATCCACGTCACCGACCCCCTGGGGGCCTGTGAAATCGACGAAGCTCTCGGTATCCAGATGATCCACGGCGACCCGAAAGGCGACGTCATTGCTCAACGGACCCGAGGCCATGGCCGACAGACGATGACGGTCCCGGGTGCCTGCCATGGCCTGGAAACGGGTCTCCCGGATGAAGGTGGGATCGTTGGTCTCCACCACGAAGGCGCCGGCGATGGAGTTACGACCCTGCAGCGTGGTCTGGGGGCCGCGGTAGACCTCCACCTGCCTGACGTCCCAGAGTCCTGTGGGACCGCCCACGAGTTCGAAGGCGGACAGGGGGCGGCCGTCCACCGTCAGGGTGGCGCGCGGTCTCGTACCGGCAATGAACCCGAGACCGCCGGAGGCGGCGCCGGTACTGTCGACGCCGCGGATGGCCGGTGCGAAGTTGCCCTCGCCGAAGTCCACGATATTGGGGGTCTTGTCGTAGAGGTCCCGCACTTCCTGGGTCCCGGGCCGCGCCTCGATATCCTCGGCCGTGAACACCTTGACGCTGGCCGAGGATTCCTGCGCCGTCTCGCCGACCCGGGTCCCCACGAGGGTCGCGGTCACCGCGATGGGCCCCAGCCGCACCGGCCCGTCGCCGCTCCGGGCAGGGGCCTTCACCAGGGTGATGGTATCGGTAGCGGTGTAGCGGAACTCCAGCCCCGTCCCGGCCAGCAGTTGCCCCAGGGCCTCGCTGGCGGTGAATTCTCCGGCAAGGCCCCCGGTGGTCTCGCCGGCGGCCAGGGCCGGGGCGAAGCTAAGGGCCAGGCCCGCCTGCTGCGCCAGGCGGTTCAGGGCGCCGGTCAGGGGGCCGGCGGGGATTTCGAAGCGCTGGCGGGTTTCACCACCGGTGGCGGGGGCGGTCTGCTGGGCCTGTACGGGCGCCGCAGCAAACACCCCGGCGACGGCCATGGTGCCAAGGGCGGCGGCCAGCAGCAGGCCGTGGCCGGGTCGGGATCGGGTTGTGGTGTACATGGTCACGGGTTCCTCGTGGGGGTTGTTCTTGCCTTGTCAGGTATAAAGACGAACAACACGTCACGAGGGACAGTGAAAGACCGGTTTTTTTCTTGCGTCGAAGCCGCGCCCAGGCGGCGGGTACCAGGGAGCGGCTGACTAATCCGTGCAGGATTAAGTCGGCACTTCCCTAAGCAAAGGCTGATTTAATCCGTCCTGGATTAAATCAGCGCCGCCCGACCCGGTACATGCCCGGGTCGGGCTTCCGGATTTCAATCGCTTACGCGATTGAAACGATGGTCCATCCATGGACCATACGGAAAGCGCTGAATAAATCAGCGCTTCCCTAACGCCGGCTCACCCGAATCACCCAGGGCGTGAAACGGGTCACCCGAATGGGCTGGCTGGCGGCCAGGGCATCCAGGGCCCGGTGGATATCGTCCAGCGGCAACACGCCCGCCACCCGGAGGTCCGCGAGTCCCCCAGTATCCACCTGCATCAGGCCGCGATGGTGGCGGGCCAGGGTGTCCAGCACCGCGGTCAACGGCCGGTCGTCGGCGACGAGGTGGCCATTCATCCAGGCCGTGGCTGCCGCGGCTTCGACGGCCTCGGGTGGCGTCAGTCCGCCGGTACTCGCCGTCGCCTGCTCATCCGGCTCCAGCTCCAGGCAGTCGTACTGCGCGACCCGGTTGCAGAGCTCCACGCGGGATTCCTCCACGGTGACGCGGGTCACCCGGCGTGCGGCCTCCTCCCGGCGTTCCACCATGAAGCGTGTACCCAGGGCCCGGGCCTCGCCCTCGATGGTGCGCACCAGGAAGGGACGGGACGGGTCGGGTTCGACGTCGATATGCAACGCACCCGCGTGGAGCCGGACGAGGCGCCGGCCCTCATCGAAGTCGATATCCACGGCGGTCGCCGTGTTCAAGACGAGGCGGCTGCCGTCCGGCAACGCGATGGTCCGGCGCTCACCGATGGCGGTGTGGTGGTCGGCCAGCAGATGGGCCGGCGGCGGCAGCCCCCCGGCCAGCCAGCCGGCAGGCACCAGGGCCACCAGCAATGCCAGGGTCGCCGTGCCATGGCGCAACCAGCGCCGGCGCTCGCGACGCTCTTCATCGAAGGTCTGCTCCAGGGCCCTGCGAGTGCCCGCCCGGGCGACCGGGGTGAAGGCGTCCCAGGTGGCAGCGATGCTTCGCCAGGCGCGCTCGTGCTCCGGATGGATGGCTCGCCAGCGCTCGAAGGCGGCCCGTTCGCCGGGGTCCGAAGGGTCGTCCAGCCGCACCCGCCATTCCGCGGCCTCGCGCAAAGCCTGATGGTCGATGCCATCCGCCGGCCCCGCGGCAGAGGATGGGGAGGCGTGGATGGGGCGACTCAAGGGCCCGCCACTCCGTTCACACCCACCTCGTCCGCCAGCGCTCGGTGGCAGTGCACCAGGGCCTGGGCCATATACTTCTTGACCATGCTGACCGAGACACCCAGCTCGACGGCGATATCGGCCTGGGCCATACCGTCGAGGCGGCTCATGAGAAAGGCGCGACGTGGTTTGTCGGGCAGTTCCGCCACCAGGCGCGCCGCCCATTCCAGGGTATCCAGCCACTCCGTGACGGCTTCGGCCGACGGGGCCTGATGATGCTCCGCCGCCACTACCGCCTGCATCTCCAGCCACGCCCGTTCCAGCCGTGCCCGGCGGTGGTCGTCTATGAGCAGGCGGGTGGCGATGCGGGTGAGAAAGGCCCGGGGGCGCTCCAGGGTTTCGCCCGGGGGCCGCGCCAGAACTCGCAGAAAGCTCTCCTGGGCGTAATCCGCCGCCCGCTCGGGACATCCCACACGGCTTTGCAGCCAACGACGCAGCCAGCCGTGATGGTCAACAAAGAGGCGCTCAACCGGGCAAGCGGGATTCTGGGGCATAAATCAATCAAAACAATAACGCGAATCGTTATCAATATATCTTTTCCCTCCGAAGGCCACAAGGGCCGTCCGCAACCCGATTGCCGGGGATATCAGGCCACCGCGGCGTCCAGTGCCGCCAGAGGAGCCCAACGGGCCGGCACCGGCGAGCCCGTAGGCTGGGATGGAGCACAGCGCCCATGCTGGGTCGAGCATCGCGACCGATTCGCCGGGAGCGAATCGGTGCGATAGTCCCGAAGGGGCGAGGCCCATGGATGGGCCGAGCAAACCCGGCTTGGCGACTTCAGCGATATCCCCGCCGCAACTGCTTCCTGGCGATGATGGTGGTGGCTATCTCCTCGATGGAGGCGGCGCTGGTGTCCACGTAGGGCACCTTGCCGTCGTGGAATATCGCCTCGGCCTGGCGCACCTCGAAGCGGCACTGCCTGAGTTCGGCGTACTGGCCGCGGCTGCGGCGCTCCTGGCGGATGACCTGGAGGCGGAGGGGGTCGATGGTCAGGCCGAAGATGCGGTCGCGGTGGGGGATCATGACCTTGGGCATCACGCCCGCCTCCAGGTCCTCTTCCGTGAGGGGATAGTTGGCGCAGAAGAGGCCGAAATGCATGGCCAGATAGAGGGAGGTGGGGGTCTTGCCGGAGCGGGACACCCCCATGAGGATGAGTTCCGCCTGGCTGTAGGCCTCGGGATGGAGGCCGTCGTCGCAGTGCACCGAGAAGTTGACGGCGCTGATGCGGGCGGTATAGCTGTCGTGGTCGCGGATGCCGTGGGACATGCCGGCGCTGTGGGCCGACTCCTGGCCCAGTTCCTTCTCCAGGCGGTCGAGGAAGGTGTCGAAGAGGTCGAAGAACACCCCGTGGGCGGCGAACAGGCGGTGGTTGTACTCGGGATTGGCGAAGGTGGTGAACACCAGGGGTTTCACCCCGTAGGCCTCGGCAGCCCGGTCGATCTGCAGCACCGCGCCGAAGATCTTCTCCTCGGTGTCCACGAAGGGCAGGATGGTGGTCTCGAAGCTGATCTTCGGGAACTGGGTCAACAGGCTGTGGCCCAGGGTCTCGGCGGTGATGCCGGTGCGATCCGAGACGATGAATACGGGGCGTTTCTGCATGGTGGTCAGGGTTCCCCTGGCAATTCCTGAGGATGCAACGGACGCGGCTCCGGGGGGCAGGTTACCTTCATCACGAGGGCAGACATAACCCATCCAGAGAAGACCCGCAGCCACCGAGAATGCCTATAGGGCATGGCGAGTCCGACTCGAAGAGATACGGCGGGGCGGGAGACAGGTCTCTCAGGCCACCAGGCTCAAATGGGTATCGATGATATCCCAGGGAACCCGAAGGCTGCCCGATTCCGTGCGCTCCACCAGACCCACCCTTTCCAGGGCGCGGATATCGGCATGCACATTTTTGTAGTTACGAAACAGGGCAGCCGACAATCCCCGCACGCTCATAGGCCCCTGTTGCCGGAGAGCTTTCAACAACTCAAGCCGCCGAGGTGTCATTACAGCCAGTAGCATGGACAAATCCTCGAAGTTCAGATGGACTTCTGTTTCCACCGCCTCCTCATGCTCTGCACGCTGCCAGATTCGAATGAAACGTTCGAATCCCCGTTCAGGGGATTCCGTACCGATATGGATACGTTGTTTAGTCATCCTCGCTACCTCTCAATCCGTCGATATCCGCCTTAAAGTCGGCGATCAACCGTTGCACGGAAGCCCAGGAATAGCTTTCTTCGCGCTCGCTACCGGTACCGCAACGATAATGCCGATGATCTCCCTTAACCCGCTCATTGTCATACCGCACCAGGCACTCACCAGACCGCCCGTAATACAACCGGTACTTCAATCCATGAGGGCGTTCGGCATCAGCTACGGGCAATCGCCATATAACCATCTCGCGAATGGCGCCATCACGATAGATATACTTATCCCTGAACAACAGCCGTGCCACCATATGGCACATGATGCCATATGGTTAAATTGAGAGACAATTATTTCCGCCGTGGTGCCGACGCCGTCAGAAGGACGGCCATTGGCCGCCGCTGATGAGGCGTGCGGCCACCACGAACAGCACGCAGGCGAAGAATACCGCCACCACCCGGGTGGGCAACACGTGGGTGAGATGGGCCCCCACGGGGGCGAACACCACGGTGGCGGCGACGATGGACAGGGCCGCCGGCCAGTAGACGTAACCGGTGGCCAGGGGCGGCAGCAGGGGGTGGCCGTGGCCCACCATTATCATGCCGGCGGCGCCGAACAGGGCGATGGGGAAGCCCAGGGCCGACGAGGTGCCGATGGCATGGCGCACGGGCACGCTGCTCCACACCAGCAGGGGCACGGTCATGAGGCCGCCGCCGATCCCCACCAGGGTGGATACGGCACCGATGACCACGCCGGCCACCAGCAATGTCGGCGTGCCGGGCAACGTCCGATGAGGCGGCGGGTTGACGCGCACCAGCATACGCAGGCCCGCCACCGCGGCGAAGCCCCCCACGAAGACCTCCAGCTCCCGGCTCGACACCCGATCCGCCGCCAGGGCCCCCAGGGCACAGCCGGCCATGACCCCCGGTATGAAGCGCCCCAGCAGGGGCCACAGCACCGCGCCCCGCCGGTGATGGGCGCGGGCCGCGGCCAGGGAGGTCACGACGATGGTGGCCAGGGAGGTGCCCACCGCCAGCTGCATGAGGATCTCCTCCGGGAAGCCCTGCAGGCGGTACAGGGCCGCCAGGGGCGCGATGATGATGAGCCCCCCGCCGATGCCCAGCAGGCCGGCGGCCACGCCGGCCACCACTCCGATGAGGGCGTAGTAAAGGAGCAGGATGGGATCCATGATGGCAGGAAGGTCTGACGCGCCGGCCCCCGGCGGTCTCCCGGCGGGAACAGACGCCTGGCCGCGTCAGTCCCGGACCTCCGTGGGCCGGGGATACAGCCACCAGGCGAAGAGGCGCGTCAACACGGGCATCACCACCATGGTCATGAGGGGCACCACGATGGTGGTGGTCACCACCACCCGGGCCATTAACGGAAGATGCCCGATATGGGGCCCGACGAGGTACTGAGTGGCCGCAGACAGACCGAGGATCCCCAGCCAGATGATGACGGTCATCTTGTAGCGCGGCGGGGGTACGTTGAGGGGACGGGCCGGCAGGCTGAACCAGCCCTCCAGCCCCGTCACCACCTCGCGCTGCGGCGGTTCGCTGACCTTCTCCGCCAGGTCCCGCCAGCGCTCCCGCTCCGGCGAGGACTCCCAGTCCCTCAACTGGCTCTCGCGGTCGAACTTGAAGATGATCGAGTAGCTGCGATCCCTCGCGGAGGAGGGCCGGAAGATGGTGGTGCCCTTGTGGCCGGGCCAGCGCATGGCGGCCTCGGTGATGCCCGACAGGTATTCCTCGAATTCCTTCTCCATGCCGGCCCTGGGGGAGCGGGTGACCAGCACGGTCACCGGCGGGTCGGGCCCCTCCGGTGCGGCGCCGCCCCGCCCCCCCTCCTCGGCCATCAGGCCCTGGCCAGCCACTCGAGGACCACCGGGGGCGCGGTCTCCCGAAACCCGTGGTCGCCCTCCACCACCCGCGCGAACCATTGCCGCAGATTGGCATGGTTTTCGGGGATGTTGAGACCGTAGGCACCGGCCATGCCGAAACGGGCCGCCAGGGCACAGTCGGCCATGGAGTACTCCCCCGCCATGTAGGGCTGATCCCCCAGGGCATCCGCCAGGTAGGGCAGGTCCTCCTCCCACTGGCGCCTCCCGCCCTCGATGACCTCCAGGTCCCACTCGGCTTCCGGCTTCTCCCGCTTCTCGAACACCACGTCCTTGATGCCCCGCCCGATGACGTTGTCGGAGTAGTACACCAGGGTCCGGGCCTTCACCCGCGGTGCCTCATCCTGCGGCAGCAGGCAGTGGTAACGGTCCTCCAGGAAATCGAGCATGATGCCCGACTGGTCGATGACGATGTCCCCCGCCTCCATCACGGGCACGGTGCCGAAGGGGGTGAGTTTCTCCCACGCCGCCTTGTTGGCCGGGTCGTCTAAGCCCAGGGCGGCAAATTCCACCCCGCAGTGCTTCAGGGCGAGGCGCACCTTCCAGCAGAAGGGGCACTCAGCCTTGTCATAGAGTTTGATCATAATCCCTCTAAAGTCTTGCCAGTCTCAGTTCGGTCAGGTGGTCCTCGAGATATTCGATACGGTCCTGACCCCAGAAGATCTCGTCCCCCACCACGAAGGTGGGCACGCCGATGACGCCCTTGCCCTGGGCCTCGGTCCAGTTGGCCTTGAGCCGTTGCAGATTGTTCTCGTCTTTGACCGCGGCTTCAAGGGCTGCGCGATGAAGGCCCACGCCCTCCGCCACCTCCAGGAGCACGTCGAGATCCCCGATATCGGCGCCGTCGGCCCATTCCCGGCGCATCACCTCCACCACGTAATCCCGCAGCACCCCCTGCTGCTCGGCCAGCAGGGAGCCGGCTCCGGCCAGGGTGGGGTCCGTGGTGATGGGGGGCGGATTTACCGGGATCCCCATGCGCCGGGCGATACGCGCCACGTCCTGGCGTGCCACCGGCACCTTCACCTTGGCCACATCGGGGGGCGAGCGGCCCTCCCAGCCGCCGAGGGGCCGCCACAGCACGTTCACGTGGAAGGCCTCCAGGGCATCGAACATGGTCTTGCTGGCCAGGTAGCAGTAGGGGCTGCGGAAATTGAAATAGAGGTATACGTCTACGGGTTGCACCATTGTTGTCTCCTGGAAGCCTGAACAGGTAGCCGTGGTCCGTTCGCGGGCAAGCCCGCTCCTACAGGGGGCCCCTCCCCGGCCCCGTAGGAGCGGGCTTGCCCGCGAACGCGAACGCCCGAACGAGCCGCCGTGGCCTGTTTGCGCCCAAGGGCGCTCCTACAGGAGGCGCCCAAAAAAAAAGGCTCCCCCGGCAATCCCGCCGGGAGAGCCCGTTTCCCGGACTTAGCGGCCCGAACGCATGTTCTGCACGGTGAACAGACGCTCGGGATTCATGGAAGGATCGATCTGACCCTTGAACTGGCCGGTGGTGCAGTGGGCCGCCTGCACATCCAGCATGAGGAAGGAATCATCCAGGGACACACCTGAGCCCTTGTTCTTCTCCAGATGGTGGTCCGGATGGGCCTGGCCGATGGTGAAGGACTTCCACAGGTCACCCTTGCGATCGTAGATCAGGGTACGGGGAATGGTGTAGGTCTGGGCATCGATATAGTGGACCCGCCTGCTGATGGGATGGTTGTCGTCCACCGGGTCCGACTCCAGGATATAGGCCTTGCGGAGCTGCCAGGTGATCTGGGGGAAACAGCCCCCCTGGCCACCCATGGCCACGAACTGGTAGCCATCATCCGTGGGATGCTCGTCGGAGAGCTCCAGATCGTTGTGGTTGTAGAAGGGCAGCATCACGTTGACCGTGCCCTTGTAGGTCCAGTTCATGTCCGAGACGCGGCCGTTGTAGCCCTCGAAGTCCTCGATCATGAGATCGGAACCCAGGAAGGAGTCGGTGATCTGGCCCGTGGCGAGGCGCCGCACCCGGCGCTGGAAGCCGAGATACAGCCAGGCGTCATCGCGCCGCAGGTCGTCCTCGTAGCGGTGGATCAGCAACTGGGTGTTCTTGACGTCGAAGGGCTCGTTGACGTTGACGTAGATACCGCGGAACACTTGCTGGGGATTGTTCTCGAACTCCGGCAACGGCTCCTGATTGACCCGGTGCATGAAGTTGAGAAAGTGGAAGTCGAACATGATGGTCCGTTCGAGCTTGCCACTGTTGAGGTCCCTGAACTTCCAGTAGAAAGGATCGATGGCGGCGTTGTCGCCCCAGTTGTAGCCGTACTTGTAGTTCCAGGCCATCTTCTCGCCGGCCCGGGGATCTTCGGCGTCGGGCTCTGCGGGAAAGGGCCGGCCGGCGATGAAATTCTCGAGCTGTCCGAGGCTCTCTCCCAGCTGGGGCTCGTTGAGGTACTTGCGGGTGGCCTCCACGTAGTTGGGGTGCAGCTCGAAGGAGGTGGTCTCGCCCACCTCCATCTCCGTCCAGCCCTTCTTGATGAACTCGTAATCCGCGGACACCAGGACCTCCTTGAACTGATCCACGTTGGCCTGGTTGATCACCGTCCCCGTCTGCAGACCCGCATAGGTGGGGACACTGTCCTTGTAGGGATAGAAGGATCGCTCCACGTCCTCCAGGGTCGCGGCCTGGACGGCGGCCCCGGTGGTGAAGGCGGCGACCACCGCCATCGATGTCATGCTTTTCGCAATGCGCTTCATGAAAAAACTCCTCCTGATTGAACCGTCTTAGAACCGATAGCGCAGGGTGATCTGGAACTCGTCCTCATCCCGGGCCATGCCGATGGGTCCGGACATGAAACGGCCCAGGGGCTCCTGCCCCGCCAGGTTACGGATGGCCAGGGCACCCGGCGCGCTGGGTCCGAAGGCATTGATGGCCGACAGATCAGTGAACCCGGGAAAGGGGTTACACGCACGGCAGTCGTCGAAGTCGTCCACCTGTTTGGCGAACTTGAAATTGGCCCCGGCCACCAGACGCCAGTTGTTGCTGATGAGCCAGTCCACCGAGGGCGCCACCGTGGTGGCCTCGCCCTCGAAGTCGTGGGCGACGATGACCTGGGGGCTGATGGTGTCCGCCTTGTACCAGCCCTTCAGCAACACGGTCATGATGTAGTTGTCCTCGTGGTCAGGCATGCCCACGTCGATGCCGTTCACCTTCTCCTCCTCGTGGTCCAGCAGATGCTGGCCGAACAACTGGGCCGAGAGAAGGAAGGCCCGGCGCTTGTTGAGGAAGGGGATGAAGGTGGGACGGTCCCAGCCCAGCACCCAGCGGGCCACGTCGGACTCGGAGTAGAGCTTGGGCTCCAGGGTGTTGGCGAACTCCTCGCCGCTGGTATAGGCGGCCTCCACACGGAACACCGACTTGATGGCGTCGACGTAGAAATCCAGGGACCCACCGTAGAGGTTGATGCGCGGGAAATGGATATCGAAGGCGATGAGATAATCCCGCGGGATCAGGTCGCCCCCCACTTCACCCGTACCGAGGTCGAGCCCGTTGGGCAGGAAGGGGTTGCGCGCCGGGATGCCGCCCCGCAGGGAAGGCAGCTGGCTGCGGTAATGGAGGTAGTTGAGGGAGAAGCCGACACTCTCGTAGGTGCCCTCCAGCTTGAGCCCGAGCTGGCCGTTGTCCAGGGACCACGACGGCAGGTGGGCCTTGCGGATCCCGATGGTTTGACGCGGGAAGTCCGTGGCCACCGAGCCACCGGCGAAGTTGGCCACCGTGCAGCCGTTGTCCCAGCAGTTGTTCATGCCGCGGAAGAAGTCGCCGGCCTGGAGGATGGCGTAAGGGGTGCCGCCCTGGCCCAGGTTGTGGGGGCGGAACTTGTCGAAGTTCCAAACCACCTGGAAGTTGAGGTCACCGAAGACGCCGGTGGGGCCCCAGCGCTTCTCGGCGGTGAGCATCCACATGGGAATGCGGATGTCCTCCAACTCGTCATAGATGTTGTGGCGGGAGAAGTCCACGGGGTTCAGCACATCCAGCACCCGGAACAGGTCCGTGCGGCCCCACACCACCTGCTGGCGCCCGAGGCGGAAGGCCCACTCGCTGCCGTCATCCTGGGGCAGGATGGCGTCGACGTAGAGCTCACGCAGGAAGTCGAGGCGGGAGTTGAACTCGGGGTACTTGAGCTCGTTCTCGTCGAAATCCAGATAGCCGTCGATGCAACCGCGGGAGTCCTCGTCACAGGGGCGCACCGGCACCCCGAGGACCACGCCGCCGTTGGCCGAATGGAGTTCACTGCCCAGTCGCTTCAGACCGGTGTTGGGGTTGTAGCGCGGCGCATTGGGGTCCGTGCTGTTGAAAGCGGTGCTGGGCGCCAGGGCGTCGTTGGTACTGAAGTTGGGAAGGTTGATCCCCCCCGGGCCGGCGCCCACCAGGGGTCCGTTATTCAGAGTGTTGACGATGGTGGAGCCGAGGTTGATGCCGTCGCCCCAGGCGGAATTACCCGACCCCGGGTCGCTGTCGAAACCATCCACCAGGGATTGGAGCCGGATGGAGCCCCCGGCATCCTCACCGAAGTCGTTATCGTTGAGGTCATAGACGGCGTCGTAGGTGCCGCGGAAGGTGCCGCCGATGAAGACGCGGCGAAAGGCCCCCACCTGACCGATCTCCTTGCCCATCTCCATCTGCAGGGTATTGCGCGACTTGGAGAGCCCGGTGCGCTGGCGATAGAAGGAGGCGTTCTCCACGAACCCCGCCCACTCGGTATCCGCGGCCACGGCCGCGGTCGTCCCGAAGCCCCCTCCCAGTAAAGCGATGACGGCCGACGCGACCAGCGGGGCCCTGAACGGCAAATGATTCATTTATCGTCTCCTCCCAACATCCCAAACCAATGAAAAGTCACAGGTCGGTAACCGGTGCAAAAACGGTACCAGAGTGCGACATGTTGTTTTTCGGCTGCCCTGCCGGTCTTTTCCCTTCGCCTCTTCAATTTAACGTAGACGATTTAGTCACAAATTTTCATGTTTTCGTGAAGCATTCATCATTATCTCCTCTCCCGGGAGACCCCTCCCCCGGCCTCAGGCGCTGCTTTTCTGCAACAACGAAGGGGCATCTTCGGTTTGCAGCACCCCGTCCTCGTCGTAATGGACCCGGGTGATGAAGCGCGGCTTGAAGGTCATGATCCAGGCCGGCACCAGGAACATGGCGGCCAGGGCATTGAGGATCAGCATCACCACCAGCAGCAGGGCGGCATCGGCCTGGAAACGCAGGTCGGAGATGAAGACCCACATGATTACCCCGCCGATGAGGCAGGTGGCGGTGAAGCCCACGGCCTTTCCGGTGGTGGACATGGCCCGCAGCACCGCCCGCTCCAGCACGCCGTTGGCGTTGGCCGTCTCCTCGCGAATGCGGTCCATCATATAGATGGAGTAGTCGATGCCCACGCCGATACCCACGGCGATGATGGGCACCGTGTTGACATTGATGCCGATGCCCACCAGGCCCATGTAGGCGTAGGTGGCGGTGGTGCAGAAGGCCATGGTGAGGAACATGATGCCGCCGGCGTGGAAGGACCAGTAGAACCACGTCACGAAGAAAAAGATGAGGGCCAGCACCAGGGGGATGATGAGCATGTTGCTCCGGAAGGCCGACTCGTTCATGGCCGCCGTGACCCCCACCAGACCGCCGGCCAGCTCGAAGCTGAGGCCGGGCACCTGGTTGGCCGGGTTGTCGATCCATTGCTTGGCCATGTAGATGGCGCGGCGGATGGTGGTGGCCTGGTGGTCCTTGTAGAAGAGGACGATGTTGGCCATCTGATCATCCGTATCCACGAACTCCTTGAGGGCCCCCGGTATGGGGCTGGAGGCCATGTAGGCGAACATCAGGCCGCCGACGTAGGCCTGGGTGTCCGGAATGATGGCCCAGCGCGGGTCGTCCTGGTGGAAGATGCGGTTCACCTGCTTCACCAGGTCGGGCAGGGACTTGGCCCCGCCGAGTTCCGGGTCCGTGAGCATGTGGATCTGGAATTCGGCGATGGCCTGTAGCACCTCCGGGCGTTTCATGCCGCCCTTCTCGTCGGTGCGGGCCACCACGTACAGCTCCTCGGAGCCGGGAAACTTGTCGTTGATGATCTTGGACGAGACGTTGTAGTCGTGGTCGGGGTAAAGAATGGGTGAGCCGGGCTCCGATTCCCCGATCTCCACATGGGAGCTGAGGTACATGGATCCCACCAGCACGGCCAGCGCCGCCCACAGCAGGCGACGACTGCCCCGGGGATTGGCCACCACCCCGGCGAAACGTCCGAACACGGCGTCCTCGGCACGGCGGCGTGGCTTGCCGTGCCGGGGCTTCGGCAGCAGGGACAGCATCAGGGGCACGGCGATGAGGACGGTGATGACCACGCAGGCCGCCCACAGGGAGGCGTAGATACCGAGCTTGACGTTGATGGGCACCGAGCCGAGGGCGATGAGTAGCAGCCCGATGGCGTCGGAGACGATGCCGAGGGAACCCGGTCGGAACAGGGAATCGAAGGTCTCCTGGGCGGCCATGCGGGCGTCGTGGACCGCCTCCAGCTCGGTATAGTAGCGCTCCACCAGCTGGATGCCGTGGGACATGGCGCGGGCCGAGATGAGGAAGGGGATCACCAGGGTCAGGGGATCGAGGTTGTAGCCCAGCAGGGACACGATGCCGAGGCCCCAGGTGGCCGAGATGGCGATGCCCACCAGGGGCAGCAGGATGCCGTAGGCGCGGCGGAAATAGAGCACCAGCAGCAGGAACATGATGGCCAGGGTGGTGCTGAAGATGAGCAGGATCTGGTCCAGGTAGCTGTAGACCCAGCCCCACAACATGGGCTGGCCGGTGGCGTAGATGGAGACCCCCGGCGCCGCCTCCTCGGCCCGCACCTCCTGCAGGTGCTCGAATATGGCCGGGTAGTCCAACTGGCCCTCGTTGAACTGGGCCTTGATGAGGGCGGCCTTGAGGTCCGGCGACACCAGCAGGCCGAAGACCCGCGGGTTGGCCATGACGTCCTTGCGCAGGGCCTCGAGCTGACGGCCGTCCAGGTCGTCGGCGGTGGGGTCGTAGTAGGGCTGGGAGTTGACGTCGCCGGTCTCGGTGAGCCAGACCTTGCGGGTGGTGCGATGGGTGAGACTGGAGACCAGATTGTGGTTGACGCCGGGGGATTCATCCACCTTCTGGGTGAGGCGGTGGATACGCGCCAGGGTGTCGTTGGTGAAGATGTCCCCCTCCTCCACCACCACGGACATCACCACGTTGTTGGCGCCGCCGAAGGTGTCGCGGATGCTGTTGTGGAGCTGGATATAAGGGTGTTCCTGGGGCAGCAGATCGGCGAAATCCGAGTACATCTGCACCTTCGGGATCTGCAGGGCGAAGAACACGGTGATAGCCAGGATGACCGCGAGCAGTGTCTTCGGATGCCTGAAGACGGCATCGTCGATGTTGTGCAGAAAGTGAGTGAAACGATGCTCTTTGGTCATGGTTTTCGCCCTGCCTGGGGGATGGCGTTCAATGGGTTCCGTACGGCACGTCGCTCAGCATGCCGTTGCCCCCGGCCACCACGAAGGTGTCGTCGTCCAGCATCACGGCGTCGATGAGATAGGAGAGCAGTCGGGGGGCATTGGGTGCCGGGACCCAGCGCGCGCCGTCCCGGATCAGCAGGGTGCCGCTGTCACCCAGGGCATAGAGGTGACCATTGACCGGCACCAACCGATACAGGGGCGTGCGGGTGGGTGTCTCCTGCTGCGTCCAGCTCCCGCCGCCGTCCGTGGTGGCCAGGACGACGCCGCCGAGGCCCGCCACCCAGCCATTGTCGCGGTCCCGGAAATACATGCCCAGGGGATAGAACTCTTTGGGAATGTCCGCCGCCCGCTCCCAGGTGGCGCCGCCGTCCCGGGTGGACATGAGGGCACCGAACTCCCCCACCACCACGGCGTTGTCCTCATCGAAGAACTGCAGCACCGAGAACTGCAGGTCCTCATCCCGGGTCACGGACTCCCAGGTGCGGCCACGGTCACGGCTGTACACCAGGGTGCTGAAGCTGCCCGTGAGCCACAGGGTGCCGTCGGGGGCGCAGGTGACGCTGGACAACACCTCACGGGTATCCACCTCCCGGCGCTCGAAGTTGCCGCCCCGGGGGTCGGCGAGCCACACCCCGCGGCGGGTATCGAGGGCGGCAAAGCTGCCGTCCGGACAGGTGCTCACGGACACCATGGCCCGCCGCCCCGGCAGCACGTGACGTCGCCAGGAGGCACCGTTGTCGCTACTGGTGACCACCACCCCGTAGTCCCCCACCGCCAGGATAACGTCCGGGTTGCGGGCCAGGGCCTTGAACTGGTCGTAGCGGTGGATGGGATGCTCCCGCTCCGCCTTCACCCGCTGGAGTTCCAGGGGGGCCTCGCAGCCGGCCAGCAGCACCAGGGCGCCCAGCACCATCAGCACCAGAGCCCGCCCCCCGCGCCTCGCCCTCCGCCCGACCGTGGTCATGGATTTCACTGTGGGTCTCCCGTCGTCAAACGAAACGCATGGTGACGTTGCCGAGGCCCTGGTAGCGGACGTTGATGGCATCCCCCGCCGCCACCGCCACCGCCGCGGTGATGCCGCCCGTCAGGATCAGGGTGCCCGCCGGGATCACCGCGTCGCGCTCGGCCAGCATGTTGGCCAGCAGCACCACGCTGCTCACCGGATGGTTGAGCACCGCCGCCCCGGCGCCCAGCTGCACCACCTCGCCGTTCTTCTCCATCACCACGCCGAGGGTGGGCAGGTCCACGTCCCGCAGTTCCGCCATGCGCCCGCCCAGCACGAAGCGCGACGACGAGGCGTTGTCGGCGATGACGCTCACCAGGTCAAAGCGGAAGTTCTCGTAGCGGGAGTCGATGATCTCCACCGCCGGCAGCACGAAGTCGATGGCGGCCAGGGCCTGGCCCATGTGACAGGGGCCCCGCAGCTCCCGCTTCGTCACCACGGCGATCTCGGCCTCCACCTTGGGATGGATGAGATCGGCGGTGGCGATCTCGCCGCCCTCGGGGCGCTCGAAGTAATCCGCCAGGAAACCGTAGATGGGGGTCTCGACGCCCATCTGCTTCATCTTGGCGCGGGAGGTGAGGCCTGCCTTGAGCCCCGCCAGGCGGGTCCCCCGCTCCAGCTTGCGGCGCCGGATCTCCCACTGGATGTCGTAGGCGTCCTCGAAGTCGAGGTCCGGATAGGTGTCCGTGATCTTCACCACGTCCCGGGCCTCCAGCTCGGCGCTCTCCAGATACTCCGCCAGCTCCGCCACCACCTCCGCCGCGACCGTGGTCATGCCATGTCTCCCGGTTCCACCTCGGCCATGGCCTCGTTGCGGGCCCGGGACAGCTCGATGGCCACGTCCTCGATCATGTCCTCCTGGCCGCCGATCATGCCCCGCTCCCCCAGGGCCACGAGCACATCCCGGGCCTGGATGCCGTAGCGCTTCTCGGCCCGCTTGGCGTGGAGCAGAAACGACGAGTAGACCCCCGCGTAGCCGAGGATCAGGGAGTCCCTGTCCACCCGCACCTGATGCTCCATGAGGGGCACCATGAGGTCCTCGGCCACGTCCATGATCCTGAACAGGTCGATGCCGTGCTCCACCCCCATGCGGTCCAGCACGGCGGCGAACACCTCCAGGGGGGTGTTGCCGGCACCGGCCCCCATGCCCGCCACCGAGCCGTCGATGCGACCGGCCCCGGCGTCGATGGCCGCCAGGGAGTTGGCCACTCCCATGGCCAGGTTGTGGTGGCCGTGGAAGCCGATCTCCACGCCGGGGTCGATCTCCGAGCGCAGCAGCCCGATGCGGGCGGTGACGTCATCGGGCAGCATGTAGCCGGCCGAATCGGTCATGTAGACGCAGTTGGCGCCGTAGCCCACCATGAGCTTCGCCTGCTCCAGGATCTTCTCCGGGCTGACCATGTGGGACATCATGAGGAAGCCCACGGTGTCCATGCCCAACTTTGCGGCGTAGCCGATGTGCTGCTCGGACACGTCGGCCTCGGTGCAGTGGGTGGCCACGCGGATGGTGGCCACGCCGCAGTCGCGGGCCATCTTCAGCTCCTCCACGGTGCCGATGCCGGGCAGCAGCAGGGCGGACACCCGGGCGTTCTTCATCTCGGGGATGACGGCCCGCAGATATTCCTCGTCGGTATGGGCGGGGAAGCCGTAGTTCAGGGAGGCGCCGGCAAGGCCGTCGCCGTGGGTCACCTCGATGAGGGGCACGCCCGCCTCGTCCAGCCCCCTGGCCACCCGCACCATGTCCTCGATGGAGAACTGGTGGCGCTTGGCGTGCATGCCGTCGCGCAGGCTCATGTCGTGCAGCGTTACTTTCTTACCCTTCAGGTCCATAGCTGTGCTCCTCAGGCGACTTGGGGCTCGAGCACCAGCGAGCCGTCGATGATTTCCTCGGCGAACATCTCGGCGGTGCGCAGGGCCGCCGCCGTCATGATGTCCAGGTTGCCGGCGTACTTGGGCAGGTAGTCCCCCAGCCCGCTCACCTCCATGAACACCGACACCCGGTTGCCTTCGAATACCGGGCCGTTGCGCAGGGTGTAGCCCGGCACGTATTTCTGCACTTCTTTGACCATGTCGTGGATGGAGTCGGTGATGGCCTGCTGGTCGGGCTCGTCCTCCGTCAGGCAGTGGATGGTGTCGCGCATGATGAGGGGCGGCTCCGCCGGGTTGAGGATGATGATGGCCTTGCCGCGCTTGGCACCGCCCACGCCGGAGACCGCCCGCGAGGTGGTCTGGGTGAACTCGTCGATGTTCTTGCGGGTGCCGGGGCCGGCGGACTTGGAGGCCACGGTGGCCACGATCTCACCGTAGGCCACCGGCTGCACCCGCGACACCGCCGCCACCATGGGGATGGTGGCCTGGCCGCCGCAGGTCACCATGTTGACGTTGAGCTCCCGCTTGCCCACGTGCTCCCTGAGGTTCACCGGCGGGATGCAGTAGGGGCCGATGGCCGCGGGCGTGAGGTCGATCATCATGGCGCCCTGGGCGATGACCTTGTCGGAGTTGTCCTTGTGGACATAGGCCGAGGTGGCGTCGAAGCAGATCCGGATGTTGTCGTCGCGCATGTGGGGTACCAGGCCGTCCACCCCTTCGTGGGTGGTCTTGAGGCCGAGCTTGCGGGCCCGGGCCAGGCCCTCCGATTTCTCGTCGATGCCCACCATCCACACGGGATTGACGAGGTTGCTGCGCAAAGCCTTGTACAGCAGATCCGTGCCGATGTTGCCCGAACCAATGAGTGCTGCATTCACTTTCATGAGAATTACCTCTCTCGAATCCGATGTCAGGTGAAGCGAACCGATGCCGAACCGATGCCGCCGATGGCCACCCGCATGTGGTCCCCCGGCCTCACCGGCTCCAGGGGCACCAGGGAGCCCGACAGGATCACCTCGCCGGCCTTCAGGGCGATGCCGAAGCCGCCCAGGGTGTTGGCCAGCCAGCTCACGCAGTTCACCGGCGAGCCCAGGGCCGCCGCGCCGGCGCCGGTGGACAGCAGCTCGCCGTTCTTCTCCACCACCATGCCGCAGGTGGCGAGATCCACCCGCCGCGGGTCCACCGCCCGGTCGCCCAGCAGGAACAGGCCGCAGGAGGCGTTGTCCGCCACCGTGTCCTGGATGCGGATCTTCCAGTCGCGGATGCGGGAATCCACGATCTCGAAGCACGGCATGACCGCCTCCGTGGCCCGCAACACATCGGCGTTGGTGATGCCGGGACCGGCGAGGTCGCGTTTGAGAATGAAGGCGATCTCCCCCTCGGCCCGGGGCTGGATGAGCTCGGTGCCGATGGGCACCTCATCGCCGTTGCCGTAGACCATGCGGTCCGTGAGGTAACCGAAATCGGGCTGGTGCACGTTCAGCATGTTCTGCACCGCCTTGGAGGTGACGCCGATCTTCTTGCCGATGATGGTCTCGCCATCGGCCTGGCGGCGCGCCACCAGGCGCAGGGAGATGTAATAGGCATCCTCGATGGTGATGGCGCTCTCGCGGTCGGTGAGGGGCTCCACCATGCGGCGCTCCCGCAGGGCACCGTAGAGCTCGTCACCCAGCTCGTTGATCCGTCGTTGTTCCACGCACTATCCCCCTGGCTGCTCTTCGGTGAGGAAATCGCCCACCAGGCGATTGAAACGTCCCGCGTGCTCGATCTGGGTCCAATGGCCGCAGCGGCCGAACAGGTGGAGCTGGGAGCGGTCGGTGAGGGCGAACAGGGCCTGGGACACCCCCACCGGGATGATGAGGTCCTCCCGGCCGTGGATAATCAGCATCTCGTGATCCAGGGCCCGGATGTCCTCCTCGGCGCTGGCCAGGTGATCCACCCAGCGCTGGCGCGGCGCCGGAAACATGGCGCTGAAGGCCTCCTGCACGCCCTCCCGGGAGGCCGCCCGATAGCGCAGCTCCGCCAACTCGTCGCTCACCAGGGAGCGGTCATAGGCGAACAGGTCCAGCAGACGGCGCATGTTCTCGATGGACGGCTCGTAGCCCCAGGTGGCATCGAGACCGCTGGTGAGATCGAAGGGCAGGCTCACCGCCCCCATGAGGACCATGCGCCGCACCCGCCGGGGGTGACGGATGGCGAACTGCAGGGCCAGGGAACCGCCGTAGGAATTGCCCACCAGGTCCACTTGGGTCAGCTCCAGGGCGTCGAGCAGGCCCAGCAGGTGGCCGATCCACAGGTCCATGTCGTAGGCGTTGACCGCCGGGTGCTCGGTGAAGCCGAAGCCCGCCATGTCCGGGGCGATGGCCCGCACCCCCTCGGCGATGACCGGCAGGTTGAGGCGCCAGTTGGCCCACGCACTCACCCCCGGCCCCGAGCCGTGGATGAACACGGCGGGGAAGCCCTGACCCAGGTCGTGATAGTTGGTGGCCAGGCCGCCGGCCGTGATGGTGCGGCCGATCTCCGGGTTGCCGGTGGCGGGGGCGGCCATTACAGCTTCACGCACACGTTCTTGAGCTCGGTGTAGAACTCGAGGGAATAATGCCCGCCCTCGCGGCCGATGCCCGACATCTTCATGCCACCGAAGGGGGTGCGCAGGTCCCGCAGGAACCAGCTGTTGGTCCACACGATGCCGGCGTCGATCTGAGCGGCCACCCGGTGCAGGCGGGTGACGTTCTCCGTCCACAGGGCCGAGGCGAGGCCGTAGTGGGTGTCGTTGGCCATGGCGATGACCTCGTCCTCGTCATCGAAGGGGGCGACGTGGCAACAGGGCCCGAAGATCTCCTCCTTGACGATGACCGAGTCCTCGGCCAGGCCGGTCCAGATGGTGGGCTGGATCCAGCAGCCCCGGGCCAGGTCGCCCGGCATGTCGGGCACGCCGCCGCCGGTGACCACGGTGGCCCCCAGTTCTTCGGCCTTGCGGTAATAGGACAGGACCTTGTTGCGATGCTCCTCGCTGATGAGGGGCCCCATGGTGGTGGCCGGGTCGTCCCAGGCCCCCAGGCTCATGTTCTCCGCACCGCGCTTCAGGCGCGCCACGAACTCGTCGAAGATGGGCCGTTCCACGTAGACCCGCTCGGTGCCCAGGCACACCTGGCCGCAGTTGGCGAAGGCCGAGCGCAGGGTGCCCTCGACGGCCTTGTCCAGATCGGCGTCGGCGAACACGATGGCGGCGTTCTTGCCGCCGCACTCCAGCGAGATGTCCCGCAAGCCCACGGCGGCCGCCTGCATGATGTGCTCCCCCGTGACCGTCTCGCCGGTGAAGGTGATGGCGTCCACCCCGGGGTGGCTGGTGAGGAAGGCGCCGGCGGAATCGGGGCCGAAGCCGTTCACCACGTTGTAGACCCCCGCCGGCACCCCGGCGTCGTTCATCACCTCCCCCAGCAGGGTGGCGGTGGAGGGCGTCTCCTCGGAGGGCTTCACCACCACCGTGTCGCCGCAGGCCAGGGCCGGGCCCACCTTCCAGGTCATGAGCAGCAGGGGCAGGTTCCAGGGACAGACCACGGCGATGACCCCCTTGGGCTGGCGCAGGGCGTAGTTGATGGCGCCCGTGCCGTCGGGGGTGTCCATGACGAAGGTCTCGGTGCCGGCGTTCTTGATGGTATCGGCGAAGATCTTGAAGTTGGCGGCGCCGCGGGGGATGTCGATGTGGCTGGCCAGGGACCTGGGCTTGCCGGTGTCCAGGCACTCGGCCTCCAGGAACTCATCGAAGCGGGCGTTGATGCCGTCGGCCACCTTGTAGAGGATGGCCACCCGCTCGTTCACGGACATCCGCCCCCACTCGCCCTTCAGCGCGCCGCGGGCGGCGGCCACGGCCTGATCCACTTCATCGCGACCGGCCTCGTGGACCACGGACAGGGAGCGCCCGTCGGCGGGGCATACATTAGGGAAGGTCTTGCCCGACGCCGCGGCGACATATCCGCCGTTGATGAAGTTCTTGATCTCTTTCATTTGCTGTACCTTCTTGCGGCCGGCGGTCCGAAGTCCATGGCACGGCCCTGGCGGTGATGGTCATGGGGAAAAGCATAACCGCTAAAGCTCGATAATCAATACTTTTATCGATTTTTTTTACTATACTCGATTTAAATCAGGATCGGCTTACGTGGCAATCCTGTTGAGAAAAGCTTAATAATCAACTGTAATAGAAGGGATTTAAATGAGCGAGGCAGTGTCCAACACCCTCCTCGACGGCACCCGGGGGCCGGCGAGGACGCTGACTGACAGGGTCTACCGCCGCCTGCGGGACGACATCATCCACGGCCGTCTCGAACCCGGCAGCAAGCTGCGCATCGAACCCCTGCGCCAGCAGTACGAAGTGGGAGCGACCCCCCTGCGGGAGGCCCTGAGCCGCCTCACCAGCGAGGGCTTCGTCAGCTCCGAAGGTCAGCGCGGCTTCCGCGTCAGCGAGGTCTCCACGGAAGACCTCATGGACATCACCAATATGCGCATCACCCTGGAGGGCATGGCCCTCGCCCAGAGCATCATCAAGGGCGACGACACCTGGGAATCCAACGTGGTGGCGGCCTTCCACCGCCTCACCAAGGTGGAGATGGCCGCGGAGCCCGACCTCATCGACTGGGAGGCCCGTAACGCCGAGTTCCACCTGGCCCTCATCTCGGCCTGCACGTCGAGCTGGCTGCGGCGCTTCTACGACGTGCTCTACGACCAGCACAAGCGTTACCGCAACATGGCGCGGGTGGCCAGGGACGCCCGCCGCGACATCCACGGCGAACATACCGCCATCAAGGACGCCGCCCTGAAACGCGACGCCAAGGCGGCCCTGGCGGCCAACGAGCTGCACATCCGCCGCACCGCGGAGGTATGCACCCCGGCCCTAGCGGAGATCATGGCCAAGCGGGCCAACGCCTGAGCCAGAAGAAAAGAACGGCAAGAAAGGAAACTACGAAAGACGCGAAATGCGCGAAAGAACAAACCAGGCTGGCCGCTGGATGCTGGACGACACGGCGTCGTTGGAAAGAATCGGCCGCGACGGTGATCACCACCCGCGCGGCAGTCCGGATTTCTTAGACCGCGAAGACCCGCATCTTCGCAGACGGGCAGGACGGCGGCGGGAAAGCCGGTAGAGCCTCTCACGACCCAAGACGCCAAGCGACACTCCCGCAACCCCTATCGCCTTTTTCGCGTATTTCGCGTCTTTCGTAGTTAATAAAAAGCTTTTCAGCCGGCGTCCAATCCCACAGCCTCGATGCCGGCGCGGGCGCAGGCCTCGTCTTCCTCCTCGCTGGCCCCCGACACCCCCACCCCGCCGATGATGAGGCCATCCTCCAGGATGGGTACGCCGCCCCCCAGGATCACCAGCCGCGGGCGCAGCATCAGGCCATCCTTGAGCTGGGGGGCCTCCTCGAAGATCCCCTTCCACTGGCTGGTGGGAAAACCGAAGCCCACGGCACAGTAGGCCTTGTCCTGGGCGATGGAGATGGAGTGCAGGAAGGCCCCGTTGACCCGCTGGAAGGCCATGAGGTTGCCGCCGGGATCCACCACGGCCACGTTGATCTTCAGGCCCATGCCGATGGCATGGTCGGCGGCCGCCCGGCAGATCTGCCCGGCGGTCGCCCACTCGATACAGCGTTGTTCGACAGAGGCCGCCATCAGGTCACCACGGTGAGGAAACGCTCGTTGAGCACCTGGTCATGGTAGAAGATGGCGCCGCCCAGCTCTTCCGCCGTCCAGGTGATGGGCTCGTAGTCGGGATAGAAGCTGTAGTCGCCGTGGAACACCTCGTTGCGGTTGCCGGAGGGATCAAAGAAGTAGATGGTGCGCCCGCGGGTGATGCCGTGGCGGGTGGGACCGATGTCGATGGAGATCTTGAAGCGGCCGATGATGTCGGCGGCCCGCAGCACCTCCTCCCAGGAGCCCAGCAGGAACGAGGCGTGATGGAACTTGCCGTCCTCGGCGTGACGCACCAGGGCCAGGTCGTGGGCCTTGTTACTGCAGGTGATGAAGGCCGCCACCCGCAGCTCGCCGTCCATCACCTGCTCCGTAAGGCGGAAGTCCAGGGCGTCCTCGAACAGCTTGACGGTACCGTCGATGTCGCTGCCGTAGAGCAGGCAGTGGTCGAAGCGCTGCACCGCCATGCCCGTGCAGCATTCCTCGTGCCAGGGGTCGGGGTTCACCAGGCCCATCATGGTGCCCATGTAGTCCTTGTCGGCATAGAGCTCGAACAGGTGGCCGGTGGGGGAATCGAAGCGCACCCGCTCGCCGCAGTGGTTGAGCTCTCCGGCGGGGATGCGCTCGGTGGTGGCGCCGGCGTCCTTCAGGCGCTGCTCGAAGGTATCCAGGGCCGCCGTGCCGTCCACCTTGAAGCCCATGAAATCCATGCCCGGGGCGTCGGCCTCCCGCAACACCACCGAGAACCAGTCCCGCTCGTCCCAGGCCTTGAGGTAGACGCGGCCGCTGTCGTCGCGGTCCACCTCCTGGAGGCCGAGGCGGTCCTTGTAGTGGACCAGGGACTCTTCCATATCCAGTACCCGGATGCATACGTGCCCGGGCCGCATTACGCCTGTCATTGCCATTGTCTTCTCCTCCTCGTCGGGTACGCGTCGCCAGTCAACGGGCACCGCCCGCCTGCGCGTGCTTTAAAAACGCCTTGTCCATGCTGCCGATGACGGCCAGCCTGATATCGCTCGCCGGCCGGCAACGGCAGGCCAGCACGATGCCCCGGGCCTCGTCCTCGGCGCTCACATGGGCGCGGCTCATCTTGCGGCAGCGCACCTCGCCCGCCGTGACATGGACCTTGCATACACCACAACCGCCGCCCCGGCAGCCCACCGGGATGCCCTTGCGCCCCAGGCGCTCCATGCCGCCGAGCAGGGTCTGCCCCGCCCCGCAGCGGAAGCTCTCGCCGGTGTCCGTGATGAACACCTCGAAGGTCTCGTCCCCGGCGCGCTCCATGGCCGCCCCTCACACCTTGCGGAACAGGGGGCTGCGCTGGCTGTCCTGGGCGGCATCCGCCGCCGACAGGAACTTCTCCATGAACATGTCGCGCTCGAACAGGCGCCCCCGCATGAGGCCCGTGACACAGGCATCGATCATGGCGGGGGGGCCGCAGATGTAGGCCTTGTTGCCGCGGAACTCGCCGTTGAAATGGGCGCTCGCCACCTCGTGGACGAACCCGGTGGCGCCCTCCCAGGCGTCCTCTTCCCGGGGTTCGGAGAGGGCGGGGATATAGGTGAAATTCTCATATTGGGCCGCCAGCTCCTCGAAGAACTCGCGGTCGTAGAGCTCCGACAGGTTGCGCACCCCGTGCACCAGGGTGATGGGCCGGGTCTCGCCGTCCTCCAGCAGATCGAGGATCATGCCCTTGGGGCTCGACAGCCCCGTGCCGCCGGCCAGGAACAGCATGGATTCCGGCGCCGACCGGCGCACGAAGAAACGGCCGTAGGGGCCGGTCAGCTTGAGCTCGTCGCCCACCGCCAGCTTCTCGTGGATGTAGGTGGTGGCCTCCCCCCCCGGTACGAAACGCACCTGGAGCTCCACCACGTCCCCCCGGGAGGGCGGATTGGCCATGGAGAAGGGGCGCGGCTGCTCGATGCCCGGCAGTTCCAGTTGCAGGTACTGGCCGGCCTGAAACGCCATGGGGCGGTCCAGTTCCATCACCACCCGTTTGGCGGTGGGGCTGAGGTCCTCGAGGGCGGTGACGCGCGCCGTGAAGTCCTCCACGGGGTGCACCTCGGCATCGGGGTCCTCGTCGACATCCGCCTCGATGACCAGATCCGACTCGGGTATGGACACGCAGGCCAGGCACTTGCCCTCCTCCCGCTCGAAATCCATGAGGGCGAAAGGGGACGCCTCGCCATGCTCCACCTCGCCTTCCAGCACCTGCACCTTGCAGGTGGCACACAGGCCGTGGCAGCAGGCATGGGGCAGCCAGATCCCCGCCCGCAGGCAGGCATCGAGGATGGTCTGGTCTTCCTCCACCTCGACGGTCTCGCCGAGGGGTTCGATGGTGACTTGATAGCTCACCCCCCCGTGCCCTCCAGGCCATCCAGACCGGGCTGGTAGAAGCGCAGTATGGACTTATGGTGAATGCCCTGCTCCGCGAAGCTCTTGTCCATATCGGGCTCGAAGGGCTCGTTGTCCAGGACCCACTGCACCCTGGACCAGTCGATGTGCTCCCAATCGGGATGCTGCCCGTAGGCGTTGGGGGTGATGTCGTCGCACACGATGCCGAAGGGGGCATCGGGCGGCACCGGCACGCAGATGGGGGAGCAGAACATGCGGTGCTTCTCCCAATCCAGATAGATCAGCTGGTTGCCGTGGAAGTTCTCCACGCGGTCGAGGGGGGTGCCCTCATAGCCCGGGGGCGTGGTATTGCTCATGGCCCAGTCCTCCTGTGATATCTGCTGTGCCTCAGGCGGCATCCTCTTCTGCCTTCGCCACTTGCCCCTTCCACTTCTTCCAGTTGTCGTAGTCCGGAGAGAAGGGATACTTGGCATTGTCCGCACCGTCCACCAGGTGATACCACTCGAGCACCTCGGGCACCGTGGCGCCGCCGCAGTTGCCCTGGTAGATCTGATGCACCGGCAGCCAGCTCTGGACGTACTTCTCCGGCTCGTTGTCGAAGATGTCCTTACAGCCGTCGGAGCAGAAGTG
>JAABTG010000063.1 GCA_011389995.1 Thiotrichales bacterium
TACGGCTGGGACGACGGTAACGACATGAACCCGTGGAACGACCGTCGCCTCGGCATCGGCCCGGGCAATTTCCACGGCGTGCTGTGCCTGAACCACGAGTTCGGCACCAACTACCACGTGCTACGCCCGGAGAACCACGACACCGACGACTTCGGCAATGTGATCCCCAACAGCCTCGACGAGGTGCGGGCCTCCCAGCATGCCCACGGCGTGGCGGTGGTGGAGCTCAAGCGCTCCCCCGGGCGCTTCGGCCGCTGGAACACCGTCAAGGGCGACCTGTCCCGCCGCATCCATGTGAATACACCGGTCACCTACAGTGGCCCGGCCGCCGGCCACCCCGACCTGGACAACGCCAACGGCAACGTCCCCCTCGGCACCGTCAACAACTGCGCCATGGGGGTGACGCCGTGGGGCACCTATCTCACCTGCGAGGAGAACTTCCACGGTTACTTCGGCACCGAAGATCAGAACTGGGAGCCCTCGGACCGCCAGATTCGCTACGGCTTCAGCAATGTCGGCTTCGGCTATTTCTGGCACAAGTTCGACAAGCGCTTCGACCTCGCCGATCCGGAATACGCCAACGAGCACAACCGCTTCGGCTGGGTGGTGGAGATCGACCCCTTCGATCCCAACCAGACCCCGGTCAAGCGCACCGCCCTGGGCCGCAAGAAGACCGAAGGCGCCATCACCCATGTGGCCGATGACGGCCGCGTGGTGGTGTACTCGGGGGACGACGAGCGTTTCGACTACCTCTACAAGTTCGTGTCCGCCGAGGACTGGCGCACCATGCGTCGCAACGGCGAGAGTCCGCTGGATCGCGGCACCCTCTACGCCGCCCGCTTCGACGACGACGCCACCCCCGGCGACAACCGCGGCGTCGGTGAGTGGCTGGAACTCTCCCTCGCCAATTCCGCCATCGCCGCCGAGTTCACCGACATGGGCGAGCTGCTCATCAATGTCCGCAAGGCCGCCGACATCGCCGGCGCCACCCCCATGGATCGCCCCGAATGGGTCACGGTGGCCCCCGACGGCCGGGTCTACTGCTCCCTGACCAACAACTCGCGGCGCGACGACACCGGCGACAAAACGATCAACGGCCGCACGGTGGCCAGCGGTCCCGACGAGGCCAACCCCCGGACCCCCAACGTCGACGGTCACATCATCCGCTGGACCGAGACCGCGGGCCACACCGGCACCACCTTCGAGTGGGATATCTTCGTGTTCGCCGAGGACACCCACGGCACCGAGGAGAGCTTCGCCGACCCGGATGGCATCTGGGCCGATCCCGACGGTCGCCTGTTCATCCAGACCGACGGCGGCCAGAAGGACGGCCTCAACAACCAGATGCTGGTGGCGGACACCTCCAACGGCGATATCAAGCGCATCTTCACCGGTGTGCCGGGTTGCGAGATCACGGGCATCGCGCCCACCCCGGACCGTCGCACCATGTTCATCAACGTCCAGCATCCGGGTAACGGCGACCCCTCGGTAAGCAACTTCCCGGCGCCCACGGACGGCGCCAGCGTGCCGCGGGATGCCACCATCGTCATCACCCGCAAGGACGGCGGCATCATCGGTTCCTGAGGAAGCGCCGATGTCCAGGCCCTGAGCCATCACGGCCCCGGCGCCCGCCGGGGCCGTACCATCGGTGGCCGCCGGTCAACGAACGGTAAATGCCCTGTAAGCCTTGTGTTACATGCCGGTCGTAGGCTCTGAGTACCGACCCATGGGCCGGCAACCAAACCCCTAAGCCTTCACCACAGCCTTCACGACCGCCCTGGGGGACCAACGCCCTGGCGGACGTGCTTACTCTTCAGGAGACATAACGATGTTCAATCGACAGTCGACGCAGTATTTCACCAGGACCGCCCTGGCCGGCGCCCTACTGGCCACCGGCCTGGCGGCCGGTCAGGCCCAGGCGGCGGCATCATTCTTCAATTTCGCCGATGCCACCTTTACCCTCCTGGACGCCACGCCGGACGACGCGGGTACGGCCGACCCCACGGATCTGACCCTGTTCTCCACCTCGGACCGCCTGGGTGCCGAGACCGCCACTGGCGCCGCCACCGCCTTCTACGATGCGGGCACGGCCTCCAGCGTCATGGGCCCCTTCTCCTCGCCCGTCTACGATTTCACCGTCAGCGCCTTTACCGAGGGCTCGGCCGAGGCCGACCCCGACCCCTCCGATGCCGAGGCCTATGCCAGCTCGGGCTTCGAGATCGAGATCTACAATGACAGCCTCTCCACCGGCTACACCTTCGCGGGCTCCCTGGACTTCATCCTGGACGCCGAGGCCGTGGCCGATTTCCCGACGGTGGAGGAGTCTTTCTCCAGCGCCGGTATCGTGCTCGAGGGCCTGACGGCCGGTGACCTGCTGGCGGGCATTGCCACCCCCACCCTGGTCTCCGTGGGCGCCGGCCTCCTCGACGGCCCCTTCAGCTTCGACGGCGAGACGGCCACCGTGCCGGTGGAGTTCTACGTTGGTGCGGGTGACAGCGAGCTGCTGTTCTTCGAGGCCCATGCCGATGGTTTCGCCGAGTCCGTGGCCCCGGTGCCGGTGCCGGCCGCAGTCTGGCTCTTCGGCTCGGCCCTGCTGGGCCTGGCAGGCGTGGCACGGCGCGGCAGGCAGCAGGCCTGAGACCCTTCCTGTCCGACGTTTTATGGCCGGGGGGATTCTCCCGGCCCGTCCAACGAGGCCCCCCCCTGCGGGGCCTCGTCAATTTCCCTCAGGGCGTGTCTTGGCGGCGCCCCAGGGGGCGAAAGGCCCGCCAACCGCCGGCTGGTGACCGACAACGGGGGCCTCTCCCCGGGCAGAACCGGCCCCCATTTATTGGTTTTTCCCGTCCCCGTCCTGTTAAACTCCTTAGAATCCTATCTAACGAGCCGGTTACCGGGGTTGTGCGGGATAAGCCTCCAACCCTTGCGCTCGCGTCATCGCAGGAGGCCTTCGTTCATGTTCAACAAGATTATGGTGCCGGTGGACCTTGCCCACCTGGGCGCCCTGGAGAAGGCCCTGACGGTCGCCGCCGATCTGTCGCGTCACTATGGGGCGGCCCTGTGCTATGTCGGCGTGACCACCTCCCAGCCCAGCGCGGTGGCGCGCACCCCCGAGGAGTATGAACACAAGCTCAGGGCCTTTGCCCACGAGCACGCCCCCGACAGCGGTCACGAGCCCACGGCACGGGTCTATAACAGCCATGACCCGGTGACCGATCTGGACGACATCCTGGTGCGGGCCATCGACGACGTAGGGGCGGACCTGGTGGTCATGGCCACCCACCTGCCCACCCATCTGGACGCCATCATGCCGCCCAACGGCGCCAAGATCGCCAAGCACACCGAGGCATCGGTGTTCCTCGTGCGTCCGGATGCCTCCTGAGGAAACTCTGATTCAATCAGCCTTTTCCTAATAAGACCAACCCAGACCGTCAGGCCAGACCATCAGAGGATAGCCCGTGGACATAAAACCCGAAACAGCCTCGGAGATACCGCTGGAGTCGGTGGGCGTGCCGGCCCCGGAAGGCGCGGCCAACCTCATCGATACCGATTACCAGATCGGCCAGGACAACTACCAGGCCAGGCCCCTGGGAGTGAGCATCGATATCCACGGCGCCGTGTTCGCCGTGTCGTCCCTGGTCATCCTGGGCTTCGTGGTGCTCACCCTCGCCCTGCCCGAGCAGGCCACCGACGTCTTCGACGGCACGAAGAACTGGATCAACTCCCATGCCACCTGGTTCTACCTGCTGGCGGCCAACGTCTTCGTGGTGCTGTGCCTCGGCCTGATCCTCTCGCCCCTGGGGCGTATCCGCATCGGTGGCGCCAATGCGACGCCGGACTTCTCGAGGCTCTCCTGGTTCGCCATGCTGTTCGCGGCCGGTATGGGCATCGGTCTGATGTTCTACGGGGTGTCCGAACCCCTGAGCCACTACGGCACTGCTTTGGGTGGCACGAGCGTGGGCGAGGGTGGCGTGCGTACCGACTGGGCTCCCCTCGGGGCCGCCGCCGGCGACCCACAGGCCGCCGCCAACCTGGCCATGGCCGCGACCCTGCTCCACTGGAGCCTGCATCCCTGGGCCATGTACGCCATCGTGGCCTTGGCCTTGTCCATCTTCTCCTACAACAAGGGCCTGCCCATGACGGTACGGTCCATCTTCTACCCTATCCTGGGTGAGCGCATCTGGGGCTGGCCGGGGCATTTGGTCGACATCCTGGCGGTATTCGCCACTCTGTTCGGACTGGCCACCTCCCTCGGCTACGGCGCCCAGCAGGCGACCTCCGGGCTCAATCACCTGTTCGGCATCGGTGGCGGTGACACCACCCTGGTGCTGCTGATCGCGGGCATCACCGCGGTGGCCATCGTGTCCATCGTCGCCGGCGTGGACAAGGGCGTGAAGCGTCTGTCCGAGATCAACATGATCCTGGCCTTCCTGTTGCTGATGTTCGTGGTATTCGTGGGGCCGACGCTTCTCATCGTCACCGGTTTCTTCAACAATATCGCCAACTACCTTGGTGAGCTGCCCTTCCTGTCCAATCCCTTCGGCAGGGAGGACGTCAACTACAGCCAGGGCTGGACCACCTTTTACTGGGGCTGGTGGATCAGCTGGTCACCTTTCGTGGGCATGTTCATCGCCCGGGTGAGCCGCGGGCGCTCGGTGCGGGAGTTCCTGATCTCCGTCATGCTCATCCCCACCACCGTGTCCATCTTCTGGTTTACGGCCTTCGGCACTACGGCCATCAAGCAGGTACAGGAGGGCTTCGAGGGCGCCGTCACCGCGGAGCTGCCGTTACAGCTCTTCGTCATGCTGGGCGAGCTGCCCCTGACGGACATCACCTCGTTCATCGGCATCGTGCTGGTGATCGTGTTCTTCATCACCTCCTCCGACTCCGGGTCCCTGGTGATCGACACCATCACGGCGGGCGGCAAGATCGACGCCCCCAAGCCCCAACGCGTGTTCTGGGGCGTCATCGAGGGCGCCATCGCCATCGCCCTCCTGCTGGGTGGTGGGCTGGCGGCCCTGCAGGCGGTGGCGGTGTCCGCCGGTCTGCCCTTCACCCTGCTGCTCCTGGCGGGCTGTTACGCCATCGTCATGGGGCTGCTGAGCGAGCCCCGGCCCGGCAAGCCCTGAATCCCATCCACGGCGATTGAAAAAGGCGGCCACGGCCGCCTTTTTCGTGGGTCGCGCGGGACAGGATGCTAGAACCAGAGCTCCGATACGGGGGTGTCGGTCCGGAAGTGCCGGGCCATCTGGGCCTGGAACAGCTCCGCCGTGGCCATGGCATCCACCTTGGCGTGGTGGGCGGAGTAGTTGGGCAGGCCGTAGCGGCCGCGGCTGTCGGCCAGCCGGATGGACAGTGGCTGCATGCCGAGGAGGCGCTTGATGCCCTGCAGGCGGCCCTGGCGTTCCCACCGCGCCTCCAGGGCCATGGTGTCGATGAGAGGAAACAGGCAGTGTTCTCCGTGGCTGGCCATGACGGCGGCATCGAGGAATGGCCGTTCGATGTTGCGGTAATGGACCACCACCAGATGGCCGGCGAGCGCCGCCAGCACCTCGCCGAGTATTGCCGCGATGGGTGGCGCGTGTTCCACCTCCGAATGGGTGATGCGATGGAAGGCGATGGATTCCTCCCGTAGCGGCCGGGGCGGCTTGACGACCCAGTAATGGCCCGCCGACGGGCGGATGACCCGCAGGTCGAAGGGCACCATGCCGATGCTGACGATGGCGTGCTCCCGGGGGTCCATGCCCGTGGTCTCCAAGTCCAGCGCCATCAGCGGGATATCGTGGATGGGCCGTTCCTCATCGGGGACCCCTGCCGCGTAGAAGGCCTGGAGGGCCGGGGTCGTGGTGGCCCCCGCCTGGCGCGCGAAATACTCCTGCCAGCCCGGGGACTCCTGCCGCTGTTGCTCGCCCGGGACCACCGTCGTCAGCGGCTCGGGCTCGGGTAACGGAAGCGCAGGAACTTCTGGGCGTTGCTCAGGATCTGGAAGGCCTCCTTGAGATTGTGGCGCTCCACGTCCGAGACATGCTCCGGCTGCATGGCGTTGTCCGGCTCGTGGTCGTTCTTGATCTCCTGGGCCTGATGGCGCATGCGCACCATGGACAGGTACTCCAGGGCGTAGCTGAGCTTATCGGTCTGCCCGGCGGGCAGGGCCCCGGCCCGGCTGATGTCGTCCAGTCGCTCGAAGCCGTTCTGGGCCCGGGAGCCCACCCCGAGGGCGTGTACCCGGATGACATCGTTCATGGGGGCGATACCGCGGCGTTTGATGTTGATGGTGTTGTTGTGCCGTCCGTCCTTCTCCAGCACGAAGGTGCGGAACAGGCCGAGCGGTGGGGTGCGGCCGAGGGCGTTGCGCGCCAGGGCTGCCAGGAACAGGGGGCTGGCCTTGGCCCGGCTGGCGATCAGGTCCTGCAGCTCTTCCACGAAACGCTCCTCGCCGTGAACCGCGTCCAGGTCGAAGAAGATGGAGCTGTGCAGCAGCCGTTGCGGATCCGGCTTGGCGATCCAGTCGCTGAAGTAACGTTTCCAGCGCGCCAGGGGCTGGCGCCACAGGTCGTTGGTGGCCATCACCCCCCCCTTGCAGTAGGGGTAGCCGCAGGCGTCCAGGCCGTCGCTCACGCGCCTGGCCAGCTCCCTGAAGTATTCACCGTGGCGCTCGGCATCGAAGGAGTCATGGAGCACCATGGCATTGTCCTGGTCCGTGATGATGGACTGGTCGTTGCGGGCCAGGGAGCCGTGCACCATGATGCAGTAGGGGATGGGGGGCGGACCCAGTTCGGCCTCGGCGAACTCCACCAGGCGGCGCATCAGGCTGCGCCCGACACTCGACATGGCGCCACCAATCATCCGCGAGGTGGCACCCTCGTCCACCAGCCGCACGAAGGAGGCCCGCACCTCGGGCGTGAGGCGCGCCAGGGCCTTGACCGAGGTGCGGTTGAAGATGTTGTTGACCAGATAGACGCTGTTGTTGGTCTCGTAGCGCACGATGTCCGACAGGTGCACCACCCCCACCGGGCGACGGCGATGGAGTACGGGGAGGCGCTGGATGTTGTTGCGCAGCATGGTCAACATGGCCTCGTTGACCGACTCGTCGGATTGGATGGTGATGAGGTTGCCGTGGCTGATGATGGAAAGGGGAGTCTGGCCCGAGGCCCCTTCGGCGATGATGCGTTGCCGCAGGTCCTTGTCGGTGATCATGCCCGTCAGCAGCCACTGGCGCCCTTCGGCGTCGCTGAACGCGCGGTCCGAGTCCTCGCCGTTGCCGGGTTTGAGCAGCAGCACCGAGGAGACGTCGTTGTCGGTCATGAGGCGCGCCGCCGCCTGCACGGTGGCGGACTCCTCGATCATGACGGGCAGGCGCGAGATGAGGCGGCGCACCCGCGTGGCGATCATGTCGTTGTCGCGCAGGCTCTGTTCCACCGTGCTCTTGAGCCGCGAACCGGACAGCTCAACGAAATCGGCGAAATTGTCGTCCGCGGCACACAGGCGGTCGAAGACGGACTTCGGGATCAGATAGAGCAGGGTGTCCTCGATGGCCTGCACCGGGAAGCGCACCTGGCGATTACGCAACAGGTCGAACTGGCCGAAGATATCGCCCTCGCCGAGACGGTTGTAGAGCTGGCCGTTGTGGAGGTACACCTCCACGGCGCCGCTGCGGATATAGGACAGGGCCTCGACCGGCTGGTCCCGTTCCGAGATGGTGGTGCCGGCCTTGAAATAGGCGATCTCCACGGCGCTGGCCGCGTCGTCGAGGAGTTCGTCCCTCAGGCCGTCGAAGGGAGGATACTGACCCATGTGGTCCCGTATCTCCCGGATTTCCGCTTCCATGGTGCTCCCGTGCCGCGGGTTTCAGTCCTTTCACTGTAGGAGCGTCCGCTGACGCAGACAACCCCCGCTGCCCGGTTCAGGCGGGGGCGCCCCGGTGTCGCGGCCGCCGCCGCCGTCCGTTTTATTTCTGCTTCCAGCGCCCGCTGCCGTCCTGGTACCACCACCCCTTTCTCGCCTTGGCTATCCAACGGGAGGCGAAGGTCTGCTGGATCTGGCCCTCCCATTCCGGGTGGCCATTGGCCTCGGCAATGGCCCGGTACAGGGCCTTGCGGTCACTGTTCTCCTCGGCCACCAGCTGGTTTACGGTGCGCCGCTGGGCCAGGGGCACCTGCTTGGCGTCCCGCACCGCCACCAGGCCATCGTTGGTGAGCCCCACCGCGCCGCTGGCGTAGTATTTCTCCAGCCGGTTGTGGCGGGCCTTCATGGAGGCCTCGATCTTCTTGATGGCGGGAGAGGAGATGTCGATGTCCGCCTGCTGGGCGTGGGCCACCGGTACCACGAGATCCAGCACGGCCACCAGCATGCCCCGGGGCCGGACCATGGCCTGGGGCTCTTCCGCAGCCGGCGGATTGGCAGGGGGTTGCTGGCCCCATACATCCTCGATGATGCGGTCGGCCGCCTTTTCGGCGGCAGAGGCCGGAAAATAGACATTGATGGTGACACAGGCCGACAGCAGCAGGGTCAGGCCGACGCCGGAGAGGCTGAGGAAGGGACGCATGGTGTTCTCCATTCTTTAACGTGAAAGTCGCGCAGCGACACCTTTGGAATCCCTCTCCCCCTGGGAGAGGGCCGGGGTGAAGGACGGACGTGGCGCACCTTTCATCCTTAGGGGTGGCCTCGCGCCATGTCCGTTGGATTACTTGGATAAGGGGATTCTACTCCAGCCGCGCCGGCCCTGACGTGGTCACCCGCCGCAAACGGGTGAGCAGGGTGTCCCAGTCCACCAGCCGGTTGTGGCCGATGACGTCGATGCGGGGCAGCCCTGCCCCCCGCACCAGGTAGTAGCCCTGGTCCGCCGGGGCCACGCCGCTCATGGTGCATACGCCGTCCGTCAGTTGGCAGCCGAGACCGATGGCATCGTAGCGGAATTCCTTGAACAGACCCATGAACAGGGCGCCGCCGATGCCGGCGCCGCCGCCCACCTGGGTGAGGTCGTTGACGGCATCCTGGCTGATACGCTTGCGGAAATCGCCATCCCCGGGGGTGTCGAACCGGGCATCGAAGGCCACCGGCTGCCAGTCCTGGAGCACCAGGTTCTCGATTCCGCCATCGAGGCGGCCCTGGATGCGGCCGAAGGAGAAGGCACTGGTGAGCAGGTCCAGGTCCAGGGCCCTGATATCGAGGTTGGCGCGCAGTTCCGGCACCGGGCCGAGGGGCCGCTCGAGGACCAGGTCCCGCAATACCATGCGGCCGTCGAAGATGTTCACCAGCAGGGCCCCGTCGATGGTGACCCGCTGATGGGAAAAGGCGATGCGCGGCAGCACCCCCGAGAGTTGTCCCCGGAAGCTGGGCCAGTCGAAGGCGGCGGACAGCCGCGCCATGGAGA
The DNA here is from genome assembly GCA_011389995.1 of Thiotrichales bacterium. Lineage (GTDB taxonomy): Bacteria > Pseudomonadota > Gammaproteobacteria > JAABTG01 > JAABTG01 > JAABTG01. The sequence continues at coordinate 9,371 of JAABTG010000063.1, forward strand.
CAGGGGTGAGATAGCCTTCCAGCAACCCCTCCATGCCGTCCCCGGCGGTGTCCACCGCGAAGGATTCCATCACCAGGGTGCCGTCCAGCAGGGGCAGGGAGAACGCCTCCGCCAACTCCAGCCCCCCCGCGGAGGCGCGCAGGGCCAGTCGCGACGACCCGAAATCCAGACGCCACAGATGGCCCTGCCGCCACACCAGCTCCGACGGTGCCGCCGTGCCCTGCCGCTGCCAGTGGAGGGCGCCGCCGAGGCCGTCGATGCCGAAACGGCCGGCCTGGTCCTCCAGGGCCACATCGCCGAGGCGCAACTCCGCCCCCGCCGCGGTGCCGGCCGCCAGGGTCACCCGTCCGTCGGCCGTGCCCGAGACGGCCAGGCGGTCCCCCGGGGTACCGGCCAGCAGGGGCTGGATATAGACCCCGTAGGTGTCTTCGAGGTCCGGCGCCGAGAAGGAGAGCCAGCCTTCATCGGGCAGCGTGCCCGCCGCCGGCCCGCGGTGGAGTTCGGTGACCGCCTCCAGTACCCCGGGGTGACGGAAGCGACAGCGGGCCTGGCGGATGGCGCCATCGCCACCCACGCCTACGGCGCAGTGGGCGGAAAGGGGTTCGCGGTCCACGGCCACGTACCATGGGTCGACGTAGACGGCCCCCGCGGTGAGACGTATCCCGGCGTCCACCTCCCAGCCATGATCATTGCGGCTGCCGCTGGCATCGAGGGTGGCCGTCATCTCCTCGCCGGCCCGCAGACCGCTGGCGTCCGAGAAGGCCAGGTCCTTCACTACCGCGTTGACGGCGACACGGCCCAGGGTTTCGCCCCCCTCCAGGGTGGCGATGATGCGGCCTTCACCGCCGTACTCGAACCCCGTGGGCAGGGAAGGCAGCCACGGTGCCAGAGCGGCGCCGAGGGCGGGCAGTCTGAGGTCCGTGGCCTCCATATCCAGCCGCCATTGCCGCAGACTGCCGCCGGCCGTGGCCGCCACGTCGCCGCCGGCGGCCCGCAGGCCGGATAGGCTGGCCTCGAAACGTCCTGCGGCCGCGTCATGGCGGAGGCTGAAATCGAAGGCGGGATCATCCAGCCAGGGCAGGGGCAGGTACGCCCCGGCGTCGTTGCAGGCGATGCCGGCTTCTGTGATAGAGAGGGCCGGGCAGGTCACGGCGACGGCGGACAATGGCGAGAGGGTGGGCAGGCGGACCGCCCCGGCCTCGGCCCGCAGCGCCATGGCGGCGTCGGACTCCCGCAGGTCCAGGGTGATGGCGACGGCGTCCGCGGACCAGTCCGCGCCCTCCACCGCGCCCACGCTGATGGCCAGGCGTTCCACGGCCGTTGCCGGGATGTTGAGGCAGACGCCCGTGAGGGCCGCCAGGCAGTGGGCGATGGGGGAGCGGCGCGGCGGCGCGGGGGTGGCTTCGTTCACGTGCCGGAGTTGGGAGAACATATCCCCATATTATGGCCCATGACAGGACCCTGGCGCCGGCCCGCGGCGGCGTTGGCCTATTTGGGGAACATGATGAGGTGGTCGGCCGCCACGTCGATGCCCACCTCCCGGCCCACCTCGTGGTCCTGGTGGCTGGGGGTCAGGGACAGCACCTCGGTGCCGTCGGCCAGGCGCAGGGTGTACAGGGTCTCCGCACCCTTGAAGGCACGGTCCACCACCCGGCACCGCAACTTGGCCTCGAGGTCGATGCACACGTCGTCGGGGCGCAACAGCACCTCCACGGCGCTGCCCTTGGGCAGGGTGTAGGCGCGGTTGCCGGACAGCCGTCCGAGGGGGGTGTCCACCGTGGTGGGATTCACCAGGGTGCCGCCGATGAGGCGGCCCTGGCCCACGAAGTCGGCCACGAAGCGGTTGGCGGGCTCGTGGTAGAGGTTGAAGGGGGTGTCCCACTGCAGCAGCCGGCCCTCGTGCATGACCCCCACCCGTTCCCCCATGACGAAGGCCTCGTGCTGGTCATGGGTGACGAAGACGGCGGCCGTGCCCTGCTGGCGCAGGATGTCCCGCACTTCGCCGGCCAGGCGTTCCCGCAACTCCACGTCGAGGTTGGAAAAGGGCTCGTCCAGCAGCAACAGGGGGGGTTCGGGGGCCAGGGCGCGGGCCACGGCCACCCGCTGCTGCTGGCCCCCCGACAGTTCGTGGGGATAGCGGCCGCCGTGGCCCGCCAGCCCCACCAGCTCCAGCAGGCGCTCCGCGGTGGCACGGGCGGCGCTGCGGGACCGCCGCCGCAGCCCGAAGGCGACGTTGTCGGCCACCGAGAGATGGGGAAACAGGGCGTAGTCCTGGAATACCATGCCGAGGCGCCTGCGCTCCGGCGCCAGGGTGAGCCCCGGCCGCGAGACGGGGGTGCCGTCGAGGGTGATCTGGCCCCGGGTCACGGGCTCGAAGCCGGCGATGGCCCGCAGGGCGGTGGTCTTGCCGCAACCGCTGGGGCCCAGCAGACAGGTGAGCTCGCCGGGACGGAGGTGGAGACTCAAGCCATCCACCACGGGCTCGCCGCCGTAGCCGCAGCGGATGTCGTCGATGTCGAGCAGATAGTCCATGGTCTCAGCGGGGAGTTTATCCGCTAAGGCGCCGCCGAAGACACCGAAATCAACCCCGACGGGGGCCCCGCCGGCGGGGAAGGCCGGTTTCCCCATCAGCGGCCGCCCAGGCGGGCCGAGCGCCACACCAGGATCATCACCGGCAGCAGGCCCGCGGCCACCAGGGTGATGGCAGGCAGGGCGGCCCGCTCCCACTCGCCCTCGGAGGTCATCTCGTAGATGCGCACCGCCAGGGTGTCCCAGCCGAAGGGGCGCAGCAGCAGGGTGGCCGGCATCTCCTTCATCACGTCCACCATCACCAGCAGCAGGGCGGTGAGGATGCCGGGCCGCAGCAGGGGCAGATAGACCTCGCGGAAGATCTGCGCCGGCCGCGCGCCCAGGCTGCGGGCGGCCTCGGGGAGGCTGGGGCGGATGCGCTCCATGGCACTGTCCGTGGGGCCGAAGGCCACCGCCAGGAAGCGTATCAGGTAGGCCAGGAGGAGGGCGGCAATGGTGCCGGTGAGCATCGGCGCACCGCCTTCGGGGCTGAAGATGTGCCCCACCGAGGCGAGGAAATTGTCCATGCCGGTGAACACCAGCATGATACCCACCGCCAGCACCGAGCCGGGCAGGGCATAGCCCAGGGTGGCCACGCTGACGGCACCGGCATTCACCGCCCCCTTGCCGAAGCGTTTGGCGAACACCAGCAGCAGGGCGCCGGTCACGGTGACCACGGCGGCGCTGGCCCCCAGGGACAGGGTGTTCCACAGCAGCTGCCAGTAGCGAGGGTCGAGGTCGGCCCTGACGATGCCCCAGGCCCACAGCAGCAGCTGGCCGACGGGGGCGACGAAGGCCACCGTGAACACCAGGCCGGCGGCCCCGCTGGCCAGCCAGGCCCGCCCCCCGGTGAGGCGGAAACGCACCGGGCGGCCGGCCCCCGAGAGCTCGTGGAAGCGCGCCCGTCCCCGCATCAGGCGCTCTCCCGTCAGGGCCAGGGCCACCACCAGCAGGAGCAGGGAGGCCAGCTGGGAGGCCGCCTGCAGATTGAACAGCCCGAACCAGGCCTTGTAGATGGCGGTGGTGAAGGTGTCGTAATTGAACACCGCCACCGTGCCGAAATCCGCCAGGGTCTCCATGAGGGCCAGGGACAGCCCGGCGATGATGGCCGGGCGGGCCATGGGCAGGGCCACCCGGAAGAAGGCCCGCCACGGCCCCAGACCCAGGCTGCGGGCGGCGTCCAGGGGGCTGCGGCCCTGGGCGAGGAAGGCGCTGCGGGAGAGCATGTAGACGTAGGGATAGAGCACCAGGGCCATGACGGTGATGACGCCGCCGGTGGAGCGGATGTCGGGGAACCAGTAGCCCTCGGCGCCGAACACCTCCCGCAGGGTGGTCTGAACCGGACCGGTGAAATCCAGCAGGGCGATGGCCACGAAGGCCAGCACGTAGGCGGGGATGGCCAGGGGCAGCATCAGCGCCCAGTCGAAGAAGCGCCGCCCCGGGAACTCGCACAGGCTGGTGAGCCAGGCCAGGCCCACCCCCAGCACCAGCACGCCGGCGCCCACGCCGGCCATCAGCACCAGGGTGTTCACCACCAGGTCCTGCAGCACGGTGCTGGCCAGGTGCTGCCACACCTCGTTCTGGGGATGCAGCCAGCCGGAGAAGATCACCAGCAGGGGCAGGGCCACCACGAAGGCGACGGCGAGGCTCGCCAGGGTCCAGCCGTTGCGGCGCAGGAAGCGCCGCAACGAACCGTGGTGGTCCCCCGCCGGGATGACCGCGCCCGGCGGTCCGGCGGGGATGGGTTCCATGGGCGGGGGGCTGTTAGCGGTAGCCGGCGCGATCCATGAGCATCACCGCCTCGGCCTGAAGTTCACCGGCCCGGGCCACGTTGATGGTGTCGGCCTTGAAGTCGCCCCAGGAGGCCACCAGCGGATCGGGGGCCACCGCGGGATTCACGGGGTACTCCATGTTGAGACCGGCAAACCGCTCCTGGGCCGCCGGCGTGGAGAGCCATTCCAGCAGCTTGAGGGCCGCCTCGGGGTTCTCGGCGTGGCGGGTGATGCCGGCACCCGAGATGTTCACATGCACGCCGCTGCCCTCCTGGTTGGGCCAGAACAGGGCGAGGTTGATGTCGGGGTCCTTCTTCTGCAGGCGGCCGAAGTAGTAGGTGTTGACGATAGCCACGTCACACTGACCCGCGGCCACCGCCTCCATGGTCTTGGTGTCGTTGGAGAAGGGTTGGGTGGCGAGGTTGGCCACCCAGCCCTCCACCACCTCCTCGGTCTTTTCCTCCCCCAGCCGCGCCATCATCATGGCCACCAGGGACTGGTTGTAGACCTTCTTGGAGGTGCGCAGGCACAGGCGGCCCCGCCACTTGGGATCGGCCAGGGCCCGGTAGGTGGACAACTCCGCCGGGTCCACCCGTTCCGTGTTGTAGACGATGGTGCGGGCCCGCACCGACAGGCCGAACCAGCGGTTCGCCGGATCCTGAAGGTGTTCCGGGACGTTGGCCTCCAGCACCTCCGATTCCACCGGTGCCAGGACGCCCTGCTCCGCGGCCTGCCACAGGTTGCCGGCATCCACCGTCATCAGCATGTCCGCCCGGGTGTTGGCGCCCTCGGCCTGGAGACGGGCCAGCAGGGGGCCGGCCTTGTCGGTGACGTAACGGACATCGATGCCGGTCTCGGCGGTGAAGGCATCGAACAGGGGCTTGATGAGGTGTTCCTTGCGGGCGGAGTAGACCACCACCTCGTCGGACGCCGCCGCCGTGGAGATAATCGGGATTGGCACCATCAGAGAAACGACCAGTGCCGGGATCAAGCCAAACCGCGCCTTGGTGAACATCGTTTGCATCCTCTTTCATTCAGGTAAAGTGGGGCGTAATACTAATGATTCGCATTACTCAAGTCCAGTGGCACAGATGATCCGGATAGAGATTCGTCATTCGTTTTGCTCACGTCGTTTACTATACTCGCGCCTGTCGGCCCCCTCGCGGAACACCCCGGGGTGGGCCGTTGTGGCAACGCCCTTTCCCGCCATGGCCCTTTCTCGCCCATGGCCCTTTCTCGCGATGGGGGTAAGGGCGCCATCGAGCCTTTCCGCCGGCGGGTGACGCCGGAGATTCGGACGCCCCCGCGGGGGGCGGAAAGGAGACCAGGACACCGGCCCCGCATCCCCCGCGGGCATCGGCCGGGACGACACGATGGAGGAGAGCACGTCATGAATGATCTCAGCCCGGAACAAGAGAAGGCCATCCTGGAGGGACCGCCCAGGGGCACCTTCGCCGTCCTCATACTCTACGCGCTGATATTCGCAGTGGCCTGGCTGGCCCTCTACTTCGGCCGCTTCCTGGCCCACGGACCGGTGAGCTGAGGAGGCGACAACCATGCATGTGGATCCACTGGAGAAGATCTGGATCGGGGTCATCATCCTGCTTACGGCTGTGATGCTGGGCTCCATCTTCTACACCGCCTTCGCCGGCAGCGTGCACCCCCCCTCCAACGTGGAGGTCATCGATTCCACCGCCCTGCACCTGACCGACGAGTTCGCGGAGGACAATCTGGGTGTCAGGGAGAACCCCGACGGCAGCGTCACCGTGACCATGGTGGCCACCCGCTACGGCTTCCATCCCCAGCACGTGGAGGTCCCGGCCCGGACGCCTGTGACCTTCCGCTTCGCCACGCCCGACGTGCTCCACGGCTTGCACATACCGACCACCAACGTGGATACCATGGTGGTGCCCGGTTATGTCTCGGAGGTCAACACCGAGCTTCAGAGCACCGGGACCTTCCCCATGTACTGCAACGAGTACTGCGGCGTCGGCCACCATTCCATGTGGAGCCGGGTGACCATCGTGCCCAAGCAGGGCTGAGCCCCGCCCCACACAAGAGCCCACGGATCAAGGAGGCGCATCCATGAGCGAGTCGGACAAGCCGGATACCCTGACCCTGAGTCACATGTGGGTGGCCCTGGCCACCTTCCTCCTGGCATCGATCCTTGGTGCCTACCAGGTGCTGGAGCGGGCCGAGCTGGTACCCGTGTGGGCCGAGGGCTATTACACCTCGGTGACCGCCCACGGCGTGATCATGGCCTACGTGCTGACCACCTTCTTCATCGCCGGCTTCGGCTATTACTGTGCATCGGTGAGCCTCGAACGCCCCGTATGGAACCGACCCCTGGCTTGGGGTGGATTCTGGACGATGCTGGTGGGCGTGCTGATGGTGGTGTACGCCCTGGTCACCGGCCAGGGCATGGTGCTCTACACCTTCTATCCCCCACTCACCGCCCACTGGACCTTCTACGTCGGGGCGGCGCTGCTGGTGGTGGGTTCCATCGCCTGGGTGGTGATCATGCTGGTCATGCCCATCCAGTGGAAACGGGAGAACCGGGGCCAGCCGCTGCCTCTCATCATGTTCTCCACGGCGGCCAACGCCACCCTGTGGCTGTGGACCCTCATCGGAGTGGCGGTTGAGGTGGTGTTCATGCTCATCCCCCTGTCCCTCGGGCTGGTGGACACCGTGGACGTCGGGCTGGCACGTACCCTGTTCGCCTGGACCCTCCATCCCATCGTCTATTTCTGGCTCATACCCGCCTACCAGGCCATGTACATGTTCGTGCCCAGGGTGGCCGGGGGGCGCCTGTTCAGCGACGAGATGGCGCGGGTGGCCTTCATCATGCTGCTCATATTCAGCCTGCCCATCGGCTTCCATCACCTCTACGTGGATCCGTTCCAGGCGGCCGGGTGGAAGCTGTTCCACGGCTTCGGCACCTTCATGGTGGCCATTCCCACCCTCATCACCGGCTTCACCGTGATCGCCGGCATGGAGATCGCCGGCCGGCTGCGGGGCGGTAAGGGGCTGTTCGGCTGGGTCCGGGCCCTGCCCTGGCACGAGCCCATGGTGCTGGCCGCGGCCTTCGCCCTGCTCATGCTCACCATCGGCGGGTTCGGCGGGGTGGTCAACGCCAGCTACGGCATGAACACCATGGTGCACAACACCATGTGGGTGCCCGCCCATTTCCACCTCATCTTCGCCGGTACCACCATCATCATGTACTTCGCCATCGCCTATCATCTGTGGCCGAAGATCACGGGCCGCGAGCTGTTCTCGCGCAGGCTCGCCAACACTCAGCTGTGGCTGTGGTTCATCGGCACCCTGGTGCTGACCCTTCCCTGGCACTACGTGGGTCTGCTGGGCATGCCGCGGCGCACCGCCGTGATGCTCTACGACGCCGAGTTCGTGGCGCCCTGGCAGCCCTCCATGCTGCTCATGGCATTCGGAGGAATTCTCATGACCCTGTCGGCGGTTCTGCTGGTCTACAACCTGGTCATGACCCACCGGGTCCGCACCGCGGTTGCCGAGGGCGCCCTCGAGTTCGCTGAGGCCGTCCATCCGCCGCTCAAGCTGCCGAAGCCCCTCAATGGCTTCGCCCTGTGGAACTGGATTCTGCTGGTCTACATGGCCGCCGGGTTCGGTTACCCGCTGGCCCAGTTCTTCGTCATGGACGTGCAGCCCGCGATGGCATGGGGGTGGTAGAGATGAGCAGGATACTGACCGTGTTGATGCTGGCGGCGGGCGTCGCCGCCGCGGCCCAGGCCGCGCCGTCGTCCAACGTGGCGTGGACGGCCGACACCATGGCGCTCCTGGACTCCGGTGACCCTGAGCGTGGCGCCACCCTGGTGGACCGCTGCGCCTCCTGTCACGGCGAGAAGGGGGTGAGCGTGTCGGCGGCCAATCCCAGCCTGGCCGGCCAGCTCGCGCCGTACACCTACAAACAGCTCATGGATTACAAGGACGGCAAGCGCAGCCACGGCGTGATGCGGGCCATGGCCCGTCCCCTTTCCGAGGAGGATATGGCGGACATCGCCGCCTTCTACGCGTCGCAGCCGGTGGCGAAGGCCCGTCAAAAGGACACGTCGGAGATTGCCGAGACGCTGGTCACCCGTGGCGACGGCGAGCGGCTGATACCGGCCTGCGGGGCCTGCCACGGCCGCTCCGGCATGGGCAACGTCACGGGCGGCGTGGGCATCGCCGTCATGCCGGTGCTGGTGGGCCAGTATCCCGACTACATCGCGGACACCCTGCGGGATTACCGCAGCGGTGACCGGGCCAATGACATCTACTGGCAGATGCGCAGTGTCGCCGGAAAGCTCACCGACGAGGAGATCGAGGCCCTGGCCCGTCACTACGGCACCCTGGGTGACGAGTAGCCCGGGCCCGTGACGCGCGCTCGCCCGCCGACCACCGGGGCCGGCCCGACGTCAGGGTGATCGAGGAGTCATGACCGAACCGCATACAGGCTGCTTCCACTGCGGCCAGCCGGTCCCTCCCAACGGTCAATGGGTGCTGGAGGTGCTGGGCGAGGGCCGTCGCTTCTGCTGCGCCGGCTGCGAGGCGGTGGCCCGCACCATCGTGGACAACGGGTTGGCGGACTACTACCGCCACCGGACCGCACCGGGGCGGCAGGGCCGGGAGTCATCACCGGGCCTCCCGGAGGGGCTGGAACTCTTCGACCGCGAGGACATGCAGCGCAGCTTCGTGCGCGACGGCGGCCGCTGGCGGGAGGCCTCGCTTATCCTCGAGGAGGTCCGGTGCGCCGCCTGCCTGTGGCTCAGCGAGCGTCACCTGCGGTCGCAGCCGGGGGTGCTGGACGTGGACATGGACTTCACCGGAGCGCGTGCCCGTGTGCGCTGGGACCCCGCGGTGACCCGCCTCAGCACTGTCCTGGCCGCCATCGGCGAGATTGGCTACACCGCCCACCCCTATGATCCCGCCCATCGCCGGGAGCTGGACCGGGACCAGCGCCGCCGCAGCATGAGCCGGATCGTCTTCGCGGCCGTGCTCGGAATGCCGGTAATGCAGTTCTCCCTGGCCACCTACGTGAGCGACGTGGATGTCCACGGGCAGCTGCCCCTGTGGGTGGAACTGGGTCGCTGGTGCATGCTGCTGGCCGTCACCGCCATCCTCGCCTATGCCGGCCAGGAGTTCTTCCTGGGGGCGTGGCGGGACGTACGCGGAGGCCGGCTCGGCATGGACGTCCCCATCGTGGCCGGCTTGTCGGCGGCGTGGCTGGGCAGCTTGTGGGGCACCGTCAACGCCACCGGCGAGGTCTACCTCGATTCCATTGCCATGTTCGTGCTGTTCGTGCTCGCGGCCCGGGCCTACGAGCTGCGGGGCCGGCGGACCGCGGCCGCGGCCCTGGACCGCCTGGCCCGGGTCACCCCGGAGGTGGCGCGCCGCGTCGCGCCGGACGGGCGCGAGGAGCGGGTGGCCGCCGTGGATCTGGTGCCGGGCGAGCGCGTGCGCCTGCGCCCCGGGGAGGTATCGGCCGTGGATGGCGTAGTGGTGGAGGGCAGCTCGGATTTCGACGAGTCCCTGCTCACCGGCGAGTCCCGGCCCGTGCCCAAAGGGCCCGGTGCCCGCGTCGTGGCGGGCAGCTGCAACCGCGAGCAGCCGGTGGAACTGGAGGTGGAACGCGTGGGCCCGGATTCTACGGCGGGCGAGGTGGGGCGCCTGCTGGAGCGCGGCCTCGCCGCCCGGCCCCGCTACACCGCCCTGGCGGCCCGCGCCGCCCGTTGGTTCGTGGCCGTGGTCCTGGTGGCGGCCGCCGCCACCGCCGCCACCTGGCTGTGGCTCGATCCCGCCCGGGCGCTGCCCCACACCATCGCGGTCCTCATCGTCACCTGCCCCTGTGCCCTGGCGCTGGCCACTCCGGTGGCTGTGGCCCTGGGGGCCGGGCGGCTCGCCGCGGCGGGCGTGCTGCCCCTGGACATGAGGGTCATCGAGACCCTGGCCCGGGCGGACACGGTGGCGCTGGACAAGACGGGCACCCTGACCGATGCGGGCTTCACCATCCTCCGCATGGAGTTGCCGGGCGGCGAGGACCGCGATGGCGCCCTCGCCATCGCCACGGCCCTGGAGCGGGACTCCAGCCACCCCCTCGCCGAGGCCTTCCGGGCGTCGGGCATCGAGGCGGACGGTGCCGTCACGGCGGTGCGCATGGTGCCGGGCAAGGGCGTGGCCGGCTGCCGGCGCGGGGCCCGCTGGCGGCTGGGCACCTGGGAGTTCGCGGCGGGGCCCACCGCGCCCGCCGCCCCCCTGCAAGGACTGCTGGAGTCATGGCGTGACGAGGGTCTCACGGTCTGTGCCCTGGCCCGGGACGGCCAGCCGGTGGCGCTGTTCGGCCTCAGCGATGGCCTGCGCGCCGGCGCCCCGGAGATGGTGCGGGGCCTGGAAGTCCTCGGTTTCCGGCGCCCGACGGTGCTCAGCGGTGACCACCCCCGGGCGGTGCGGCGGGTGGCCGGGGACCTCGGGCTCGCTGACGCCCGCGGTGGGATGACGCCGGCGGACAAGCTGGACTGGATTCGGGGGCAGCAGGCGGCCGGCCATCGGGTGGTCATGGTGGGGGATGGCCTCAACGATGCGCCGACCCTCGCCGCCGCCGACGCCTCCATTTCCTTCGCCGCGGCGACTCGCCTCGCCCAGTACCACAGCCAACTGATGCTGCTGACGGGGGACCTCGCCGCCATCCCCGGGGCGGTGGCACTGGCCCGCCGCACGCGGCGCATCGTGCTCCAGAATCTGGCTTGGGCGGGCGCCTACAACCTGACGGCGATGCCTCTCGCCTTCATGGGCCTGGTGCCCCCGTGGGCGGCGGCCATCGGCATGTCCGTCTCCTCCCTGCTGGTGGTGGCCAATGCCATGCGGCTGCGGTCCGGCCTCGAGGGAGCGGCATCCACGCCATTCGCCGACGGCGCCACCGCGATGGCGGAACCCGTCATACGCGGCCGCCCGGCGCCCTGAGACGGGGGCCGGGCGCAGTTGGGGTGGGCAAGGCCCTTCAGGGCCGGAAAGGCCCGGGCCGGTGCTTGACCGGCTCGGATGGCGGGCTCAAAAGCGGTGCCGCAGGCCGACGGAAAAGGTCTGCGGCTTGTTCGGCCGCGCCCCGTCCGGCAGGCGGGAGACGATCTTCTGCTCGTCGAACAGGTTCTGCACCCGCAGGAAGACATCGGTATCCCTGTTCAGGGAATACTGGCTGATGAAATCCACTACGACCAGGGACTCCGATTCGTCAAACCGGGTAGCGGTATCGTTGCATCCGGCCACCATGCACATCTCGTCGATGTACTTCACCACGGCATAGTTGTTCCAGCCGCTCGGGTGCTCCAGGCCGACGCGCGCGCTGAACTGGTTTTCGGGCACTTCCTTGAGATGATCACCGTCGTTCAGTCCGGATGTCGGGTTATCCTTGCTGATTTCAGCGTTGGTGTAGGTGTAGCTCAGGTCGACCGGTATGAGAAAAGCCCCTTGGTGGAATTCCGTGGAAAGCTGGAACTCCACGCCCGCGATCTCGGCCTCGCCTGTGGTGAAGGTACCGGAGGTGGCGCCATTGCTGCAGGGCGCGCCAACGGAGCAGTTTTCGACCTTGTCTTCGAAATCGCTGTAGAAGCCGATGGCCTCGGCGAAGACGCGGTCGCCGAAGTAGCGCACGCCGGCCTCCCAGTTGTCGCTGGTCTCGGGATCCTCGTTGGCCTTGGCGCCGCCGCCGAGGGGGGAGAAACCGCGGTGCACGCCGGCCAGCACCTGCCAGCGATCGGCCACGTCATAGGTAAAGGAGGCACCGGGCAGCCATTCGTCGCTCTCGTTGCCGCGAGTGGCAGCCACGGTGGTCCGGTCCGCATCCGCATACTGCTTCCGCGAGGTCTCCACGTCCTCGTAGCGCAGTGCCAGGTTCAGGCGCAAGCGGTCGGTCACTTGCCACTGATCCAGTGCCCACAGGCTGAGGGCCTCGCCGGTCTCGAAACGGTTATTACTGCCGGTGGGGCGGTTAATGCCCTGGAAGACCAGTGAACCATTGACCTGGTCGTAGACCTCCACGGGCTGGAAGCGGTCCATCTCATCCTCGTGATAGCGCGCGCCCAGTGCAAGCTGATGGGCACCCAGTTCGATATCGAAATTGCTCTGGATACCTTTGGACTCATATTCACGGTTGTTGTGCTTGTATTCCAGTCCGGCGACATCAACGGTGCCGTCGAGGATGCCCTGGGCGGTTGCATCACCGGCATTGGCCGGATCAATAAAGGTGCCGCCGCCGGCGAGCTTGAACCAGTCACGCTTGAAATCGTTGTAATAGAGGGTCGTGGTGCTCTTGACCCTGTCGGTCCAGTCGAATTCGTGAGTCAGGCTGGATCCGAAATGCTCGTTGTCCATCTGATCGATGCTGGACAGACCGTAACGCCGGTTGGGGTCGCGATCGAAATCGGCGTCGGTCAGACCGAGGTAGGTTTCGTTGGAGGTCTCTTCGGAATATTGCAGCTTGAGTTGCAGGGCCTGGCGCTCACCCTGCCAGCGCAGTTTGCCGACGTAATCCTCGATGTCGAAGCCACTGTCGCGTTTGCTGCGGTCGATATCCTTGAAGCCGTCGCCGTGGCGCCGCACCGTTTCGAGCATCCAGCTCCAGGGGCCGGCGACATCGCCGTAATGGGCATGTGCGTCGGTGGAGCCGTGTTCATTGAGCTCCAACTCGACCATGCCTTGCCGCTCGGTCGGGATTGGGGTCGACAGCAGGTTGACCACGCCGCCGGTGGTCTGCGGACCATGGCGCAGCAGGGGCGCACCCTTGAGGATCTCGACGCCGGTGATGCGCATCATGGTGGGGAAGTAGTAGGCGGCGGGATTGGAGTAGGGGGCCGGTGCGATCAGTACGCCATCCTCCATCAGGGTGACATTGCTGCTGCGCTCGGCCGTGGCACCGCGGATGCCGATGTTCGGCCGCAGGCCCTCACCGTCCTCTTCCCGGACGTAGACACCGGGCACGGTCTTCAGCACCCGGTGGATGTCGGTGGTACCTTCGATTTCCAGTTGCTTCTCGTCGACCACATTACCCGAGCCCGGCAGGACGCGGGCGGCAGACGAATCACCAATGATTTCGACTGCCTTCAGAGTCAGGGAATCCGTCTCCGCCGAGGCAGTTCCGGATGAAAAGACACTTGCGATCACAAGGGGAAAAAAAGGACGCTTGACCATAAAGTTACCTCCCTTATTATTAATAATAATAGTACAGCTAACGAGAATCATTAGTGTTTAAGAATGATATTGCATCGCATTTGGCGGGTCAACAATTCTGCGACGGATCGCCGGGAGAAGACGGGCGCAGTTATACGGGCGTGCAGCACTGTCCATCGACGGCAAGGGCCGATGAGGGCTTGATTCTCAGGGGCGAAACTAGAAAGAGTGGTGGGGCTCGTGCCGGGCGCGGGCCTGGGGTGCGATACCGGGGTCGACCGTCAGGTCACTAGACCCGGTATCGCACCTGTCTCAACGCTTCATCAACCCATTCGGGTTCTTTTGTCACCGGTTGCCTGCCGGTGGCCGCTTGGCGGCTCAGCGACTCATTTGCCTGGCAGTCAATCCTTCGCCGGATAGGCGCAGGGGTTTGAAGTCATCTACACCCTATGCACCCGGGCCTCCCATCTGGGACTGCAGATAGTTCTGCAGACCGATGCGCTCGATGAGGCCGAGTTGGATCTCCAGCCAGTAGGCGTGGTCTTCCTCGGTGTCGGCGAGCATCTGTTCCAGGATCTCGCGGGTCTGGTAATCCTGCTCCTGCTCGCACACCGCGATGGCCTGCCTGAGGTTGGCGATGACCGAGTACTCCACGTCCAGGTCGCTCTTCAGCATGGAGGGGACGTCGTTACCGATGTGCAGGGGATCCTGCTCGGACAGGTCGGGGGTGGCCTCCAGGAACAGGATGCGCTTGATCAGGGCGTCGGCATGGCCCGTCTCGTCTTCCATTTCGTGGTTGATGCGTTCATAGAGCCGGTGCAGACCCCAGTCCTCATACATGCGGGAATGGGTGAAATACTGGTCGCGGGCCGCCAGTTCCCCCCGCAGCAGCTTCTGCAGCTCGGCGATTACCTTGTCACTGCCTTTCATATCGCGCTCCTCTTTATCAATCAGTCATCCATCTGGGACTGCAGATAGTTCTCCAGCCCGGTATTGTCCATGAGCCACAACTGGGATTCGAGCCAGTCGATGTGCTCCTCGGTGTGCTCCAGGATCCCCTCCAGCAGCTCGCGGCTGACATAGTCCCGGACGCTCTCGCAATGGGCGATGGTACCCCGCAGGCGCTCCCGGCTCTCGGTCTGGAGGGTGAGGTCGTTGCGAATGACCTCGAGGGGATTCTCTCCCACCAGCAGCTTGCCCAGGTCCTGCAGATTGGGCAGGGACTCCAGCAGCAGTATCCGGGCGATGAGGTCGTCGGCGTCCTTCATGGCCTTGATGGAGTGGCTGTACTCGTGGTCGTTGAGTTCTTCCAAGCCCCAGTTCTTGAGCATGCGGGCATGCAGGAAGAACTGGTTGATGGCGGTGAGCTGGTCCTTAAGTACCTGATTCAACTCTTTTATAACGCCGGATTCGCTCTTCATGATTGTTGGGCTCCGTGGTTCGCAAGGTGTTTGGGCGCCGACCCGGCACTTGGATGAAGGGCGGCTGCCCCGCCATTTTATTCTGATACGGCGTTTTGTCCCATGGAGTCTACTGACACACTTTAC
>JAABTG010000064.1 GCA_011389995.1 Thiotrichales bacterium
AGGCTGTAGGCGCCGAGCGCGCTTTTCAGCCTGGCGCACACACCTGCCTCGCGCCGTTGGGTTGAGGCACGCTTGGTGGGTGTGACTTCGGCGGCATAGCGATTGAGCGCCTGCTTCAACAGCATGCGCTCGGACGCCGCGCGATCGATGTACACGCCGCGCACCATCTCGTCCTCGGTGCGCCGTGCCCAGTCTTCGGCGTCGCGCTTGGTGCGGAAGGTCTTGATGACGGTCGGCCAGCCGCGCTTGCGGATCACCGCCTTCCAGGTCGCGGACGGCGTCTTGCTCAGCGTCGCCATGACATGCTCCGGATCGCAGGTGATCCGAAAATGTACCGAGCGACACAGGGACTAGAAGGGGAAAGTCCGCAAGGTATTGAAGTGATTGGTGGCCAGGGACAGAATCGAACTGCCGACACGGGGATTTTCAGTCCCCTGCTCTACCGACTGAGCTACCTGGCCTTGTAAGAAAGTTCGTCGCCGCAGGCCTTGGCCGGGGGGCCTGTTGACCGGCCCCGGGGCCGTGGGGGGCCGAACAGGAGGGCGAATTAAACCGGTATTGCCGGAGCGAGTCAAGCAACCCCTTGATTCTTCGGGTTGCCCCCCGGGGGAGGTGGGTTTAGGGTCCGTGACCTATGAATACTCCTGTGACCGATACCCTCTCCCGTCCCGCGCCCGCGGCCTATCAGTTGGTGCCCACCCGCCTGCAGGAGAAGCTGGCGGACGGCAAGACCCGCTGCAACCTGTGCCTGTGGCGTTGCGGCCTCAAGCACGGCCAGCGGGGTTTCTGTCAGGCCCACGTGAACCGCAACGGCACCCTCTACAACCTGTCCTACGGCATCATCTCCGCCATGGAGGTGTCGGCGGTGGAAGAGAAGCCGGTGCGCCACTACCGGCCGGGCTCCCGGGTGCTGAACATCGGCAGCTACGGCTGCTCCTTCCGCTGTGGCGGCTGCCATAATCTGGAAATCTCCTGGGGCACCGAGGCCCTGGACGCCCTGGCCCGGGGGGAGTCCACGGCGGTCTATGCGACGCCGGAGGAGGTGGTGGATGCGGCCATCCGCCAGGGGGTGCAGGGCATCGCGTTTACCTACTCGGAGCCCGCGGTGTGGCTGGAGTACGTGCTGGACGTGTCGCGGGTGGCGCGGGCGGCGGGTCTGTACACGGTCTATGTCTCCAACAGCTCGGTGACGGACGAGGCCCTGGAGGAGATGGCGCCCTGGGTGGACGTGCTGTGCTCGGACATCAAGAGCATGCGGGACGATTTCTACAAGGAGATCTGCGGCACCATCTCGGTGGCGCAGGTGCTCCACTCCATCGAGACGGCCCAGCGCCTCGGCATCCACGTGGAGACGCGCACCAACGTCATCCCCGGCAAGAACGACGACCCGGCCGAGCTGGAGTCCATCGCCTGCTGGATACGGGACCATCTCGGGGCGGACAGCCCGTGGCACGTGACCCGTTTCTTCCCCGCCTACAAGCTGTCCCACGTCCCGGCCACGGACCCGGCCCTGCTGCGGGCCACCGGCGCGGCGGCCCGGGCGGTGGGTCTCAACAACGTCTATGTCTACGACGAGAAGGGTTGCGACTGCGCGGAGGAGAACCTGCCGGTCAGCGCCTACCTGGGGGGCGACGAAGGGGCCCTGCACCAGGTGAAGAAGTGTGCCGCCGACTGTTGCGGCGACGAAGGGGTGCTGCTCAAGAAATACGAATAGGGCGCGCCGAGTCCTTCGGCGCGTGGCGTGGTGGCCGTGGATGGGCCGTCCTGGCCCTTTTCCTCCTCAGGCCTCCTCGCCGAACAGGAACTTCCTCATTTCCTTTTCCAGGAACTTGCGGGCCTCCGGGTCCACCACGCTCAGGCGATATTCGTTGATGAGCATGGTCTGGTGCTGCATCCAGCCCTGCCACGCCTCCCTGGAGATGTTTTCGTAGATGCGCTGGCCGAGGTCTCCGGGGTAGGGGGGCTTCGGCAGGCCCTCGGCCTCGTGGCCGAGCTTCACACATTGCACGTTACGGGTCACTTGGGGGCTCCTCGGAAAGCAGGCGGGCCAACAGTCGGGCCACGGGGGCGGCGATGCCCACGGGCTGGTTGGCAGGGTGGGTGTTATACCAAAGCATCCGATCCCCATCCAACACCCGGCCCCTGGGGGAATCCACCTGGAGGTGCACCGGTTGTATCTCCAGCCGGAAGTGGGTGAAGACATGGGTGACCACCGGCCATCGCGTCATCGCCCGGGGTAGACCACCCAGGTGCCGTTCCACCCAGTCCGCGGGGTCGGTGCCGGCGGCGCATTGGGGCGGACACCACAGCCCGCCCCACACGCCGGTGGGCGGGCGCTGTTCCAGCAGCACCTCGCGGGCGCGGTTCTCGATGATCAGGAAGGTGGCCTGGCGGATGGGGATGACGCGCTTGGGACGGGGCGAAGGGAGAAGGTGGGTCTCGTCGTGGTTGTGGGCGTGGCAGCCGCTTCTGAGGGGGCATTCGCCGCAGCGCGGACGGCGCCTGGTACAAACCGTGGCCCCGAGATCCATGATGGCCTGGGTGTAGTGGGCCACCCGCTGGAAGGGAGTGTGGTGGTCCGCCAGGGCCCACAGTTCCCGCTGCACGGCGGCCTGTCCGGTCCAGCCCCGGACCCCGTGGTAACGGGCCAGCACACGCTTGACGTTGCCGTCGAGGATGGGTTCGCGACGTTCCCAGGCGAGGGCCAGGATGGCGCCCGCCGTAGAGCGGCCGATGCCGGGCAGGGCGGCCAGGGCTTCCGGGTCCTCCGGCAGCCGCCCGCCGTGCTCCCGTGCCAGGATGCGGGCCGCGCGATGGAGATTGCGGCCGCGGGCGTAATAGCCGAGCCCGCTCCAGTGGTGCAGGACATCGTCTGCGGTGGCGCGGGCGAGGGCCTCGATGGTGGGGAAACGGGCCATGAAGCGGGTGAAATAGGGGATGACCGTGGCCACCTGGGTCTGCTGCAGCATGACCTCGGACACCCACACCCGGTAGGGGCTGGTGGGGGCCTGCCAGGGCAGATCGCGGCGGCCGTGATGGTCGAACCAGGCCAGCAGCGGCGGGGCGATGGCGGATGGGGAGTCACCGGCCGGCGGCATCGTGGACGGCCTCCCCCCGGGCTGACACCTCTCCGGCCGGCAGTTCTCCGGTGGTGGCCAGGGCCTTGATGGTCTCGTGGATCTCCTCGGCCACCCGGGTCAGCCGGCGCTCCAGGACCCAGCCGCCGATGATGGGGGGCACCCAGAACTCCGGTTCCACCTCGGACAGGAAAGTCAGGCGCGTGCCATTGCCTTCCGGGTGGGTCGTCCATTCGAAACGGCCGTAGGCGAAGTCGCTGGCGGCCGGGTCGGCATGGGCCATCAGGAGCCCTTCCGAGATCCGAATGAACAGGGAGGTGTGGCTGAACTCCACGCAGTAGATGACGAGGGGGCAGTCCCGGTAGGTGGTGCGGACCCATGTGCCTCCCCGCTCCTGGCCCAGAAGTTCACTGGCCACCACCATGGGATGCAGGCGATTGAACTCGTCGTAGTCCGTCAGCAGGGCCATCACCCGCCGCGGCGGGGCGGCGACGTGGCTGGTGACGCTGACGTGATAGCGCTCCCCGGTATGACTGACGCCGGTGGAACGTACCTCCGCCGTTGCCTCGAAGGCGCTCGCCAGGGCCAGCGCCGGGAGCGCCAGCCGGCTCATGTCAGTTGAATATCCCTTTTAGCAGCTCCTGGCCCTTCTCCCCGCCCAGCTTGTCCTTGAGCTTCTCCTTCACCTTCTCCTCGGCCTTCTTCTTCACCTCCTGGGTGGCCTTGGATTTCAACACCTCGCCGAGGGCCGGCTTGTAGCTCGGGTCCTGGAAGGTGCCGCTCACGCGTACCGGGATGGGTACGCCCTGGAGCTCTTCCAGTTCCTTGCCGCCCTGACCCTTGAGGGTGCCCACGATGGTGGTGGTGAGGACGTAGTCTATCTCTTCCGCGATGAGGTTCGCCTGGCCCTTGCCGGTGATGCGCAGCAGCGGTGACTTGGCGTCGAGGTCGTCGTTGGTGACGATGCCGTCGGCGATGCGCACGCTGCCCGTGAGCTTGGAGAAGTCGGTCTGCTTCTCCTTTTCCTCCGGCGGCAGGGTTTCGCCCGCGAGCCTGGCCCGGGCCTCGCGGATGAGGCGGCCGATATTGACCCCCTTCACCGCACCCTCCAGGAAGGCGAAATCGGCGGTGCCCTCGAGGGTCTTCTTGATGGTGTCCGGGTCCATGCCCGACAGGGTGATGTCGGCGTTCATCTGGCCGGTGCCCGTGAGGCGCTCCTTCCCGCCCGTGAGGTCCCGCAGCAGGGGGCCGGCCTGGATGCCCTTGAGGGTCTGCTTCACCGCCAGCCGGGGCACGTCCTGGCGCGCATCCAGGGTCAGCTGTCCCTTGAACAGACCCTCGTAGAGCTCGGCGGATATGGGGTCGAGCTTGACTAAGCCATCCTCGCCATCGAGGCGCACCAGGATATCCGTCAGGGTGAGCTTGTTGATGACGAGGCGGCCGATGCGCAGGTCGCCCGCCGCATCCAGGGTGCGCAGGGGGGCCAGGGCCGCCGCCTGGGCCGGCGGGGCGTTGCCGCCCCCATCGCCACCACCCTCGCCGGCGGATGCCGTCTCATCGCCGGCCTCGGCCGCGGGGGGCAGATAGCGATCGGCATCGATGGCGTCCATCTCCAGGTCGAAGCGGACGGCGGGCCGGGCGAAATCGGCCACCTCGAGGTTGCCCGTGAGGGTGCTGTCGTCCAGCTTGAGATTGAAGTCCTCCAGCTTCACCTCGTCGGCGGTGCCGTCGATGCGGGTACTCATGCTGATGGCCTTGAGCACGTCGGGGTCGGCGGTCTCCACGGGCGGGGTATCGAGCTTCGCCAGCAGCTCCCGCAGGTCCATCTCGGCGAGGCTGAAGGTGCCGCTGTAGGCGGGGGCCTCCATGATGCGGGTGGCCTTGAGCTCGCCGCTGGCGTCGAGGCCGAGGGCGCTGAGCTTGAGGTTGCGCACATCGGCGGTCTGGGCCGCCAGATCCACCGCCACGTCGCTCTCCAGGGCGGCCTCGAGCTGCGCCACCGGCAGGCCGTCACCCGTGGCCTCGACGGTGAGCCGGAGGCCGCTGGCGCCGTACTTCTCGGCCCCGATGTCCAGGGTCAGTCGGGTGGTCAGCTTGATGTCGGCGGTCATCTCCGGCTGCTTGCTGTCGAGGCGGAAGCCGAAGTCGACGTCCACCGGCTCGCCCGACTCGATGGCGCCGGTCTCGAGGTAGAGGTCCGCCAGCTCGTAGTGCTGGCCGCTCTGGGCGTCGCGCCACTGGATGCGGGCATCCTCCACGTCGAGGCCGCCGATGGCCAGTGCGGCGATGGGCGGGGCACCGGCAGGGGCCTGCTCCTCCGCCGGGGCCTCGCCCGCGGTCAGGTCCGCCCAGTTGGTCTGGCCCGTGGCGTTGCGCGCCAGGTTCACCCGCAGGCCGTGGAGGGTGACGGTGTCCATCTCCACCTCCTGCCTGATGAGGGGCAGGAGCTTGATGGAGACCCGCATCTTGTCCACGCCGGCGAACACCGGCTCCTCGAAGCCGGGGGCGTTGCCCAGGGAGACGTCCGCCATCTCCACGGCGATCCAGGGGAAGAAGCTGAGGCCGATATCGCCGCCGATGGTCAGTTCGCGGCCGGTCTGCTCCTTCACCGCGCCGGCCATCTGCTCCTTGTAGTCGTTGGGGTCGAAGTAGAGATACACCAGACCCACTGCGCCGATGAACAGCACCATCAGGACGATGACGAGATAGAACAGGGCTTTGAAGAGCTTTTTCATGGCACGGTCTTCCTTCGGTGCGATGGATCAGTCGTATTCTTCGGCCCGGCGGGCGTCGCCCCGGACCTTGTGGGCAGGATAGCGCGATTCGTTGATGTGGATCTTGGTATGGGCGGCGGCGATGAGGTCCACCCCCAGCTTGTCGCCGAGGCGGATGAGGTAGATGAGGATGTCCGCGAGCTCGAGGCCCACGTCCCGCAGCTTCTCCGCCTCCAGCCGCCGGCTCTGGTCCTGGGACAGCCACTGGAAGTGCTCCAGCAGCTCGCCCGCCTCCCCCGCCAGGGCCATGGCGAGGTTCTTGGGGGAATGGAACTGGTCCCAGTCCCTTTCCGCGGCGAAATCCGCCAGCCGTTGCCGTAACTGCTCCAGGCTGTCTGCAGGGGGTTGTTCCATGGGGTTCCCGATGGCCTCGCCTGATTACCGGGGACGGGCCCGGTCTTCCGCGGCCAGGGCGGTGCGGGCGGCCTGCACCGCCAGCAGCACCTGGCGCGGGGCGGTGCCCCCGAGGTGGTCGCGGGCCTGGACCGAGCCCTCGAGGGTGAGCACGTCGTAGACGTCCGCCGCGATGGTGGGGGAGAAGCCCTGGAGGGTCTCCAGGGGTAGATCGGCCAGGTCCACGCCGAGCTCGATGGCCTGGCGCACCGCCTGTCCCACCACCTCGTGGGCGTCGCGGAAGGCCACGCCGCGGCGCACCAGATAGTCCGCCAGATCCGTCGCAGTGGCGTAGCCCCGGCGGGCGGCCTCCTTCATGGCGTCGCCCTTGACGGTCATCACCGGCACCAGGTCGCCGTAGACCCGCAGGGAGCCCTTGATGGTGTCCACGGTGTCGAACAGGGGCTCCTTGTCCTCCTGATTGTCCTTATTGTAAGCGAGAGGCTGGCCCTTGGTGAGGGTCAGCAGGGACATGAGGTGGCCGTAAACACGGCCCGTCTTGCCGCGCACCAGCTCGGGGACGTCGGGGTTCTTCTTCTGGGGCATGATGGAGGAGCCGGTGCAGAAGGCGTCCCCCAGGTCCACGAAGTCGAACTGGGCCGAACTCCACAGCACCAGCTCTTCGGAGAAGCGGGACAGGTGGGCCATCAGCAGGCTGGCGGCGGCGCAGAACTCGATGACGAAGTCGCGGTCGCTGACGGCGTCCAGGGAGTTGGCGCAGGGGGCGTCGAAGCCCAGCAGCCCGGCGGTCATGGCGCGGTCTATGGGAAAGGTGGTGCCCGCCAGCGCCGCCGCCCCCAGGGGCATGTGGTTGAGGCGGCCGCGCACGTCTGTGAAACGCGCCGCATCCCGGGTCAGCATCTCATACCATGCCATCATGTGGTGGCCGAAGGTGACGGGCTGGGCGGTCTGCAGGTGGGTGAAGCCGGGCATGATGGTCGCGGCCTCGCGCTCGGCCACCGCCAGCAGGCCCTGGCGCAGCCGCTTGAGCTCGTCCAGCACGATGTCGGTCTCCTCCCGCAGCCACAGGCGCAGATCGGTGGCCACCTGGTCGTTGCGCGAGCGCCCGGTATGGAGTTTCTTGCCCACCGGGCCGATACGTTCCGTGAGGACGGATTCCACGTTCATGTGGACGTCCTCCAGGGCCACGGACCAGTTGAACTCGCCGCGGTCGATGTCGCGGCGGATGCCCTCGAGGCCGGCGACGATGGCGTCCCGTTCGGCGTCGCTGAGGATCCCCACCGCGCCCAGCATGGTGGCGTGGGCGATGGAGCCGGCGATGTCCTGGCGATAGAGGCGCCGGTCGAAGTCCACCGAGGCGGTGAAGGCCTCTACGAAGGCGTCTGTGGGGGCCGTGAAACGGCCCGTCCAGGGTTTCTTGGCGGTATCTCGTGAATTCATGGACGCAAACGTGGCACGGCAGATGGCGGGGAGTATAACGTATTCGCGGATGAGGTCCCGCCGCAGAAGCATGGTGGGATGGGCCCCGGAACGCCCGGCGGGACAGCCGGGCCGGGTCGGTCGCCGGGTCTGCGCCGCCGGTGCGGCGGACGGTGTTGGGTGCGCGCAGGAGGTCTGATGACGGGGAGTACGGAAACGGGCCGGGACACCGCTGGGGCCGGGCTGCTACCGGACTTCTGCGATGCCCGTGTGATCTTCGCGGTGGTGCTGATGGTGCAGATCGTGGCCCTGGTGGTGGCCCTGGTGCCCATCGCCAGCCGCGACTTCTGGCTGGAACTGGCGATGGTGTCCTTCTTCGCCCACTGGGTGGCGGTGAGCAGCCTGGTGATCCTGTGCCTGCTGAAACGGGCCCTGGTCCGTCTCGCCGCCGGTCCCGCGGCCCTGGTCACCGGGGCCGTCGTCATCATGGTCACGGCGGCGGTCAGCGAGGGTGCCCTGCAGGCCCTCGAATGGCTGGTGCTGTCCCCCTTCGACCGTCCCGGGCGGCTGGATTTCATGGGCCGCAACGTGGCTATCGCCGGCATCGTCTACGCGGCGGCCCTGCGCTATTTCTACGTACGGCACCAGTGGCGGCGCAACGTGGAACTGGGCAGCCAGGCCCGGGTGGCGGCCCTCCAGGCCCGCATCCGGCCCCACTTCCTGTTCAATAGCATGAATACCATCGCCAGCCTGACCCGCAGCCGGCCGGCGGTGGCGGAGCAGGTGGTGGAGGACCTGGCGGCCCTGTTGCGGGTGACCCTGAAGGAGGGCGACTCGCCCGCCACCCTGGCCCAGGAGCTGGAGGTATGCCGGCGCTATCTGGGCATCGAGGCCCAGCGTCTGGGGCAGCGCCTGCAGGTGGCGTGGGACATCGGCGAGGGGGTGGAGGAGGCGCGGTTGCCGCCCCTGACCCTGCAGCCCCTGGTGGAGAATGCCGTCTACCATGGTGTGGAGCCCAGCCTGTCCGGCGGCGAGGTGAGCATCCGCGTGCGCCGGGACGGCCCGTGGCTGGAGGTGGATGTGACCAACCCCGTGCCGGAGGACGGCCGGGCCGCGCCCCGTGCCGGTAACCGCATGGCCCAGGCCAATGTGGCGGAACGCCTGGGTGCCTTCTTCGACGCACCCGTCACTTTCCAGGCGGCGGCGGGCCCGCAGCGCTACCGGCTGCACATGCGGCTGCCTTACCGGGAGACGTCGCCATGAAGGTGCTGGTGGCGGATGATGAGACCCTGGCCCGGGAGCGCCTGCGCTCCCTGCTGGAGGAAATGGGCGGCGTGACGCTGGTGCTGGAGGCGGCTGACGGCCGCAGCGCCCTGGATCTGGTGATGGCCGAGGGCCCGGACGTGGTATTACTGGATATCCGCATGCCGGGCATGGATGGCCTGGAAGCTGCCCGCCACATGGCGACCCTGGCGGCTCCGCCCCCCGTGGTCTTCACCACCGCCTACGAGCAGCATGCCCTGGACGCCTTCGAGGCGCGGGCGGTGGATTACCTTTTGAAGCCCATCCGGCGGGAGCGCCTGGCCCAGGCCCTGGCCCGCGCCCACAGCCTCGGCCCGGCGTTGCTGGCGGCGGTGGGGGATGTTTCCCGCCTCCCCCGCAGCCATATCTCCGCGCCATCCCGCCACGGGCTGGTGATCGTGGCGGTGAGCGAGGTGCGATATCTGCTCGCCGACAACAAGTATGTCACCGTCGGCTGGCCGGGGGGTGAACTGCTCACGGAGGAGCCCCTGAAGGCCTTCGCCGGGGAGTTCGGCGAGCGCTTCATCCGCGTCCACCGCAGCGCCCTGGTGGCGCGGGCCCACGTGAGGGCGCTGGAGCGCACCCGGGACGGCCGCCACCAGGTGGCGATGACGGCGGTGGAACGCCGGCTGGACGTCAGCCGCCGCCTGCTGCCCGAGGTCAGGCGCCGACTGCGCGGGCCCTGAGCCGCGGGGCCGGCGGCCGCCCTCAGGCGGCGCCGGCCTGGCGGGGGGTGTCGTCGCTGCACTCCTCTTCGGGACGCGGGCCGGGCGCGAGCTCGCGGGCCGCCGCCAGCGTGGCGAGGCGGGCGATGACGCCGTAGGCATAGAAGCGGTTGGGCTCGGCGTCGGGGGCCTGGCCCTGGTCCGGCAGGATGCAGGTCTGAGCGAAGGCCAGTGGCTCGAAGCGCATGCCGGGGGCGTTGAGGTTCTCGTCGGTGGAACGCGCGGTATGGACGCGGTAGAAGCCCCCCACCACGTGGCGGTCCACCAGGTAGACCACGGGCTCGGCGATGGCGGCGTCACCCCAGGTCTCCATGGTGTAGACGCCTTCCTGGACGATGACCTTGGAGACGTGAACCCCGCCCTTGGTCTTGGCCATGCGGGTGCGCTGCTTGCGGTTCAGATCGTGCACCTCGGCGGCGCTCTTCACCGTCATCACGGCCATGCCGTAAGTGCCGGCGTCGGCCTTGACGATGACGAAGGGTTCCTTGGTGACACCGTATTCCCGGTACTTCTCCCGGATCATGGCCAGCAGGGCATCCACGTTGTCGGCCAGGCACTCCTCGCCGTCGCGCTTCATGAAGTCGATCTGGCCGCAGTTGCGGAACAGGGGGTCGATGAGCCAGGGGTCGATATCCACCAGGGCGGCGAACTCCTTCGCCACCAGGGCATATTCGCGGAAATGGTCGGATTTGAGGCGGTGGGCCCAGCCCAGCGCCAGGGGCGGGACGATGATCTGATCGATGCCCTCGAGGGCCGCGGGGGGGCCGTTGGACATGTCGTTGTTGAGCAGCAGCAGGCACGGCGAGAAATCTCCCACACCCACCCGCGTGCCCTGGCGCACCACCGGTTCCAGGCGCACGGTGCGCCCCGAGGGCAGCTCCACGTCCTGCGGTGATTTCAGTTCTTCGGCAAAGGATCCGATGCGTACCTCGAGGCCCGCCTTCTGAAATATCTCCGTGAGGCTGGCCAGGTTCTCCATGTAAGGAATATTGCGGGTATGGCTCTCGGCGATGATGAGCACCCGCAGGGCCGATGGCAGCACCTGGTCCACCGCCGACTGGATGGCCTGCACCCCGAGGGGCAGGAACTCGGGGTTGAGGTTGTTGAAACCCGCCGGGAACAGGTTGGTATCCACGGGGGCCAGCTTGAAGCCGGCGTTGCGCAGGTCGATGGAGGTATAAAATGGCGGCGGCGATTCGTGCCACTGGCTGCGCAGCCAGGACTCGATGGCCGCCTGATGGCCGAGGATATGCTCCTCGATCTGCTCCAGGGGGCCGCGCAGGGCGGTGGTGAGGTGGGGGACTTCGGTCATGGGCATCGGGAGCGTTCGGCTCGGCTTGAAAGGCTATCCATTCGACAGGAACCGGGGGCCGGTTTTCAACCCGGTCCCCTGTGGGCAGACGAGATACTATGTACTACCATCAAGAATTGCCCAATCTTTCCAAAAGGACAATACGTCGCAGTGGGGGCCAGGCCTGCCGTATCCCGGACGGGTGCGGCCGGCGGTGGGTGCCACAGGGGGTGGCGGGGGGGGCAGGGGACGGGTTGCCGTGGTCACAGAGGCGCATACAGACGATTTCAGGGGCACGAAGGTCCTGGTGGTGGACGACAGCAAGACCATCAGGCGCACCGTCGAGAGCCTGCTCAAGAAGGTGGGTTGTGATGTGGCGACCGCCGTGGATGGCTTCGATGCCCTGGCACGGGTGGTGGATTATCGTCCCGACGTCATCTTCGTGGATATCATGATGCCGCGCCTGGACGGCTACCAGGCCTGCGCCCTCATCAAGAACAACGACGTATTCAAGGGAACACCCGTCATCATGCTCTCCAGCAAGGACGGTCTGTTCGATCGGGCCCGCGGCCGCGTGGTGGGCTCCGATGAATACCTCACCAAGCCTTTCACCAGGGATGAACTGCTGGAGGCCATCCGTCGGCATGTCGATGCCCCTTGATGCCTGATGTCGTGAGCGCCCCGGACCCCACCCCCTTCCAGTTGCTGCGCGCCTGGGAGGCCCGTGTGCGTGAGACGGGACGGGCCCTGCCCGGCAGCGAGGAGCGCCCGGAGGCACGCTGGACCGGCATCGGTTTCCTGGTGGCGAACGAGCGCCTGGTGGTGCCCATGGCCCAGGTGCTGGAGATCGGACAGCTGCCCCGGGTCACCCGGGTGCCGGGCTGCAAGGCCTGGCTGCGGGGCATGGCGAATCTGCGAGGCCGGCTGGTGGCAGTGGTGGACCTGGCCGGGTTTCTCACCGCCACCAACAGCGTGATCAGCCCCCGCAGCCGGCTGCTGGAGGTGCGGGACGAGTCGGTGCCGGTGGCCCTGCTGGTGGCGGAGATGGCCGGCCTGCGCCATTTCCGGGCGAGTCAGCAGACCACCAATCAGGGGGTCGCGGAATGGCTTGTGCCCTTCTTCACGGGGCGAGTGGTGGATGACCGGGGGGCGTGGACGGTAATGGACCTCAACCGCATCGTCCGCCATCCCGATTTTCTGCGCGTTGCACTATAGGAAGAGGAGGGGCTATGGATACATCGCCGAGGGAGACGCCCCTGAACAAGGGGGGGCGTGGTGTCGCCCGGCAACTGGTCATGGGGCTGCTGGTGGTATTCGTGGTGGCCACCGTGGCGGTGTACCTGCGGGTGGTGGTGCAGAGTGAGACCGATCGGCGCCTCCTGGACCTGCTGGGTCAACAGAAGGTGTTGGCCCAGCAACTCGACAAGTTCGCGGGCGAGGCCGCAGACGGCAGCTGGACCGCCTTCGGTGTCCTGCGCCAGGCCCGGCGCGAATTCGCCGCCAATCTCGACGTGCTGCGCAACGGCGACCCCGAGTCCCGCCTGCCACCCCTGCCGGCCGAGTTCTCCGACCAGCTTTCCACCATGGAGAGGGCGTGGCAGCGGGCCGATGCCAGCATCGAAGCGGTGCTCGAAGTGGAGGGCCCCATCACCCAGATGTTCTCCGCGGTACAGGCCTTCAACGCCTTCTCCGCCAGCGTCGCCCTGAAGACCGAGGACCTGGTCAACGTGATGATGGAAACGGGGGCCACACCGAACCAGATCTATATCGCCACCCGCCAGTTCATGCTGTTGGAACGCGCCGCCAACAATCTGCGCATGGCGTGGCAGGGCGGCGTCAGTGCCGCCACCGCGGTGTCCCGTTTCGGCCGCGATATCAAGCTCCTGGCAGAGGTATACCAGGGTCTGCTCGCGGGAGACGAGCGCAAGGGCCTGGAACCCCTGGCCGAGGCCGAGTCCCGCGCCCTGCTGGAGGGCATCATCCGCACGGTGAACCAGAATCAGGAGCTGCTGCAGGGGGTGCTGGCCAATGACCGGGTGTTCGAGAGCCTCGAGGCCTCCAACAGCGTCTTCGTGGCCAGCGATATCCTGCTGGACGTGGCGGATGCCCTGTCGGCCCGCTACCGCGAGTACATGGACGAGCGGTTGGTGTCGCCCATGCTCGGCAACGTCTTCGCCGCCCTCGCCCTGGCCATGCTGATGCTGGTGGGCTTCCAGATGACCCGCGACGCCCGGCTGGCCGCCGAGGCGGCCCGCGCCCGCGCCGAGGAGGCCCGGGCCCGGGAGGAGGAGGCCCGCGCCCGGGAGGAGGAGAGCAAGGACACCAACCGCCGCAACCAGGAGGCCATCCTGCGCCTGCTGGGGGAGATCACCGACCTGGCGGATGGCGACCTCACGGTGAACGCCACGGTGACAGAGGACTTCACCGGGGCCATCGCCGATGCCATCAACTACGCCATCGAGGAGATGCGCGGCCTGGTATCCAACATCAACCGCACCTCGGTGCAGGTGGCGTCGGCCGCCCAGCACACCCGTAACACGGCCATATCCCTGTCCGAATCCAGTGAGCGTCAGGCCGGACAGATCACCAACGCGGCCGATGCCGTGGGCGCCATGGCCGACGCCTTCGAGGGGGTCTCGGAGCTTGCCGCCCGCTCCCAGGAGGTGGCGGAGCAGTCCGAGACCCTGGCGGGCAAGGGTGCGGGGGCGGTGCGCGACACCATCTCCGGCATGGACAGCATCCGCGAGACCATCCAGGAGACCTCCAAACGCATCAAGCGGCTGGGGGAGAGTTCCCAGGAGATCGGGGATATCGTCGGCCTCATCGACGACATCGCCGATCAGACCAACATCCTGGCGCTGAATGCCGCCATCCAGGCCTCCATGGCCGGCGAGGCCGGGCGCGGCTTCGCCGTGGTGGCGGACGAGGTGCAACGCCTGGCGGAGCGCTCCAGCCACGCCACCCATCAGATCGAGGGGCTGGTGAAGGCCATTCAGTCCGATACCAAGGACGCCGTCATCTCCATGGAGCAGAGCACCACCGGCGTGGTGCAGGGGGCGAAGCTCGCCGAGGACGCGGGCGACGCCCTGGTGGAGATCGACCGCGTGTCGAAGCGCCTCGCCGAGCTGGTGCGGGAGATCGCCACCGCCGCCCAGTCCCAGACCCAGACCGCCCTGGCCGTCTCCCGGGACATGGATGACATCCGCCAGGTCACGGTCACCGCTACCGAGGGGACCCGGGATACGGCCCATTCCATCGGCGAACTGGCCGAGCTCGCGGCGGATCTGCGACGCTCGGTGGCGGGCTTCAAACTGCCCCGCGAGGAGGCCGAAGAGGGACATGGCGTTACCTCGGAGGCATCGAGAAGCGGCACGGCATAACGGCGTAAGGGGCACTTAGGAAGAGGACCCGGACATGCATTACTCCACACGTCTGCGTTGGATCAAGCCGGGCCTGGACGAGGAACTGGCGGGCCTGCGTCAGATCCTCTCCGAGGTCTCGGAAGATGGGCTCGCCGCCCATCACCTGGACCGGCTGCGTCAGTCCCTGGCCCGCATCCGCGGCGTTCTTGAGCTGGTATCCGTCTATGGGGCCGCGTTGCTGGCGGAGGAGATGGAGGCCCTCGTGGTGTCCCTGGCGCGCGGGCGCGTGGAGCAGCGGGATGATGGCCTGCGGCTGCTGATGCAGGGGGTGCTGCAGCTGCCCCATTATCTGGAGCGGGTGGGGCGCTCCGGACAGGATACCCCCATCCTGCTGATGCCGTTGCTCAACGACATCCGCGCCGTGCGGCGTCGCCGCCTGCTGTCGGAGACCCGCCTGTTCTCGCCCGATCTCACCACCGTGGTGGCCGACCTGCCGCCGTCCGCCATGGCCCAGGGGGCCATCAGCGCCGGCGGCGTCAAGGCCTACGCCAAGCGCCTGCGCACCCATTACCAGAAGGGCCTCGTGGACTGGTTCCGGGACGGAGAGGGCCATGGTCTCGGCACTCTGGCGGCCGTGCTGCGCTACCTGGAGCGGCTGTCCGGCAACAGCCCCCTGGGGGCCCTGTGGTGGATCGCCCTGGGGGTGGTGGCCGCCCTGCGGGACGGCAGCCTGCCCGGCGGGGTTTCCATCAAGCTGCTCATGGGACAACTCGATCTGCAGATCCGCGAGCTGGCCGAGAGCGGCGTGGACCATCTGGACCGTCCGCCGCCCCCCGAGCTGATGAAGAACCTGCTGTTCTACATCGGCCGTTTTCGTTCCCCCAGCCCCCGGGGGCGGCGCATCGTCGAGGTCTATGGCCTCGATGATCTGTTGCCCGAGGAGGACGCCGACGGCTTCCTCGGACCGGGCCTGGAGGTGCTGGACTCGGTCAACGAGGCGTTGTCCGATGATCTGTCCCGGGTCAAGGACATGATGGACATCTTCGTGCGTTCCGACGCCGCCGCCATCGAGGACCTGCGCCCCACCCTCGGCGTGTTGTCGCGGGTGGCGGACACCCTCGCGCTGTTGGGGCTGGGGGGCGCCCGCCGGACGGTGCTGGACCAGATGCAGCGCCTGACGGACTGCGTGGAAGGCCGCGAGGCCCCGCAGGACGACACCCTGCTGGCCATCGCCGGCCATCTCCTGGAGGTGGATGCGGCCCTGTCGGCGCTGGCCTCCCGCGGTCTAGACGATGCCCTGCGCGAAGGCGCCGGAGGGGGCCGCATCAAGGCCCTCAAAGACCACCATCAGCAACAGGAAACCGCCGCGGCGGTGGGCGAGCTGCGGATGGAACTGGTGGCCATCAAGGAGGACTCGGAGGCCTTCATCGCCGACCCGGGGGCCATCCACCACCTGGACGACCTCCAGGAGCGTTTCCGTCGCGTGGTGGGCGGCTTGCGGATGCTGGACCTGGGACCCCTGGCGGATCTCATGGCGGAGGGCGCCCGCTATGTACGGGAACGCTTGCGTGAGAGCGCCCCCCACCTGCCGTCCCGGGAACACCTGGAGGCCTATGCCGACACCGTGATGAGCACCGACTACTTTCTCGAGGGCTACCTCGAGGGGCGGGAGGACACGGACGACATCCTGGACCATATCCGCGCCAGCGTGGCGGCCCTGGAACTGCCCCCGGACGTGGATGTGGACGAGGAGCTGGATTTCGCCGACAACAATGAAGAGATAGAGCTGGCCCCGCCGCCGCCGGAGCGGCTGGAGCAGGAGACCCTCGCCGCACCCGAGGTGGACGAGGAGGTGGCCTTCGGCGACGACGAGGAGATCACCCTGGCCCCCTTCGCCGGCGAGGAATGGGCGGGCGACGAGGACGAGACGCCCGCGGAGATGCCCGGTCACCTCAAGGCCAGCCTGGAGGACGCCAGCGAGCGCCTGCGCCGCTTCGATCATGATGATTCTCCGTCGGCCTCTGAAGCCGCGCACCCCGGGGATGGCGACGAGGCCCCGGACGGGGAGATCGTGGCCATCTTCCTCGAGGAGACCGAGGAGACCCTGGCCGCCATCGCGGGGAGCCTGCAAGACTGGCAGCAGGCACCGCAGCAGCGCGAGCCTCTGGTGGTACTGAGGCGCAGCTTCCACACCCTCAAGGGCAGCGGCCGGCTGGTGGGGGCGATACAGCTGGGTGAGCTGGCGTGGGCCGTGGAACGGCTGTTGAACCGGCTGATGGAGGGTGCCCTGGGCTATCGCCCGGCCATCCCTGATCTGCTGTGGGATGTCCATGGACTGATGCCCCAGCTGGTGGCGGCCTATCGCTCGGACAGCGAGGCGCCGCCGGCCTGCCAGGAACTCATCCGGCGCGCCGAGGCCCTGATCGACGGACCGCCGCCGGGGGGAGACAGGGACGAGCCGGACGACGGGGGAGGGGGCGACGGCGAGGACGGCGAGGACGGCGAGGATATTCCCGGGCCGGTGCCCGGAGGACCCATGGCGGCGCCCGTCCCGGCAGGCCATGGGGGTGCCTCGGGCGCCGCCGCCGATGCCGCCATGCTGCAGGTGTTCCTGCCGGAGGCCGAGGGCGTGCTGGAGGGGTTGCGGGGCACTTGCGCCCAGCTGACCCTGGCAGGCGGTGGCCTGGTGGACGAGAGTCTGGTGCGCCATTGCCATACCCTGAAGGGCATCACCCGGCTGGCCTCTCTGGAGGGCCTTTCCCGCCTCTACGGCGCCCTGGAGAGTGCCTTCGACCTCCATCGCAAGGGCGTCAAGCCCGTGTCCATCGACACCTGCGCCCTGCTCCAGGAGAGCGTGGACGTGCTGACCGCCACCCTGGATACGCTGCGCGCCGGGGGCCATCCCGAGCCGCTGCCGCAGGGCCTCATTGCCCGTGCCCGCACCCTCGCCGAGGCCCCCGTCAGCCCGCGGCAGGTGGCGGCCCCGGGAGGCGGGGAGGACGAACTGGCCACCGAGTTGCGGGAGGTTTTCGTGGAGGAGGCGGAGGAGATACAGCAGGCCTGCGACCGGTTGCTGGAGAAGTGGCGGGACGCCGACGTGGACGCCGACACCCTCGCCACCTTGCAACGCCTGCTGCACACCCTCAAGGGGGGCGCGCGGATGGCGGAGTTGGATGCCCTGGTGACCCTCAGCCACAGTCTCGAGACGCTGCTGGAGCGCCTGGCCGAAGACCGGGTAGCGCCTTCGGTGCATCGCCGCGAGGTGGTCCAGCAGGGGGTGGATGCCGTGGCCCACATGCTCGATGAGGTGCGTGCGGAGCGCTCACCACGGGAGGTGACGGCCCTGGTATCGGCCATCGAAGCGGCCGCCGCGGATGACGTGGCCGCGGACGCCGCCGGTCCGGAGGTGGCGGTGGTGGAGGATCCGCCCGTGGTGAGCCTGGTGACCGACAGTCCCGTCGGAGGGGGTGACCGCGAGGGCGGCATGGCAGGGCTCGAGAAGGTCGCGGTGGGGGTCAACCTGTTGGACTATCTGGTGTCCACGTCGGGGGAGATCAGCATCTCGCGCTCGCGGGTGGAACAACAGGTGGGCGAGCTGGGTTCCACCATCAAGGAGATGGACCAGACCATCGGCAGGTTGCGCTCCCAACTGCGGCGCCTCGAGATGGAGACCGAGTCGCAGATCCTGTTCCGCCACGAGGGACTGCCCCAGGAGTCCCGGGACGGCGCCTTCGACCCGCTGGAGCTGGATCGCTACACCGAGGTCCAGCAGCTGTCCCGCGGCCTCACCGAGAGCGTCTCCGATCTCGAAAGCATCCAGGACCAGCTAACGGGGCTGGTGAGGGATTCGGAGGGCGTCCTCATCCAGCAGGCCCGCCTCTCCAGCGACCTCCAGGAACGCCTGCTCACCACCCGCATGGTGCCGGTGGCCCGTTACATCCAGCGACTGCGCCGCCTGGTGCGACAGACGGCGAAGGAGTTGCACAAAGAGGTGGAACTCCACGTGCGGGGCCACGACGAGGAGCTTGATCACACCGTCGTCGGACCGCTGGTGGGGGCCCTGGAGCATATGCTGAACAACGCCGTGGACCACGGCATCGAGGTACCGGAGGAGCGTCGCCGCCTCGGCAAGCCGGCCGTGGGCCGCATCGACCTGGCCATAGAGCGCGACCACAGCGACGTGGTCATTCACTTGCGCGACGATGGTGCGGGGATGGACCGCGAAGCGATTCGCTCCCAGGCCCTGGAGCGTGGCCTGGTGGGTGACCAGGCGGAGATCTCGGATGCCGAACTGGTGCAGTTCGTATTCGAGCAGAGCTTTTCCACCGCCGCCGCGGTCACCCGCATCTCCGGTCGTGGCGTCGGCCTCGATGCGGTCAATGCCGCCATCAATCAAATGGGTGGTTCCCTGACGGTGGACACCGCCGCCGGCAGCGGCACCGGCTTCGTGATTCGGCTCCCTACCACCATCTCCGTCAGTCAGGCCCTCATGGTCCAGGTGGAGGAGGAGCTGTTCGCGGTACCCCTGTCCCATCTGCAAGGGGTGATGCGTCTCTCCCGGGATGAGGCCACGGCCCTGATGGCGGAGCCTGACCCCAGCCTGGGCTATCTGGGAGAGCCCTATCAGGTGTTTCCCATGGGGCGTCTGCTGGGGGTGGGCGGCACCACACCCGGGGTCGCGACGCGCCGGGTGCCGGTGTTGTTCGTGCGGGTGGGCGACCGCCGCATGGCCTTCCTGGCGGATGGCCTGGGGGCTCGCCAGGAGGTGGTGATCAAGCCCGTGGGTCCTCAGATAGGTACGGTGAGCTGGATCCTCGGCGCCACCGTCATGGGCGACGGGGGGGTGGTGCTGGTGATGGACCTGCCGGCCCTGGTGCGTCTCGCCGCCACCCAGCCGGCCCAGTTGTCCGCCCCGGGGTGGCGTCAGATGATGGAGCAGGAGGCGGTCCGCCCACCCCTGGTACTGGTGGTGGACGATTCCCTGACCGTGCGCCGGGTGGCGGAACGCTTCCTGGAACGCAACGGCATGGAGGTGATGACGGCACGGAATGGCGTGGAGGCCCTGGCGTTGTTGCAGGACCACGCGCCGGACATCATGCTGCTGGACGTCGAGATGCCGCGCATGGATGGTTACGAGCTGGCCACCTCGGTGCGCAACGATGCCCGTCTGCGCCACCTGCCCATCATCATGGTGACCTCCCGCAGTGGTCATAAACACAGCGAGCGGGCCCGTTCCATCGGCATCAACCACTACATGAACAAGCCCTATCATGAGCTCGAACTGCTGGACCGCATCCATGCCCTGACGGCCCCCGGCCATGGCTGAGGTGACGGAAGCCATCCGCGTGCTGGTGCTGCCCCTGGACGGACCGGCGGCCCTGGTCCCCACCGCGCTGGTGGCGGAGGTGACGGCTTACGGCACACCGGAGCTGCTACGGGGAGGCCCTGACTGGCTCACCGGCTTCATCCATTGGCGGGGCCAGCGGGTGCCCCTTTTGTCCCTCGAGCGCGCCCTCGGTCGCCGGCGTGCCCTTGATTGCGTCGGCCGGCAGCGCAGCCTGGTGGTGCTCTATGCCCTCGCCCGGGAGCCGGACCTGCCCTACTATGCCGTAGCGACTGCGGCTCCCCCCCATCCCACCATGGCCCACGAGGCCCAGCTGAGCCATCGCGGCCGGGGCGGGGAGCCTTACGGCTGGGGCCGGGTGGAACTGGACGAGGGGGAAGTGGTGGAGATCCCCGATCTCGAGGGACTCGAGGGGGCTCTGGTGGAGGTACTGCGGACCCTGGAGGCCACCGGCCCATGAAGCAGGGCGGCCCGGTTCACGGCGGCCGCTGGGTGGCCCCCGAGCGTGACGCCGAATAGTTCGGTGTCTCCCTAAGGCCGCGGACGCGGCAGGAAATCTCCCCACAGGGCCTGCAGCGCCGCCAACACGGCCAGGGGTGCCGTCTCCGCCCGCAAGACCCTTGGCCCCAGACCGATGCCCTGGAAGCCGTGCCGGGCCGCCGCCGCCAGTTCATCCGCCGTGAGGCCACCCTCCGGCCCCACGAGGATCACCACGCCTTCGGCCGGCGGAGTCACGTCCGCCAGGGTCCCGCCGTTCCCCGGGTCGAGCACCAGCCGCGTCGCGGGCGCCGGCGGCAATCGTGCCAGGCCTTCCTCCAGGTCCATGGGCGGCGTCAGTTCGGGGATGCGGGCACGCCCGCACTGCTCGGCGGCGGCGCCGATGACACCCCGCCAGTGCTCCAGCCGGCGTGGGATCTGGTCAGGCCCCAGGCTGACGCCGCAGCGTTCGGTGAACACCGGTGCGAGGGCCGAGGCCCCCAGTTCCACCGCCTTCTGCAGGGCCACGTCCATGCGCGAGCCCCGGGTCACGGCCAGCATGAGGCGGCTGAACAGCGGGCTCTCGGTGGCGACGGGCCGGGGAGGTCCCAGCCGCAGGCTTACCGTGCGGCGCGCCGCCGCGGTCACCGTGGCCGGATAATCCAGGCCGTGGCCGTCGAACAACAGGCACTCATCCCCCGCCTTCATGCGCAGCACCCTCCCGAGGTAATGGGCGCGGTCTCCCGTCAGGGTGACGCTCGGGATGTGGGCGAGGGGTTGAGGTACGTAGACGCGGGGTCGGCGCACGGGCGGACGGATGGGGGAGGGGCCGTTCAGTCCGTGTCGAGGAGGGCCGAGAAGACTTCGTCTTCCTTCTCGAAGCGTTCCGCGAGTACTTCGCCCAGGTGGGACAGGTCCGCGGGCAGGGAATGCTTCAGGTGGCCCACATCACCGCCATCGTATTTGTCGTTGAAGTCCACCGCCTGCTGAGTGGTCTCCGCCACGTAGTCGTAGTTCCGGTCGGCGGCGTCCAGCACGCTGCGACGGCGCTCCGAGCCCTCGGACAACCGTGAGAACACCTCGAAGTGCACCGCGGCCACGTAGTCCACCAGGATCTGGCAAAACTCGCTCACCATGCGCTCCACGGGTGCCTCCTCGGTGTAGGGTTCGAGGCCCGCCACCTTGCAATAGAGCACGAGCAGTTGCTCCCGCTCCTGAAGGAGGTTATCGATGACCATACGCGTATTTTCGCGGCGCTCGATGGCCGAAGTGGGGGTGCCGGGTGGATTCATGGTGTGAACGGGTTTCCTCGGGAAGCGGCAGCCATGGACGGTACCCGTATTTTCCCCCGCTGCCAAGGGGGTTTGGCGCCACCATGGTGTGCTGTGCCGGGCCCCGCCAGCGCACGGGTCAACATATCCGGGATCAAAAATCCAGATTGGAATCCGCGGGCCCGGAGCGCGGATAATCGCGCCCTTGTTCCATCTCCCGGGAAATTCATCGTGTGGTTTAAGAATCTGCGTATATATCGGTTGGCGGGTAGCCTCGAGCTCACTGAGCAGGAAGTGGAAGAGGGGCTCACTACCCAGACCTTCAGGCCGTGCGGGCAAATGGAACTGGATTCGGCGGGCTTCGTCCCGCCCCTGGGCCAGGAGGATGGGCCCCTCACCCATAGCGTCAACGGTTGCCGCCTGTTCTGCATGCGCCGCGCCGAGCGCCTGCTGCCGGCGGCGGTGGTCAACGAGGTGGTGGCGGAGAAGGTGGCCCATATAGAGGACAGCGAGGGCTATCCGGTGCGGCGCCAGGAGCGCAACCGCATCAAGGACGCGGTGTTTCACGAGCTTCTGCCCCAGGCCTTCGTGCGCTCCCGTCTGGTGTGGGCCTATCTGGATGAATCCACGGGGCTGTTATTGGTGGACGCCGCCTCCGCCAACCGCGCGGAGGAGTTCCTGGTGGTGTTGCGGGAGGCCCTGGGCTCCTTACCGGTCTACCCCCTCACCGTGTCCCAGTCCCCGGCCAACATCATGTCCGCGTGGCTGCGGGGAGACGACCGTATCAGCGGGCTGTCCCTGGGGGAGGA
Organism: Thiotrichales bacterium; assembly: GCA_011389995.1. Classification (GTDB taxonomy): domain Bacteria; phylum Pseudomonadota; class Gammaproteobacteria; order JAABTG01; family JAABTG01; genus JAABTG01. The sequence goes on from JAABTG010000064.1 coordinate 22,206, forward strand.
GTGCGAGCTGCGGGACCCGGAGGGTACCGAGGGCGTGGTGCGGTGTCGTGGCGTGGATCTGTCCGATCCGGAGGTCCAGGCCCATCTGGAGCATGGACGCTATGCCGTCAGGCTGGCTCTGGACTGGGAGGACCGTCTGTCCTTCGTCCTCGGTGACGATTTCGTGCTGCGGCGGCTGCGCTTCGGCGACCGTGTGCTGGAGGAGCGGGAGCGCGACGAGGCAGATGACGAGGCCTCCCGCAGGGATGCCGATTTCGCCCTTATGGCCCTGGAGTTGCGGACGTTTCTGCCGCGCCTGATCGACGCCTTCGGCGGTATCGCGGAAACCCCTTGATGACCAGTTGACGGCGCCGGTAACGGCTTTCGGGGAATGGCGGGATAGCCCCGGGCATGACACGTTGCAGGAACAACGTGTCAAAAAATTCTTACACGATTGGTAAAAATGTTGATTTCTTTCGCCGGCCGGGAGCTGCAATATACGACCCGTGCCCGAGACAGGGATTGGAAGCCCAACTCAAGGAAGGCCGGAGGAAAGGAGTTCCCCCGGAACGGCTCCTCAAAGGATTGGAGCCAGTGTGTTCAGGAACCCTCGGTGCGCGCATACTCTCTGGACTTAGCGCCCGCTTCCCCAGCGGGCGTAATTTTTTTGTGCCTCGCTTTTTTGCCTCTCCGCGCGGCTTGCGCCATGTTAACCAGGAATGCTCCTGCTTGTGAAGAGGGGATGCGGAACAGCGCGTATTTCGTCGCTGCGCCTCTGGCGTGGATTTTCCTGTGATTAGCTGGGTTGGTGGGCCCTGCAGGGTGAGGGCCGACCGAAGTGCCGGTGGCACTTCGCAGCGGCCCGAACGCCTCGCCAGGGAAGGCGAGGCCGGGGCCGTTTCGGAGTCGAGGTGTTGCGCCAGGGAGGGCTGTAACCACTTATGCATGTTGGTGGGCCCTGCAGGACTCGAACCTGCGACCTACCGATTATGAGTCGGCGGCTCTAACCAACTGAGCTAAGGGCCCGTCTGTAACCTCGTTGATACTGCCAGCTTTCTGCGTGTGGGTCCCCTGGCCTGTCCCCTCGCAAGCACTCATCCCTGGTGACGCACCCAGCTCGGCATCCCTGCCACGCGTTCGCCGGGCTGCGTTCTGACATTGAGTCAGAACGGTCCCGGCTCACCCTACCGATTATGAGTCGGCGGCTCTAACCAACTGAGCTAAGGGCCCGTCTGTAACCTCGTTGATACTGCCAGCTTT
>JAABTG010000065.1 GCA_011389995.1 Thiotrichales bacterium
GCAGCGCCTTCGGCGCGGGCACGGGTGGCGAGGTCCGGGTCCTGGACGGCTACGTGGGCTGGCAGCCCTCCAACTGGTTCAACGTGTGGGCCGGCCGGCTGCTGCCCGTGAACAGCCGCACCGTGCTGGCGGCACCCTTGCTCTCGGCCACCTTCGACTTCCCCAATGCGTGGTGGTACCCGACGTCCTTCCAGGGACGTGACGAGGGCATGGCCTTCTGGGGCCACGACGAGGAAGGGAAGTTCAAGTACCGGCTGACCGTCACGGAGGGTGTCGAGGGGGCCAATGCGGACCCCGACGACAACCTGCTGTGGACCGGGCGCATCAACTACAACTTCTTCGACGGCGAGCCGGGCTTCTACCCCATGGGCTTCTACACCGGCTCCAAGCGCATCGTGTCCTGGGGCGCCTCCGTGGCCTACGAGCAGGACGTGGTGGGTACGCCCGGTAACAAGGGCGACTTCACATCCTGGAGCACCGATATCCGCGTCGACTGGCCCCTGGCCAACGGCGGGGTACTCGACTTCGAGGCCGGTTACTTTGACTACGACCTGGATGGCAAGCTGGTGGACGTCACCAGTGCGACTCCAGGCACGCCAGATGGTCTGGATGATACGACCGCTTTAAAGGAAGGGGAGAGCTTCTATGTGACGGCGGCTTACCTGCTGCCTGGGAAATTCGGTATCGGCCGCCTCGAGCCCCGCATCGTTTACGATGAATTCGACAATGACCAGGGATTCGACACCGAGAAGCTGGATGTTGGTTTCCGCTACCTGCTATCCAAGGACTCCCACAACATCCGCCTCGAGCTCTACTACAGTGACGTCGAGAATGAGCTGGCGGGCGGCGGAACCAACGATTTCGATATGTACACGGCGCGGGTCTACTTCGCCTGGTAAGGAGGAGGGGCAGGGAAGCCTGGGGCGCGGGTGGCCGGTGCGCCGGTCTCCCGCGGCCCCGGCCAAGCTTGAAACCACCAAACCAATTTAAAAAAATTAGAGAGGACAAAGACTCATGAGTACTCTAGGCGTAGCAATGTTTTTCATCGGCAAGGTCCTGATCATCAATGCCTTGTGGCTGCAGGGCAAGGTCGATACCAAAGACGTGGGTTACTTCAACATCATCGTCGGCGTAATCGCCGCCGCTGTCGGTGCGGGTTTCGGACTGTGGGAGGGTGCCCATGGCGATTACAGCATTCCGTTGTTTGCCGGCATCTACCTCTTTGCCATCACCTACCTGTGGGTCGGTATCAACGCGGTGCGGGGGGCGACGGACCAGCGGGCGCTGGGCTACTACTGCCTCCTCGTGGCCATCGCCACCATCCCCTTCGCCATCAAGGCCTACCTCGGCGGCGACATCGGCTGGACGGTGGAGTGGATCTCCTACGGCATCCTGTGGTTCCTGTTCTATCAGACCCTGACCGTGGGCAATACCAAGATCGCGGGCCTCACCATCTTCATGACCTACCTGGTGGGCATCGAGGTGTGGGTGACCGGTTGGCTTTATCTTTACGGCCACTGGCCGTTTGGCGGTTAGCAGGGTTACGTACCAGTAGCACCGTTTGACCGCTTTTGGTGCCGGTGGGTGGGCCCTTAGCCTGCCCACCGGCATTGAGGCACATTATAAATGAGAGGAGTATGACCAATGACCGTCAGTAACAAGATACCGGCCCCCGCGGGCCACTCCGTCCACCACATGCCCTGTCCCCATGACTGCCCCGACACCTGCTCCCTGCTGGTGACCCGGGACGACAGCTCGGGCAAGGCCGTGGCCCTGCGCGGCGACCCCAGCCATCCGGTGACCAAGGGCTTCCTGTGCACCAAGGTGAACCACTACCTGGAGTTCGTCTACAACGACAAGCGCGTCCTCTATCCCCACAAGCGGGTGGGTCCGAAAGGCCCGGGCGCCAAGTTCGAGCGCATCAGCTGGGACGAGGCCCTGGACACCATCACCAATAATTTCAAGGACACCATTGCCAAGTACGGTCCCGAGGCAGTGCAGCCCTATTCCTATTCCGGCACCCTCGGCATGCTGAACTTCTGGGCCATGGACCAGCGCTTCTGGAACAAGATGAATGCCGCCCGCCTGGACCAGTCCATCTGCATCTACGCCGCCATGTGGGCCGGTCTGTTCACCTACGGCCTGGCCGACGGGCCCGCCATCGACGAGGCCTGTAAAGAAGCGGAGCTGATCATCCTGTGGGGCACTAACCTGGTGAGCACGGGCGTCCATGCCATCCCCGCCGTCAATGCCGCCAAGGCCCGCGGTGCGAAGGTCATCGTCATCGACCCCCGCGTCACCCGCACCACCCGCATGGCCGACTGGCACATCCAGCCCAAGCCCGGTACCGACGGCGCCCTGGCGCTGGGCATGATGAATCTCATCGTCGAGGCCGGTAAGCACGACGTGGAGTTTCTCAAGGAGCAGACCCACGGCTCGGAGCAGTTCATCAAGGAGCGGTTGCCGGAGTATCCCATCGACAAGGTGTCCCGCATCACCGGACTGCCGGAGGAGACCATCCGTGCCCTGGCCATGGAGTACGCCAGTACCAAGAAGAGCTATATCCGCGCCAACTACGGCCTCAACCGCCACCAGAACGCGGGCCAGATGTGCCGTTCCATCCTGGTGCTGCCCGCCATCACCGGGGCCTGGCGGGAGAAGAGCTGTGGCGGCGTCGCCTTCGGCCAGCTGGAGGAGATGTGGCTCCACTTCCCCCTGGCCAAGCTGCAGCGCCCCGAGCTGGGCAACCGTGCCGAGTCCCGCATCATCAACATGGTGCAGCTGGGCCGGGCCCTGAGCGAAGACGTGGGCGTGGACGGCGAGAAGTTCGATCCGCCCATCAAGTCCATGTTCGTCTACAACTCCGATCCGGCGAACTGCGCCCCCAACAGCGATGCCGTGCGCAAGGGCATGATGCGGGACGACCTCTTCGTCGCGGTGCACGACCCATTCTGGACCGACAGCTGTGACTATGCGGATATCGTGTTGCCGGCGGATACCCAGATGGAACGGGAGGACATCCATGCCGCCTACGGCAACTGGTACTTCTCCTACAACAAACCCATCATCGAGCCCCTGGGCGAGAGCATGCGCAACACCGAGCTCTTCCGCCAGCTGGCGCAGCGCATGGGCTACGTGGATGAGGCCAGCGGCAACGCCTTCACCCAGACCGACGAGGAAATGGTGCGCGAGGCCATCGATCCCAACCATCCCCTGATGGAGGACATGACCTACGAACAGTTGGTGGAAAACGGCTGGGTGCGGGGCAAGACGGATTCGGACAAGCGCAACTTCATGGAGAACGGCTGGCCGACGCCGAGCGGCAAGATCGAGATCATGTGCGAGGCCCTGACAGCCGAGTATCCCGACCAGGACCCCATGCCCATCTATGTACCCGAGGTCGAGGGGCAGGAGGATCCGAAGCGGGCCCAGTATCCGCTCCAGGTCCTGTCCCCGGCATCCCATACCTTCATCGGCAGTTCCTTCCAGAAGGTACCCCGGCTCCAGGCCATGATGTCCCGGCCCACGGTGGAGGTCAGCCCCGAGGATGCCTCGCAGCGTGGCATCAAGGACGGCGACCTGGTACGGGTGTACAACGATCGTGGTCAGACCTTCTGCCACGCCGTGATCATCGACGGCCTGCTGCCGGGGGTCATCGGCACCCAGAAGCAGATCAATGGCAGCACCACGGCGGGCGGCAGCAACGTCAACTCCCTCAATTCGGAGATGCTGACCGACTTCGGCCGCTCCCCGACCTTCTACTCCGTCCTGGCGGAGATGGAGAAGGTGGATGAGGCCACGGCGGGCGCCCACGTGGCGTGATGTGAGGTAATCGGAAGCGGGGGCCCGTGTCAGGGCGAAGGGGTCTCCGCTGCCGATGACTCTCAAGACCACGTAACAAATCGACAGACAAGTTGGGGGCGCGGTTCCGGTGAAGGGGCCTGCCCCCCATCAAACAGACCTGGAAGAGGTATTCAACATGTCAAGCGTTGCCTATTCGGAAACGAGTCTCGACCTGCAGCCGTTGCCACAGCCGGACCGTGAGTTTTACTACAGTCGCGTCAAGACGCGGGAAGCGGTGCTGAAGAGCGTCCGCAAACTCAACTACGACACCCTAGAGATCGTGGTGAAATGCAGGGACGACGGTTCCCCGCCCATCTGTGGCCAGGCGGGGCAGTACGCTACCCTGCGCACGCCGGAGATCACGACACCGCGGTCATTCTCCTTCGCCCGTGCTCCCGAGTTCGAGAATCCCAACGAGCATACCTTCCTTGTGCGCCTGGTCCACGGCGGCCGGTTCTCCGGCTGGCTGTTCGAGCAGGACCGCACCGGCTCTCCCATGACCATCACCGGTCCCTTGGGCAGCTTCACCCTCGACAGCTCCAACAAGCCCATGTTGTGCGTGGCCGGGGGCAGCGGCATCAGCGTCATCAGGGCGCTGCTGGAGCACGCCGCGAACGAGAAGGTGGCGCGGGACTGCCTGTTCCTTTACGGCGGACGCCAGCAGCGGGACCTCTACTACGATGAAGAGTTCAAGGCCATCAAGGCCGCCTGGAATCCCAATCATCGCTTCGAGTTCGTACAGGTGCTGTCGGAAGACGAGGGAACCAGCAACTGGGCCCACCGCGGCCTGGTGACGGATTACCTCAAGAAGGCCTACATAGATACCGGGCGCATCGATGTCCGCAAGATGAAGGCCTACCTGTGCGGGCCCCCACCCATGGTCAACGCCGCGGTTACCATGCTCGAGAAGGCGGGTACGTCCGGCGGGGACATCAAGTTCGACAAGTTCGAGGACAGTACCTCCCCGGCACCGGTCATCGACAACACCAAGTGCGTACTGTGCGACGAGTGTCTTTATGTGAAGCCGGTGGACAAGTGCATCGTGGACGTGGCCTCCCTGCGGTCGGCCACCCCCAATACGACCCCGTCCTACACGCAGATCCAGCCGGGTCAGACGCCCGGCCTCTATTACAGCTCGCTGTATATCGACGCCAAGGAGTGCATCCGTTGCTTCAGCTGTGTCGAGGCGTGCCCCGTGGGAGCCATCTCGGTGGGTTATGACCGTAACGTCCAATCCATCCGGCAGTCGGTGGGTTGATGTAACAACACCAGGCTTCGCCGGGCGGGGCTTTCGGGGCATCTCCTCTCGTCCCTTCCGTCCCGACCGGCGGCTGCCTGGCCGGCGGTCTTCATAGTCTCCGAGATGCAGTGTTTTAACCGGACAGTGACCCCAGGGTACTGGCCGGTTTTTTTTGTTCAGGCCTTCGCCCGGCGTTCACGCAAACCAAACGGCCGCCCCCGGCGGGGGGGCGGCATATACGGGTTCACGGCGAAGATGTGCCCGGCGGGCGCTCCGCGGGAAAGGGGGGCGCCGGGACGGGGAGACGTGAAGAGAGGGGAGGTCTCAGGCGAAGATGCAGCCGCTGGGGGTGAGGAGCACCCTGAATTCGCCCAGGCTGCGCATGGTGTCGGCGACGCCGAAGGAGGGCAGATCTTCGGCCACCTGGGCGGCGGTCCGCGACTCGCCGTATTCGTTCACCATGGTGAGGAGATGGGTGGTGGCGGATGCCTCCACGGCGAAGGATATATCGCCCGTTTCCTCCTTGATGACCTCGATACGGGCATCGGGAAACTCCGTGGCCAGGTAAAGTCTCACTTCATTGATGTTGGCTGACTCGGACATGGTGCCTGCTCCTTGAGGAATGGATTCGGAGTTGATGGGAGGGTGGTCGACGACGGCGGCCGTTAACAACGCGCCGACGTCAGCATGATACCAAAGGCAAAGACACCACGTGTCCGGTCTTTATACAATGCGCAATATTACCTGGGAGAAGACGGGTGGCCGATCGAAGCCTCATCGAGTGTACCGATGCGACATGGAACGCCGTCACCGGTTGCGACAAGATAAGCAGTGGTTGCAGGAACTGCTACGCGGAGCGTCATTGGAAGCGATTGACGGGCAACCGGCGCACGGTCTATTTCGGTCGTCCCTTCACGGATGTCAGGACCCATCCCGAACGCCTGTCCCAGCCCCGGCACTGGCGGAAGCCGCGGCTGGTGTTCGTCAACTCCATGAGCGATCTGTTTCATCCGGACGTATCTTTCGAGTTCATCCATCTGCTGTGGCAGAACATGATGGCCGCCCACCGGCACGTCTACCAGATCCTGACCAAACGTCCGCAGCGGGCGGCGGCCTTTTTTCGCTGGAATGCCTCGCTGCCCGCGCATCAGCGCATCCAGCCCTATTGCCGTCAGGTGTGGCTGGGGGTGTCCGTGGAGAACCAGGACCTGGCCGAGGAACGCGTTCCGTCACTCCTCGAACTGCCGGCGGCGGTGCGTTGGGTGTGCGTGGAGCCGCTCCTCGGCCCGCTGGACCTTGCCCCGTTCCTGGGCCGCCGGGAGGGAGAGCCGCCACCCGCGACCGCGCGCTGCGATCAGTGCAAAGGCCAGGTGCATGGCGCCGGGGAAGGGCGGCCCGGGGCTGCCATTCACTGGGTCGTGGTGGGGGGCGAGAACGGGCCCCGTGCCCGCACCTGTCACGTGGATTGGCTGCGGGGGGTAGTGGAGCAGTGCCACACATTCCGGGTCCCCGTGTTCGTGCGGCAACTCGGTGCCCGGGCCCATTGGGAGGTGGACGGACAGACCACTCTGATGCCCGTCGAGGCCCGCAAGATGGGAGGCCGGCCCCACTGGCCCGCCGGCCTGGGGCCTCAGGAATACCCGCGGTATTGAAGGGGGCGGGATAACGACCTGTGACGCCGGCCTGGCCCGGCCGCGGGGCCGACACCGGCGGTTCCGGCTTCAGGCGGCGTTTCGTGTCAGGGTCGTGAGTTGTTTGCCATTGGCGCTGGCGGTGCCTGACACCTCCTGTGCCCGGCACAGGGTGTCCAGGACGGGGCAGTGGCCCTCCACGGTCTCGATCAAGCGGGTGAGTTCCTCGTCGCTCGCCGGGCTCTGGATGCGGGTGTCGAAGGTGATGCGCTTGTAGCCGGGGGGCACGTCCTCATCCATGCCGAACAGCCCCTGCAGATCCATGTAACCCTTCACATCGACCTTGACGGAGTCGAGCTTGATGCCCATCACCGATGCGTAGGCGGCATACATGACCTCCTGACAGGTGCCCAGGGCCATGAGGATGAGCTCGGTGGGATTGACGGCGGAATCGCCGCCGCCCAGTTCCGCCGGCTCATCGATGGTCATGGCGGGGAAATCCCGCACGCTGGCGGTACAACGGACATCCTCCTCCCACTGAGTGGAAGCCCGGAACACCACGCTGGCGCCGGCGGGATTCTTCTTCAACGAATCGATGGTGGAGAGAAGGGCATTTTTTACCGTTTCCTGTGACATTAACTATCTCCTGGTGGTTCGGGGAAGCATCGAGGCATTCAGTGCCTCCGTTAGGTTCTCGGGTGGTCAGCCGTATCCATACCGCCGGATGAACGGATTGCGCGTACCGGCCAGGCCGGGGGCGGCGCCGGTGTGGTGGCCCGATTACGTCTGTGTCGCGGCTACGTCGGTGTTGCCGATGGCATCCGCGGCCCCCTCCGCGAGCTGCATCAGCCGCAGGGTGAGGGCAGGGGCCGATCGCACCCCCATCTTGCGCATGACGGTGGCCCGGTGGGCCTCCACGGTACGGGTGCTGAGGTTGAGACGGCTGGCGATGACCTTGTTCGGCGCGCCTTCCACGAGCAGATCGGCCACCTGCCTCTCCCGCGGCGTCAGCCGGGTGTAGCGCTCGCGAATGTCGGCCGTGCTGCGGGCCTGCTCCCGTCGCCGGGCATCATGGTGCAGGGCCTCCTTGATGCGCTGGAGCACATGATGGTTCTTGAAGGGCTTTTCCAGGAAGTCGAGGGCGCCCTCGCGCACCATGTGAACGGACATGGGGATGTCGCCGTGGCCGGAGATGACGATCATGGGGATGGAGATGTTCCGTTCCTTGAGAATCTTCTGCAGGCCGAGACCGTCGGTGCCGGGCAGGCACACGTCGGTGATCAGACACCCCGGCTGGTCCGGATCATAGGCGTCCAGGAATTCCTCTGCGGAGGCGAATTCCCGGGCCTTGAGTTTGATGGAGCGTACCAGCATGCCCAGGGCATCCCGTACCGCGTCGTCGTCGTCAACGATGAATACACACTGCTCGTCGGTCATTTGCTCACCGCGGGCAGATGAAAATGGAAACAGGCACCTCCCGCCGGGTCGTCATGGTAGCCGAGGGTGCCGTTATGGCTTTCGATGATGGAACGGCTGATGGCCAGCCCCATGCCCATGCCCTTTTCCTTGGTGGTGTAGAAAGGGGTGAACATGCGGCGTTCCACTTCGGGGGGAATGGGGGCACCGCGGTTGCACAGGCTGAAGCGCACGGTGCTGTCCTCTCCCCGACTGACGGTGAGTACGAGGAGGCGTTCCTGTTGGGGCAGGTCCCGGGAGGCCTGCATGGCATTCATGATGAGGTTCAGCAACACCTGTTCCAACTGGACACGGTCCGCGAGCAATACCGGCAGGTCGTCGGCGATGTCCAGGTTGAAGCTGATGCCGAGGCGACGTCGTTCGGGCTCCACCAGCTGAATGGCGCTTTCTGCAATCACGGCGGGTTTGGTGGGTACCAGTTTCGGGCCCTGGTTGCGTACGAACTCCCGGACCCGCTGGATGATCTGGCTGGCCCGTTCCGTCTCGCTGATGATCTTGCCGAGTACCTGATCGAGGTCCGGATTGCCTCCCGGAGACAGGGACTGGGCCGTTTCGGCGTAACTGGAGATGGCGCACAGGGGTTGATTGAGCTCGTGGGCGAGGCCCGAGGCCATCTCGCCCATGGTGCTGAGGCGGCAGGTATGGGCCAGCTCACTGCGCTGGCGGCGCAGGCCCTCCTCGATACTCTTGCGATCGGCGACGTTGCGGGTGATGGCCAGCAGGGTCGTCACCGCGCCCTCGCCATCGAACAGGGGCGCGGCGTGGGTCTCTACCCAGCGCCGCTCGCCGTTCATGGCGAGAATCTCGTACTCCATGACCCCGCGCTCGCCCTTGAGTCCGCGCTCGCTGAGGGCCCGGTAGTAGTGGCGATACTCGGGCGTGATGAACTCGTAGATCTCCTTGCCCAGCACGCTTTCGAGGCGATCCGCATGGATCAGGGGCAAGCCCCCCGGATTCATCTCGAGGACGACGCCGGTGGGTGACAGCAGCTTCACGCATTCCGGACGGGGGTCGATGATGGTGCGCAGGCGCTGGCGTTGTTCCTCCATCTGCCGGCTCTTCTTACGCCGTCCCGGGAGCTCTCTCGAGATGGCCAGCAGGGAGGTCACGCCGTCTGCCCCATGGAGGGGGACGGCGTAGGTCTCCAGCCAGCGGGGGCGGCGACCGACGGTGTCGATCTCGTATTCCAGGAAGCCGGGGAGCCCCGAGAACACGCGCTCCACCATGCGCCTGTAGGCCTCGCGGTGTTTCGGCATGATGACGTCGTAAACGGGCCGGCCGATGACCCGGGAGATATGGTTCTGGTTGCGGAATGCCAGACCGGCCCCGTTCATGCGCAGGACCACGCCGTCCCGATCGAGCACCTCCACACAGTCGGATACCGACTCGAACAGGGGCCTCAAGGCTATGGCGGTGTTGCTGCGCCGTTCCATCACCGGCGGCGGCGTTTCGGCGACGCTCCCGCCCCGCGAACCGAACAGGGCCCGGGGCCGCAGACTCGTATGGGACGCCAGGGCCACCCCGAGGGACACCCCCACCAGCAGGCCCATGGCGATATCGGGCCCCATCATGGATTCCCCGCTGCGCTGGCGATGAGCAATTCCCCCTGGCCGCCTTCCGCCAGGTCGCCGAGATGACGCTGGAGGCTGTCATCCCGGCCTTCCAGGACCCCATGCCACGGGTCGCCCAGCAACGGCCGGTAAAGGGCAAGAAAGCCGGGCGGCCAGGCGCCGTTGGCGTTGAAGGTCGAGGGCATGGAGGCGGGTTGCCGGGCCAGCAGCAGGGTGCCGCGACGCATCCCCGAGCCGCACCAGGCGCCGGCGCGGCCGGCCACCGTGATGGTGCCGGCGATGAGGTTGGCGCCGAGATAATCCCCCGCATCGCCGTCGATGATGACGAGCCCGCGGCGCAGGCGCTCGCCGGCGCGATGGCCGGCGTTGCCGCGCACGCGGATGGTGCCGCCGGCCATGCCCCGGGTGTTGCCCGTGAGGGGGCCGCCGAGGCAATCGCCGCAATGTCCCGCGATATCGAGACCACCGGCCACCATGCCGGCACCGGCGCGCCCGCCCGCGCTGCCCCGGACCTGCACATGGCCGCCGGCCAGACCGGCGCCCGCCAGCTCCCCGGCGTCGCCTTCCACCACCAGCCGTCCCCGGCTCATGCCGGCGCCGAGGTGGTCGAGGTTGGCCCTCGCCGGCACGATGGTCAGGGTCTCTCCGGGGCGTCCCTCCATGCGGAACAGCTCTCCCGCTTCCACCTTGCGGTTGCCCACGGCCAGCGGGATACGGGCGATGTCCTGCGGCGCCATGTCCGCCAGCCGCTCGGGCGTGAAGGGGGTCATGTCGAGGCGCTGGCGGGTGGCTGCCAACTGGGTGAGAACCAGGTCGCTCATGTCATGATCTCGTGCAGATGGAAATGAAATTCGCCGAGATTGCCGCCGTAATTGCCGGCGGAGATGCGCAGGATGTCCTCGCCATAGTCCATCACGGCCTCCATGCCCGCCCGCATGGCGCCGCTCACATCCTCGGGCGTCAGGCCATTGACCACGATCTCCATCACCGCGCGCACCTCCGGATTGAGCCGAGAGTCCACCAGCCCCCGCAGGCTCGGGCAGTAGGCATCGTTGGTGGATGCCATCAGGGCCTTGTACTTGGAGCCCACCTTGGAGCCGGAACGGACGATGCCGCCGGGAAAGGGCATGATGACATTGGGCAGCCTGCGCATGGCGGCCACGGCGGCCTCGCAAGCGCGCAGGGCCGCCTCCTGGGAGCGGGCCAGCACCAGGAAGTTTCCGCCGCCCACGGCCTTGCATCTGCCCGTGGTCTCCTCGGCCAGGAATTCGCCGTCCATCACCGGTATCCGCCAGTAGCGTTTGTCCGCCACCACCTTGGAGATCTGCCAGCCGTCGCCGAAGAATCGCAGGTTCTTGCCCAGGGGCAACGGCTCACCGCCCTCCATGCCCGCGAACACCGCGGTGGTGGGGCAGGTGAGGATGCACTGGCCGACGCGCCGCTCCAGTTGCTTGGCAAGCTCGGTGCCCGACACGCTGAACAGCAGGATGGCCACCCCGGGGCGGCCATCGGGGGTCTCGTCGGCTGCCATGTCCCGTTCCACGCCGGCCTCCACGCCACAGCCGATAACGGAAGTGGCGAAACCGGTCATGGTGTCGCCGGCGCGGCGCGCCCACTGCGCGTCCATGGCGGTGACGATGATGCGGGTGGCCTTCATTCCGAAGGCCTCCGCAAAGGTATCGTCGATGGCGATTCGCTGCGTTTCGTCTACCATGAGGCTGCAGTGGTTCTCCGTGCGTGATGCCCGTTCCCGGCACCGGGGCGGTGCCTCGGTGCGACGGTGGGCATGGGGCTATTGATAAATGCTAAAGCAATACCTGTGCCGTATACGTTTAACCCCAAACTTCCCTGTTGTTCCGGGCAGGCTGTCATTCGCGTGATGCCTCAAAGTGACACAGTGCGTCATCTCCTGCCCACGGCCGTCGGGAAATCCGTCTCCAGGCGAAGAAATTGCGAGTGTTTTGCAGGCCTTCGAGGCTTCCGGCACGCGAGTTGCAATCGCCCGCTGCATGATGCGAGACCGAGACAACCATAACCAGGACGCAGCGGTCACGGTGGAGACCGGGGCGCGGCTGCATCTCGGTTTCCTCGACCTCAATGGCGGCCTCGGTCGCCGCTTCGGCAGCATGGGCCTGGCCATCGACGGTTTCCGCACGCATCTCACCGCCACCCGGGCGGATACCGTCACCGCCAGCGGGCCTTCGGCCTATCGCGCCCGGGGCCATGCCGCCCGGGTCCTGGAGGCCCTCGGCCTGCGCCCCGGGGTCCACATCGAGGTACATGAGGCCATCCCCGGTCACCTCGGGCTGGGCTCGGGGACCCAGCTTGGCCTGGCGGTGGGCGTGGCGGTGACCCAGCTCCATGGCGTGTCCCTCGCACCTGCCACCGTCGCCGGTATCGCCGACCGCGGGGCCCGTTCCGGGATCGGTATCGGCAGCTTCGACCAGGGTGGTTTCATTGTCGACGGCGGGCGCGGGCCCGGCGACGGCACGCCGCCGGTGATCTCCCGCATGCCCTATCCGGAGGATTGGCGTGTGGTGCTGGTGCTCGATGCCAGGGGTGAAGGCATCCACGGTGCCGACGAGAAGGCCGCCTTCGGTCGCCTGCCTCCGTTCCCCAGCGAGCGGGCGGCCCACCTGTGCCGGCTCACGCTCATGCAGATCATGCCGGCCGTGGCCGAGGGTCGGCTGGAGCCCTTCGCCCGGGGGGTGGCGGAAGTGCAGCGGGCCGTTGGGGACCATTTCGCCGCCGCCCAGGGCGGGCGTTACACCAGCCCTGCAGTGGCCGAGGTACTGAGGTGGGCAGAGGCCGAGGGCTATGCCGGCGTGGGTCAGAGTTCCTGGGGACCCACGGGCTTCGTCCTCACCGCGGGTGTCGAGGACGCCGAACAGCTGGTGCAGGCGGCGCGGCGCCGCTTCGGTGAACTCTCCGCGGTGCGCCTGTGCATCGTCCGCGGATGCAACCACGGCAGTCGTATCTCCATCACCTCTCCATTGGAAACCCTTAAGCGAGCCCCATGAGCAAAAACAAGACCACCATCCTTCATATGTTCACGCCGGCGCCGAACCTGAGTCCCTTCGACGTCAACATGGCCATCGATGCCGGCTGGGATCACTGCATTCCCTATACGGGGATCGCCGTCGACGAGGTGGAGGCCCTGACCCAGGACGCCATCTTCTCCCGCGGCCCCAAGGGCGTGAAGGCCACCGGCTTATTCATCGGTGGCAGGGATATCAATACGGCCATGGATATGCTTGCCTTGGCGCGGAAATCCATGGTGCCTCCCTTCGAGGTAGCGGTATTCGCCGATCCCAGCGGCGCCTTCACGACGGCCGCCGCCATGGTGGCCTGCGCGGAGAAACAGTTGGCGAAGCACCATGATGGCGATCTCGAAGGCCGTCGGGTACTGGTCTTCGGCGGCACGGGGCCGGTGGGGGCTACCTGCGCCGTGCTGGCGGCCCGGGCCGGCGCGCGCACCGCCATCGTCAGCCATATGGGCAGGGCCACGGCCGACGAGGCGGCCGCCCATTTCGGCGAGCGGTTCTGCGTCACCCTGGAGGGCGCCGATGGCAGCAACGACGATGCCATAGAGGCCCTGCTCGAGGACGCCGACGTCGTGTTCGGCGCCGCCAAGGCCGGGGTGCAGGTGTTGAACGGGGGCCACCTGGAAAAGGCCCCCAGGCTGCTGGTGGCCTGCGATGTCAACGCCGTGCCGCCCGAGGGCATAGAAGGGGTGGACGTGGGGGCCAAGGGTACGCCCCTGGAGAGTGCTTCCGGGAAGGCACTCGGCATCGGTGCCATGGCCGTGGGCAACGTCAAGTACAAGGTGCAGCACGCCCTGTTGCAGGAGATGGTGGAGGCCCCGGAGCCTCGTTATCTGGATTTCGACGATGCCTGGCGTCTGGCCCGCGACCTTGCCTGAGCGGCCTTACCTGGTGGTGGTGGGCACCAGCGTCCGCAGCCTCGCCGAGGCGGCTGCCCGCGCCGGCTATCGGGTGGCGGCGGCGGATTGCTACGGTGACGACGACACGCGGTCCGCCGCGGCGATGGTGGCCCTGGCGTCCATGGAGCGGGAATCCACCCTGGCCGCCGCCGCCTTCTCCCTGCACCCGTGGAGCACACGGCGCCCGCGCCTGGTGTGGGGGGCGGGCTTCGAAGGCGCCGGTCATCTGTTGCGCAAGCTGCAACGCAGCTTCCGGCTGTGTGGCAACAGCCCCTTCGTAATGGACCTGCCGGGCGAGCCCCGCCGCCTGTTCGAACTGCTGGATACCTTGGACATCTCCCATCCCGAGGTGACATTCGCGGCACCGGCCGAGCCCCGGGACTGGCTGCTGAAGCACGGGGCGGGCTATGGCGGCATGGGGGTGTTCGACGGCACCTACACGGGCGGGGACGGTCCGCGGCCCGATGCCTACTGGCAGCGGCGTATCCCGGGCGGGGCCTTCTCCGTCACTTTCGCGGCGGACGGCGGGCAGGCGACGGTGATGGGCTTCAATACCCTGGCCCATGGGCGCCAGGGCCCGCGCCCCCACGTCTACCAGGGCGCCATCACGGGCCATGCCCTGGATGGCCGGCAGCGGGGCCTGGTGGAGGATTACGTCGCTCGCCTGACCCGCAGCCTCGGCCTGCGTGGCGTCAACGGCATGGATTTCGTCCTGGACGGCGACGAAGCCCTGTTCCTGGAGCTCAACGCGCGGCCGCCGGCCAGCCTCGAGCTCTATGACCCGGACCTCCCCGGCGGCGGCGCCATGGCCTGCCATGTGGCGGCCTGTGAAGGCCGGCTGCCGGTGGCGGGACCGGTGGATGGGGGCGTTGTCCGGGGACACCGCATTCTTTACGCCGGGCATGACATGGAAGTGCCCGCCATACATTGGCCCGCATGGATGAAGGATCGGCCCGCGCCCGGCACCCGGGTGGCGGCCGGCGAGCCCATCTGTTCCATCCATGGCGACGGCGAGTCGACGACGGCGGTGGCGGATGTGCTGGCACGCCGGGCCACACGAGGGGCGGCCCTGCTGGGCGCCGCCGGGAGGGCCGCCGCATGAGCGAGCAAACCATGAGCACGGGAATGGGACTTAATCAACGCACCGCGGGTCTGGTGGACGCCCTGGAGCGGGATGCGGCGGCGTTGCGGCTGGAGTGCCATCGCCTGGACAATCAGGTACGCATTATCGACGCCGGCATCCACGCCGCCGGCGGGCTCGAGGCGGGGCGGCGCATCGCCGAGGTCTGCCTGGCGGGGCTCGGCACCGTGAGCCTGTCGGGAGCGGGGCCCGTGGCCGGCTGGCCCCTGGCCATCCACGTCCATACGGAGAACCCCGTGCTCGCCTGCCTGGGCAGTCAGTACGCGGGTTGGAGTCTCGCCCACGGTGAGGGCAAGGGGGCGTTCCATGCCCTGGGGTCCGGGCCCGGGCGCGTGCTCGCGCAGAAGGAACCGCTGCTGAAGGAGATGGGCCTCGCCGACCGCGCCGAACGCACCTGTCTGGTGCTGGAAGTGGACGGCGAGCCGCCCGTGGAATTGACCGCGAAGATCGCCGCCGACTGTGGGGTCGAGCCCGCCGCCCTCACCCTCATCCTGACCCCGACCCGGAGCCTCGCCGGCACCGTACAGATCGTGGCGCGGGTACTGGAAGTGGCCATGCACAAGGCCCATGAGCTGGGGTTCCCCCTGGCCCATCTGATGGACGGCCTCGGCAGCGCGCCATTGCCGCCGCCGGCCCCTGATTTTCTTACCGCCATGGGCCGCACCAACGACGCCATTCTGTTCGCCGGGCAGGTCCATCTGTTCGTGAAAGGCAGCGATGCCGATGCCGAGGACCTGTGCCGGCGCCTGCCCAGCAGTGCCTCCGGCGACTATGGCCGACCCTTCGCCGAGGTGTTCAAGGCCAGCGGCTACGACTTTTTCAAGATCGACCCCATGCTCTTCAGTCCGGCACGGGTGGTGGTGTCCTGTCTGGATTCCGGCGCCACCTTCACCGCCGGTGCGGTGGACCTGGGCCCCCTGGCCGATTCCTTCGGGACCCCCATGACATGACGACGCTGGCCATCTTCACCGACGACCCCGGCTGGCATGGGGCGCGCCTGCGTGCCGCCTTCGCGGAGCGCGGCTGCGAATCCCGCTTCGTGACCCTGAGCGAGTGCAGCATACGCCTGGGCACGGGCGAGGCCGAGGTATCCGTGCCGGGATTCGGTGCCCCTCCGGCCGCCGCCTTCGTGCGGGGGGTGGCCGGCGGAACCCTGGAGGAGGTGGTGTTCCGCCTCAATGTGCTCCACGCCCTGAAGGCCGCCGGGACGCGGGTGTATAACGATGGTCGCGCCATCGAGCGCTCCGTGGACAAGGGGTTGACCAGTTTCCTGCTGGCGGGCGCCGGAATCCCCACGCCCCCGACCCGGGTGACCGCGAATCCCGAGGTGGCCGCGGCCTTCCTCGAGGAGGAGCTCCGCGGCGGCCACACCGTGGTATCCAAGCCGCTGTTCGGTTCCCAGGGTAAGGACGTGATGCGCATCGACCGGTTGGCGCGGCTGCCGGACGCCCAGGCCGCCAACGGCGTGTGGTATCTGCAGCGTTTCGTGGCCAGCGCCGGGCGCGAACCCGAGGACTGGCGGCTGTTCGTCGTCGGCGGGCGGGCCGTGGCCGCCGTGCGGCGCAGCGGCGGCTGGCCCACCAATGTGGCCTGTGGCGCCCGCTGCCATGCCGCCGTGCCGGCGGTGGAGGCGGTGGACCTGGCCCGCCGGGCCACCCGCGTCCTGGATATGGACTACGCGGGGGTGGACCTGTTGCGGGATCGGGCAGGGGCCTGGTGGCTTATCGAGGTCAACAGCATCCCCGCATGGCGGGGCCTGGAGGAGGCCACCGGCGTCGACGTGGCGCGGCTGCTGGCAGCGGATCTGATGGGCCGGATACGGCCGCGGCAGCGACCCCAGGAGGTGGTATGAGCACAGCGTGGAACGCTCCGGAAGAGATCCAGCGGGCCTACCGCGCCGCGTGCTGGCTGGAGGTGTCGGCCCTGAAGCCGGGCAATGTCTCCGAGACCTCGCCGGGCCACGGCATGACCGCCGCGGATTTCCATCTCAGTGCCTCCGTCACCGCCGGCATCCTGACCCAGCCGGGACTGAGCCTGGGGGAGAGCATATGCCGGGCGGTGGCCATGACCAGGCGACGGGTGGGGTTCAACACCAACCTCGGTATCGTGCTGCTGTGCGCCCCCCTGGCGCGGGCGGCCGGGGACTGTGGGGAACCGCGGGAACTCCACGAACGCCTGAAACGGGTGCTGGCGGAGACCTCCCGCGGCGACAGCGCCCGGGTCTTCGAGGCCATCCGGCTGGCCAATCCGGGGGGACTGGGCAGCAGTGACAAGTACGACGTCCACAGTCCGCCGCGGGTGGGATTGCGACGGGTCATGGCGGCCGCCGCCCACCGCGACCTCATCGCCCGCCAGTACGTCACGGACTTCGAGGACGTGTTCGCCATCGCGTTGCCACGTTTCCGGGCCCTGCGGGTCAGCCGCAAGACCGAATGCTGTGCGGTGACCGAATTGTTCCTGTATCTGCTGGCGCAATACCCCGACAGCCACATCACCCGCAAGCATGGGCCGAAGAAGGCGGCCGAAGTGACCCGGTGGGCCGCCGAGGCCCATGCATTGCTCGCTTCCTTTACGGGGGTGCGGGCGAGGCGGCATCTGGAGCAACTGGATGCCCGTCTCAAGGCCGAGGATATCAATCCCGGCACCACGGCGGACCTTACCGTCGCCACCCTGTTCCTGGACCGACTGCTCAAACAGTACGACGTGAACATGGCGACGACACGGTCTGTCCGGCGAGCGGATACCGAACGGATGGCCGTTCGGGAGACCGCGTTCTTTAGTTCTGAAAACGACGAAAGGAGTTACCAAAGATGGCAGTAATAAACAAAGTAATGGTGGGGGAGTCCCTGGTGGGCGATGGCAACGAAGTGGCGCACATCGATCTGATCATGGGCCCGCGTGGCTCCGCCGCCGAGACGGCGTTCTGCAATGCCCTGACCAACAACAAGGATGGCTTCACGAGTCTGCTGGCCGTGGTGGCCCCCAACCTGCCCGCCAAGCCCAACACCATGATGTTCAACAAGGTGACCATCAAGGGTGCCAAGCAGGCCGTGCAGATGTTCGGTCCGGCCCAGCGCGGCGTGGCCATGGCCGTGGCGGATTGCGTGGAAAGCGGCACCATCCCGGCCGACGAGGCCGATGACTTGTTCATCTGCGTGGGCGTCTTCATCCACTGGGAAGCAGAGGACGACACCAAGATCCAGGACTACAACTACCAGGCCACCAAGGAGTCCATCGAGCGCGCCGTTGCCGGCAAGCCGACGGCGTCCGAAGTGGTAGCAGGGAAAGGGCAGGCCCATCCGTTCGCGGCTCACGCCTGATCCGTAAGTCGGGGCTTCCGCGCGAGTGGAAGCCCCATTACTCCCCGACCCATGGGGGAGGCAATGTATGCAATGCAAAGAATGCACAGAATCTGTGGAGATGCTGACCAACGAGCATCTTCGGGCGTGCAGTGGACTGACGGTCCACGAATACGCCATCCGGCATCACCTGCCCCTGGAGACGCTGCTGGCGCCCGGGCAGATAAACGCCGGCGACGACAATATCTATCCCCAGGTCACGGGGTCGCCGGGAGAACCGGCCCGCGCCGCCCTGCTGGGTCTGCGGTGGGCCGGCCTGGTACGTGAACGGGGCGCCCTGGCAGAGGTGCCGGGGGAGGTCAGGCGCCTCGATCTGTTGCTGTGGCTCGAAGACCGCCTGCAGGACTACGGATTTCGTTTTTGCCAGGAATACCGTTACGCCGACGCCACCCACCGGGTGGTGGCCACCAATTTCCTGCGGACACGGACCACCAACCTCGGCAGGGCCGGCAAGACCCCCGTGGCAGTAGAGCCTCTGCCTGATTTCATCCAGGCCCTGGCCGTACTGATGGCCCACGTCGCGGAATACCAGGCCGGTTATCTTTTCATGCCCTTCGCCCGCGCCGCCGACGGCCGCGATGCGGCGGCCCGCCTGCGGCAGGAATATGGCATCGACTGCGTCGAACTGGACGCCGCCGACACCTCCGAGGGGGTGCTGCTGCGTACCGAGACCGTGGCCGATGCCCAGGCCCTGCTTCATCTGATGGAAGGCCCCCTGGGCGCCATGCCGGGGGCCCGGGAGCGCTTCACCGCACCCATGCCCGAGGCCACGGTGTCGAAGGAACTGGTTTTCGATGCCGCACACTTCATCACCGATCATCCCGCCAAGTGCTCCAACCTCCATGGCGGGCGCTATCTGCTCCACGTCCAGGTGTCGGGTCGCATCGACCCGGTGACGGGGTGCGTGGTGGACTATGGCTATCTCAAGCGGGCGGTGAACCGTCTGGTGGTGGAGCGCTTCGACCACCACACCCTCAATTACGCCGCGCCGGAGCTGGCATGGCGCTCCAGCACCGAGATGATCTGTGTCCATGTCTGGGAATGCCTGGTGGACTATCTGCCGGGTCTGTCGGGCCTGCGGCTCTACGAGACCAGCCAGTCCTGGTGCGACTATCGCGGCCCCAGCCTGGCCGAGCATCAGGCCCGCGGTACCAGCCCCCTGCTCGACCATTTTCAACGCCTCGAGCGGCCCCCCAAGACAGGGGATGGCGGCGTCGCGCCGCAGCGTCGGCTACGGGCGGTGGCCGCGGGTTAAACGGATGGGCGGTGGTCGCGGGGTCTTATGGTGCCGGTATGAAGGGCGCTGGCTACCAGCACACCGGCGGCACCGGCGGCCTTCAGGGTGGCCAGGTCCGCCGGGCCGCGTACGCCCCCGGCACTGTGGAAGCGCACATGGGGGGCACGGCGACGGAAGGTTCGCAGGCGCTCCACATCGGGGCCGCCGTGGCTGCCGACCCGGGACAGCGCCATGAGTATCACGTCCGCGGGCCAGGCGCCGGGGTCCCGTTCCAGGTTCCGCGGTCCCCGCAGCCGGGCGCCGTGGAAGTCCAGCGACAGGATGGCCCCGCCGGCCTCGGGTCGCCGGAGCAGGGCGGGGTCCGTGAGGCTCTCCGAGCCCACTACCGGACGGCCGGCGGCCCCATCGGTGAAGCGGCACAGGGCCTCGGCATCGGCGATGCCCGCATCGATCCACAGGGACACTCCTTCCAGACCCGCCGCGATGGCGGCGATGATGGCGCGGTTGTGGCCCCGGCCCATGATGGCATCGAGGTCCGCCACATAGAGGGTGTCGGCAGCGAAAGCGTCTACGTAGCGATGAGCGAGCTCGACGGGATCCCCCGTGGGGCACAGATGGCTGTTAAGGGGGAGATAGTTGGTGCGGTCCCCCCGGAGGGCATGCACGGCACGTCCTTCCAGCAGATCGATGACCGGTATCAGGTGCAAGGTATGGCTATGCGGATTTTCGCTTTCGAATACATGTCTGGAGGAGGTCTGGCCGGGCAGCCGATGATAGCCGGATTGGCCGAGGAGGGCGACATGATGTTGCGCGCCCTGGTGGACGACCTGACACGGGTGCCGGACGTGGAGGTGGTCATCACCCGGGATGCGCGCCTCGGTGATCCGGGCCTCGAGGCCATCACCCATATGGTGTGGAGTGCCGGTGATCTGGCCCGCTGCTGGGCCCGTTGTATCCAGGACGCGGAGTGGGTATGGCCCATCGCCCCCGAGACCGACGGCATCCTCGAATCCCTGTCCGGCGCGGTGCTCGACGCCGGCCGCGGGCTCCTCAACAGCAGCCCGGAGGCGGTGCGGGTGGCCGCCAGCAAGGTGGACACCGCGGCCTGCCTGAAGGCCGGGGGGCTGTGCGTAATCGAGACCTGGCGCGCGGATGCGTTACCCTTGCTGGATGGTGCCGGATGGGTACTCAAGCCGGAGCATGGGATGGGTTGTCAGGATACCCGTCTGTTCCGTGACAGCGCCTCCCTGGCGGCGGCTATCGCGGACAGGAACGGCGACGGGGGGATGTGGGCCGTGCAGCCCTTCACCCCCGGAGAGGCCGCGAGCCTGTCCCTGCTGGTGGCCGACGGCAAGGTGGCCCTGCTCGGCTGCAACCGCCAGCGGGTGGCCCTGGCGGATGATGGTTTCGTGCTGCTGGGGTGTGTGGTGAACGCCCTGGATGGTGACCGCCATCTTTACGAGGAGATCGGGCGGGGCGTGGTGGCCGCCATGCCGGGGTTGTGGGGCTATGTGGGTGTGGACTTGATGATCACCGAGGAGGGGCCGATGATCCTCGAGGTCAACCCCCGCCTCACTACCTCCTACGTGGGTCTCAGCCGCTCCCTGGAGGCCAATGTGGCCCATATGGTGTTGACCCTGGCGGGACACAGCGCACCGCCGGTGCGGGCGAGTTTCCCCGGGCGCCGGGTGGAAGTGGAACTGGAGACCTATCGTGTGGCCTGAGTCGTACACCGTCGGATGGGATGTGGGGGGTGCCCACCTCAAGATGGCGTGGGTGGACGACGGTGGACGGGTGGGCGATGCGGCTCAGTTCACCACCCCCCTGTGGCGCGGGCTCGATTGCCTGGGGGCCGCCGTGGCCGAGGCAAGGGAGCGCCTGCCGTCATCCGCTGTCCGCCACGGTATCACCATGACCGGAGAGCTGGCGGACCTGTTCGGCAGCCGCCGTGAGGGGGTGGCCGCCCTCGCCGCCGCCATGATGGAGCTACTGGCCCCGGAGGAGGTGCGCTTCTACGCCGGGCCACGGGGTTTCGCCACGGCCGCGGGGGTGGACGCCCTTCATCCCTGGGTGGCCTCCGCCAACTGGCACGCCAGCGCGGCCCTGGCGGCGGAGTACCTGGAGGCGGGCCTGCTGGTGGACGTGGGGAGCACCACTACGGACCTGGTGCCCTTCGTGGCCGGGCGCGTGGCCGCTCGGGGCTACAGCGACGGCGAACGCCTCGCCCTGGAAGAACTGGTCTATACCGGCGTGACCCGCACCCCCCTGATGGCCCTGGCGGAGACGGTGCCGGTGAAGGGGGAGTGGGTGGGCGTGGCGGCGGAGCAGTTCGCTCACACGGCGGACGTCTACCGGCTGCTGGGTCGGCTGCCTGCCCATGCCGACGCCGAGGATACCGCCGACGGCCGCGGCCGCAGTGCCGGCGACACCGTGGCGCGTATCGCCCGCATGGTGGGCATGGACGCCGGTGACGTTCCGCACCAGGCCTGGTCCGGCCTCGCCGCCTATTTCGCCGGCCGCCAGCTGGACCGCCTGCACCGCGCCTGTGCCCGCCATCTGTCCGCCGGCCTGCCGCCCCATGCGCCCCTGGTGGGTGCCGGGATCGGCCGTTTCCTGGTGCGGGATCTGGCGGCGGCCCTCGGTCGCCCCTTCATCGATGTCGCCGATCTCCCGCAGCACAGCGGTGCCGGCACGGTGGCCGCCGACTGTGCACCGGCGGTGGCGGTGGCCGTGCTGATGGCCCGGGAACCGGTGCCGTGCCCCGCCTGACCGAACTCCCTTACGGGGAGGACAGCGCCGCCCTGTTCGAGGCCCTGGTGGACCAGCCCTGGCCGGTGTTCCTGGACAGCGGGCGGCCGCGTATCAGCAGTGGCCGTTACGACGTGCTGGCGGCCGACCCCTACACCACCCTGGTGACCCGCGGCGGCGTCACGGAGATCCGGGATGGCGACGGCGTGACCCTGTCCCCGGCAGATCCCTTCCAACTGCTGGCACACCAGTTGGGCCCCGTCGCGGAGCCGGTGGGTGGCCTGCCCTTCGCCGGCGGCGCCCTGGGCTGGTTCGCCTATGACCTCGGCCGACGCATCGAGGACCTGCCCTCCATCGGCCGTGACGAGGAGCATATCCCCGACATGGCCGTGGGCCTCTACGACTGGGCCGTGGTGGTGGACCACGAGGAACGGCGCAGCTGGCTGGTGGGCCGGGATCGGGATCCCCGCACCGCGGCCAACTGGTCCCGGCTCACCGCCCTGTTCAGCGCGCCAGCCCCTGCGGCTGCCCGCCAGGCCTTGCGCCTCACGGGGCCCCTGACAAGCAATATGACGCGCCGGCAGTACGGCACCGCCTTCACGCGCATCCAGGATTACATCCGCGCCGGAGACTGCTATCAGGTGAACCTGGCCCAGCGTTTCGCCGCGTCGGCGCGGGGCCATGGCTGGCCCGCCTACCGCCGCCTGCGGGCCCTCAATCCGGCGCCCTTCGCGGCCTACATGGCCACCCCCCACGGGGAGGTCATGAGCTCGTCCCCGGAACGTTTTCTGCGCCTGCGGGACGGTCGGGTGGAGAGTCGTCCCATCAAGGGCACGCGGCCGCGGGGCGGCGGTCCGGAGGCGGACGCGGCCCTCGCCCGGGAGCTGGCGGTGAGCGCCAAGGACCGGGCCGAGAACTTGATGATCGTGGACCTGCTGCGCAACGACGTGGGGCGGGTGTGCCGGCCCGGCTCGGTCCGGGTACCCGGCCTGTTCGAGGTGGAGAGCTATGCCACGGTGCACCATCTGGTGAGCACCGTGACGGGGGAACTGGCCCCGGGCCATGACGCCACCACCCTGCTGCGGGCCTGTTTCCCGGGGGGCTCCATCACCGGTGCCCCCAAGATCCGGGCCATGGAGATCATCGAGGAGCTCGAGCCCCAGCGCCGCGGTATCTATTGCGGTTCCCT
>JAABTG010000066.1 GCA_011389995.1 Thiotrichales bacterium
CGGTCCGCCGTGGGGCGGTAACTCCTGGCCCCCGATGTCGAGCTTCGCCAGGGCCGTGCCTCTGACGGCCACCTCCGGCAACCGACCGCAGGCAGCGATGAGCAGTGTGAGCGCGAGAAATCTTAAGTGTGGGGCCGTCACGGCCGCTCCAGGCGCAACCGCAGGGGACGCAGGTGGTAGGTGTGGCGTGTCTGGGAGTGGTCGAACACGCTCACCCACAGGTGGGTGTCGTCGGTGATGGCGACGTCGAAGGGCGACCCGGTATCGAGGTCGCGGGACATCTCCACGGTCCAGCGGCCGTCGGCCCAGCGGCCGCGGGCGCCCACGTGCCCGCGGTCGCCCTCCATGGGTTGAGTGGTGAGGACCGCAGGGATAGCGGTGCCGGCGGGGATGCGGTCGGTGTTCGATGTATAGGGAAAGCCGTCGCTCCAGCGCATGACGGTGCCTCGGGGGCCGGCGTCGACGCCATCGGTAGTCGCAGGAAAGCGGTGACGGGAGGACAGGGGCAGGCGTTTGGGGGTGACGGTATGCGCCCGGAACCAGTTCCAGTTGGCCTTGTAGCCGCCACTCATACGGGGATCGGACCGGTAGCCGGCCGTGTAACGGGGCGCCAGCGCGTGGGCGGGTTCGGGCGGCCCGAAGGACTGGTCGTCGGCCTGGAACAGGGTGTCGCTACGTACCGCTTTCCAGTGCCACAAGTCGTGGCGGGCGCCGTCGGTGGTGTAGTGGTAGCCCCGGCCATGGCGGGGCGACGGTGCCCCGTTGAGGGGGCTACTGCCGAGGTGTATGGAGGTCCTGGCCGCCCAAGGGTTCCTCGCCGCCAGCATCACCGCCAGCTTGTCTTCATAATGAGTGCGCTCATCGTCTTGTTCAAAGCCGTCATGGAGCACCTGCCAGCCGGTCGTCGTCTTCGACACGGGCAGGTGAGCGAGGCTGCGGCTGGAGTCCGGCCAGGAAAACAGCCACCAGGCGCGCTCGTTGTCGTGGACGGCGCGCACCGTCACGGGGATGGCCGTCTCCTGTAAACCCATGTGGGTGTCGACGATGACCGCCGGTGCCGTGGCCCAGGCCGGGTCGCCAGCGTTGCCGTCCAGCCGGGGTGGTGCCGTGGCGTGGGCGATGAGCAGTGTGGGATTGAACGTGGTATCAACTCGCCCGGCGACCACGGCCATGAGGGCACCGGCGGCCAGGGCGGGGAGGCCCCAGGCGAGTCCGCCGGCCCGTATCCGCACCATGGCCAGCAGTTGTCCCGGGCCACCGAGCCGGAGGTGGCTGAGTAGATGCAGGGTGATATAGGCCGGGAGCGCCAGGGCCAGCCAGAAGTGGGTCTCGCGCAGGGCCCCTGCGGCTGCGGGCAAAGCCCCGAAGTACAGGCCGACGCCGGTGGCCAGGGTGGCCCCCAGCAGGCCGAGTCCGGCCCAGTGGATGATCACCGCGGTGCGGAGCCCCGCCAGGGCCCGCCCGGCGCGCCGGATCCGGTAGCGCCGGTGCTCGCCGCTCGCCGCCAGAAACAGGCCGTAGCCCGCCAGCGCTCCCATAAGCACCGCGGCGCTCAGCAGGTGCCAGTGGAACACCATCCCCTGGGGCAGCAGTCGCGCCAGCCAGTGCCAGGCGCCCTCGCCCTGCAGACCCGGCCGCTGGTCGGCGGCGATGCGCAGCCCGGTGACCAGGGATACCAGCGCCGCCCCGGCCAGCGCCCAGTGGAAGCAGAAGGTGGGTGGGTCCACCCTTCTGCCCGCCGAGCCGGTGGGCCCGTATCCAGCCCGCGGGCCGGACTTCCACCATTCACTCTTCACCATTCACCCTTCACTCCTTTTCCTGCTGCCGGCAATTATCCCTGTCCCACATTACATTCCCAGGGAATGCGATCGTCATCGCTTTCAGAGAACGGACCCGGAATTGTCACCGGAGCTTCATCAAGCAACGACGAGGGGCGGGGTAAACTCCTTCCCCGCTCTGCCGTGAACAATGGAGACACTTGCGACGCAATGGCGGCGACGCAACGGCGCAGCCGCAGGCCACCAGCCACCACTGTCCGTGCACCAGATGCACGGCGCCAAACGGGTTCGAAAGACATGCACCGCATTACTGCCAAGGCCTTGCTCCTCGCCGGCCTCATCGGGGTCATCTGCCCGCGCATGGCCGCCGCCACCACCGACCTCTATCGCCTGGTATGGACCGATGATCCCGCCACCACCATGACCGTGGGCTGGCGCCAGACCGGGGGCGCCTTCACCGCGGTACGTTACCGGGAGAAGGGCGGCCTGGGCCTGTGGCAGAGTGAGGCCGGCCTCGTGGTGCGGCAGTTTCAGAACACAGTCCACGGTGTGGCCGACACTCTCGACAACTCTTTCGTGAAGCTAACCGGGCTCGCGCCGGACACCGACTACGAATTCCGCATCTGCGACTCCGACGGTTGCTCAGAGCGTTACATGTGGTTCCGCACGGCACCGGCTACCGGCAAGGCCATCAGCTTCGTGGCCGGCGGCGACTCGCGCCGCGACAGCGGCAACTTCGCCAACAACGACCGAGCCCGCACCGAGGGCATGCGGCTGGTGTCAAAGATCCGGCCGCTGTTCGTGTTGTTCAGCGGCGACTTCATGAACGACGGCACCTTCGAGGAATGGCTGGTGTGGCTCGACGAGTGGCAGCTGACCCAGAGCTCGGATGGCCGCATGTACCCCATCGTCCCCACCCACGGCAACCACGAGAACGACGGGCTGGACATGGTGCAGAACATCTTCAACGTGGAGGGGCCGGCCGGCAATCCGGCCTTCGGGACCTACAACGCGCTGGGGCTCGGCGGCGACATGTTGCGCATCTGGACGCTTAACACGGAACTCGAGCCGGGTGTCGGCTACGCCGCTTTCCAGGGCCAGAGCGGGGCGGCCTGGGACACCCAGAACGCCTGGCTCGCCGCCGACCTCGCCGCCCACCCGGATGTGACCTGGAAGCTGGCCAACTACCACCGGCCGCTGCGGCCCCATACCTCGAGCAAGTCCGAGGGCGTGGGGCGCTACGACGCGTGGGCGCCGCTGTTCGATCAGCACGATGTGGATCTGGCCATCGAGTCGGACACCCACATGGTGAAGTACACCTATCCCGTCAGGCACGATCCCGGCGGCGACGAGGGCTTCTCCCAGGCCGATTACGGCAATGGCGAGCACGGCACGGTGTTCATCGGCGAGGGCAGCTGGGGCGCGCCCAAGCGACCCATCGATGACGACAAGTCCTGGACCCTGGTGAGCAATTCGTTCTGGCAGTTCAAGGTGATCCACGTCAGCCCCACGGCCCTCGACATACGTACGGTGCGGTTCGAGCCGGGCTCCTATCCCAACGGCGTCGACGCCGACGTGGCAGAGCTGTCCCAGGCCGCCCTGGATATGTCGCCCGGCCTGCTGCCGGCGGGCCTCGACCTGTGGCGGCCCTTGGAGGGCGACGGACCGTTGACCCTGCCTTTCGTGGACGTCATGCCGAAGGTCCAGAGTGGCCAGGAGGGCAGCGGGAACAGCCTGTTCTTCCACGACTTCGATGACGGAACCTTCGGTGGGATCACCATCGTGGACCTGGCATGCGACGACCACCCGGAGGGTGACGATAACTGGCGGGTGGTCTTCGGCGAGGCCACCATCAACGGCTTCAACAACGCGGCCGCGGATCCGCAAGAGCAATGTGACGACTGGATGATCCTGCCCGCCATCGACATGACGGCCGAGGAAGCGGTCACCCTGACCTTCATCAGTGCCTACGATTTCAATGGCCCGGCACTGGAGCTGAAATATTCCTCGAGCTACGTGCCGGGCACCGATCCTTCTACCGCCACCTGGACCGACCTGGTCTACAACCAGCCACCCGGCGATGGCTTCACCGATGGTGCGTCGGGACCCGTGGTAATCGAGGCCGCTGCCGTCCCCGAGTCCGAGCGCGGCGGTGTTTATATCGCCTTCCGCTATACTTCCAATGGACGCGGCCCCGGGGACGGCAGGGCGTGGGACGTGGACGACGTCCAGGTGGTTGGTGGTGACCAGAGTCCGGGCGGCCTCACGACGGAGACCTTCGACAGCGGCACTCTGGGAACCTGGCAGGCGGTCAACAAGGCCGAGGGCGCCGACTGGGGGCCTTCGGTGGTGGACGGGCGGCCGGCGGCATTCGCCAACAACACTTTCACCTTCACCGAGGCCGATGCCTGGCTGGTGTCACCCGTGTTCGCCATTCCCGACCCGGCGACCGACGTGGCGTTCAAGTTCGATTACCGGTGGGTCGGCGAAACCTCCCAGGTGCCCGCGTCGGAAAACATGCAACTGCTGGTGTTGCCCGGATGCGCCCTGACGGGGGACTACGGCGCCGCCGATATCGACCCCGCCCAGTGGATCGTGCTCCAGGACAGCTTCAGCCAGGCCTCCGCCAGCTGGATCGCGCACTCGCCTCTGGACCTCGGTACCTACGCGGGTCAGGACATCTGTCTCGCTTTCCGCTACCGCGACGGGGGGCTGACGGCCCGCCAATGGGCAGTGGACGAACTCGGGTTCGGCGCGCCGGTGGTGGATGCGGTACCGCTAACACCCCCCGGGGCCCTGCGCGTCGCCGCTTTCAACGTGTTGCTGGCGGATCGCGGTGCCGGCGACCTGGTGGCGGATCTGGCCACCGGCACCGACAGCCAGGCCAAGGGAATCGCCGAGATCATCCAGCGGGTGGCTCCCGATGTGGTGCTGTTGAACGAGTTCGACTATGACGCTGGGGAGCAGGCCATCCAGAGTTTCAAAGACCTGTATCTGGCCGTGTCCCAGAACGGGGCACCTCCCATCGACTACCCGTATCACTACGTCGCTATCTCCAACACCGGCGTGCAACCGGAGGACGAGGGCGAGGCCGACTGTGACTTCAACGACCCCACCGTGGGCTGCGATGCCGGCGGCAACAACGATGACCCGGAGGATGCCTTCGGCTTCGGTAGATACTCCGGGGCGTTCGCTATGGCGCTGCTGTCCAAGCACCCCATCGACATGGCCGGCATCCGCACCTTCAGGAAATACCTGTGGGCAGACATGCCGGCGGCCGTACTGCCTTATGTGGCATCTGGAGCAGGTTATTACCAGCCCGACGAGTTGGCCATCTTCCGCCTCTCCTCCAAGAGCCACTGGGACATCCCGGTCCTTGTGGAGGGCGAGACGATTCACGTGCTGGCGAGCCACCCGACGCCGCCGGTGTTCGACGGCAGCGAGGACCGTAACGGCCGCCGGAATCACGACGAGATACGGCTGTGGGAGGACTACGTCAGCCTCACCGGCGACGACTGCTACCTGATAGACGATGCCGGAGTTCCGGGCTGTCTGGGGACCGGGAGGCGTTTCGTCATCATGGGCGACCAGAACGCCGACCCGGTGAACGGCGACAGCTTTGCCGATGCCATCCTGCAGTTGCTCAACAACCGCCGCGTGGATGGCCGCTTCGTGCCCCTCTCGAGCGGCGGCGCCGGGGCCACATCCGGCCTGGCGGCCACGGCGGACTTCGGCCTGAGGGCCGATTACGTGCTGCCTTCCACCGCCGGCCTGGAGGTGGTCATGGATGCCTGCGACCGCGCGCAACCGGGCCTGTCCTGCGGCATCTTCTGGCCCCGCAGCACCGACCCTCTAGTGCGCCTGACCGGCAACTGCTCGGCGTCCGGCCCAGGTTGCGCCTCCTCGGATCACCGTATGGTGTGGCTCGACCTCCGGCTCATCGAAGACCAGGACGGCGATGGGATCCCCGATGACGTGGACATCTGCCCCAATGTCGCGGATACCCACCAGGGGGACCTCGACCGGGACGGCTTGGGCGACGCCTGCGACAGCGACGACGACGGCGATGGCATGGATGACGATTGGGAGATCCGGTATGGCCTCAACCCCGCCGACCCCTCGGATGCCAACATGGATTCGGACGGTGACGGCACCATTAACCTGGAGGAGTTCCTGGCCGGCACCAATCCGCAGGTCGCCGACGGTGGCGGCGACCCCGACAGCGACCCCGACGAGGAAATCCCCCTCCCGGCATGGGCCCTGTGGTTGTTGGCGGGATTGCTGGGGTGGCTCGGGTTGGGGAGGCGCGGGGACGCCCGCGTGTCTTGACGGCTGCCTGCAGCGGTGCAATCCGGGTAATGCTATCCCCGCATCCGTATGGCAAGCGTCATACGTGAAAGGAAAATTTCACGCCGGCAAGAAATGCCCGTAACAAAGTCCCGATAGCCTCCAGAACTCATGATGTTCGTCCGGGCCCCCTTTGCGGGGCTGCGTTAAAACGACCCGTAGGGGGGAAGTCCAATGAAAAAGTCATGTGTCGCCACCGCTGCCCTTGCCTGCCTGATCTCGGGACAGGCCATGGCAGAAAGTATCTCCGTCAATCCGTTCCTGGCGTCCACGGTGCGCCCGGACGGCCCGCGCCAGTTCGAGGGCGCCCTTTCACAGTTCTTCTTCAATGTCGAGGGTGCGGACAACGGCGACTTCGCCAACTACGGTGTCCTGCGTTTCGACCTCGGCACCTTGCTCGCCGGGGCCACCATCAACTCCGTCGGTCTGGACCTTTTCGAGTCCAACGCGTCGTTCACCATCAATGGCAACGTGGCCGTCTACTACTCCGATCAGGATGGTGTGGACGTCTCCATAAATGACGATGGCACAGCCGAGGCTGCTTACTTCGTCAATGGCAACGCCCCTTTCGCCAACGATTTCACCGACACGGTATTCCTCGGCGGCGACTTTTTCGAAGAAACGGCCAACGGTGCTCAGGAGAGCTTCAACCTCTCCCAGGGCCTCCAGTCTTTCGCCGATGACGACAGCATCATCACCCTGGTGTTTGCCGAGTTCAACGACTCTGGCGTCGCCGCCACCTACGGCGGTATCGGCAATCCCAACGGCGAGCCGCTACTGACCATCGAATACACCCCGGCGCCGGTGCCCTTGCCCCCAGCGATCTGGCTTCTCGGCTCAGGGCTGTTGGGCCTGCTGGGTTGGCGCCGCAGGACGGCTTGACGCCGGGGCGTCAATCAAAGAATTCATCCTTGTAAAGACTCGAACCGGAGAAACGACCGATGTTTAAAAAGACGCTTCTGACCGCTGCTCTCGCCGTTGCTGCCGGTAACGCCCAAGCATCGGTCGTTAACCAAACGGATACCATCCAAACCCCAGGCCCGACCCTCATCATTTCCGAGATCGTGGATGCCACGCTTCCGGGTGGCCTGCCGAAGTACGTGGAGCTCACCAATACCGGTAGCTCCTCGGTCGACCTTTCACTCTATAGCATCGGCAACTTCAACAATGGCGGCACCACCCTGGGCGGCGGGGCCTCGACGGTCCTGAGCGGCATGCTGGCCGCCGGCGGCTCCTACGTCATCAGCTACGAGAATGGCGATTCCCCGGGTGTGGGCACCTTCTACGACACTTACGGCGTCGACCCGGACAATTTCGATCTCGGTGCATTCGTGAACGGTGATGATGCCATCGCGCTGTTTCACGGCGCGGCGACGGATGATGGTTCCGATGCCACCCTCGTGGACGTCTTCGGTATCATCGGTACCGACGGTTCCGGCCAAGACTGGGAGTACACCGATGGCTATGCCTTCCGCAACAGTGACGTGTTCAACCCGTCGGCGGTGTTTGATCCCTCCCAGTGGTTCTTCGGCGGTGCCAACAGCCTGGAGACCGGTGATGACGCCACCGAGCTCGCGCTGATCCTGGACAGGACGACTCCTGGCGAGCACACGGTGGTGCCCGTCCCCGCCGCCGTGTGGCTGTTCGGCTCCGCCTTGCTGGGGCTGGCGGGCTTTCGACGCGCCCGCGCCTGAGCTGATGGAACGTCCTTGGGAGCGAACAGACTGGCGCGCCCGTTCAAGGCTCGTCATTCTCCCCCAAGCGCGCTCCGGCAAAGTGTTGGGTTCCCTCGGCCAGGGATGGCCGACGCTGTCACTCCTCTGAAAAGGGGGTGCGAAAAGGCCAGCAGTGTGTGCTTTTCCTGGCGGTGGCCAAAGGGGTTCGTCAAGCGCCATCTTGAATCGAAATCAGATTGAAGCACACTCTGACTTCACCTGTCCCCTGTCTCCATTCCCTATTCCCGCAGGGGCCTACTGCCACCCGCTGTCACAGACAGCATGGCCAGGGCCCCCATGGCGAGGGTCAACGCCAGGCGACCACCGGTATTCATGACGTGCATGGCCCAGACGTAAGGGTCACCGGCCAGACGTTCCGGCGCCAGGTTTACGAGCATAATGTCCTGCATGGCACCGTTGAGCACCAGGGGCACGTCGACGGCTTCGACCACCAGCAGACCCGCCAGCGCCGGCACCAGTGCCACCGCCCTGTGCCACCAACGGGCCAACGGCCAGGTCGCCCACAGGGTCAGCAGGAGTACAGGGTGCTGGAGGACGTGGCCCATGAGGGTTGAGGCCGTTACCGCGCCACCCGCTGGTATTCGGACCCCACTGAACTCGAAGCCGCTCAGGGTGAGGAATCGGGCCTGGACCATCCTCTCCGTGCCGTCCATCACGAGCCTCGTGGTGACGGATTGCCAGCCGTGGGGCAGCATTTCCAGGACCTCTTGGTAGAGGGGAAGCAGCAGTTCGATGTAGGCGGTGCCCCAGTAGCGCGTGGTAAGTACCAGCAGGGCCAGGGTGGCCAGCCCTCTGAGGGCGGCTCGGCGCCATCCGGTACCGGGGTTTCGGGGCGTGGCAAGGGGGTTCAAGAGATGGGGGCCTCCAGGTCATGTGTGTTGCCGGCGGGCGCCCCGCGGCGCCGCTCCCGACCCTGGCCGCAGGGCCGAGACCAGGGGAAGGGACGGAAGTGGGCTTCAGACCGGGGCCGGCAGCGCCTGTCTCTGGCGTCCGGGACGGGCGGCGGCGCGCAGCGGCGGGGTTGATCGCCGAATGCTCAGGTCCGGGCCCCATCCCCCAAGCCCTGGGGGCGCCGCGACCACCACAGGAAGAACAGCGCCGCTGCGGCGACCATCACCACGGGGCCCACCAAGCCGTGGATGGACTCGAACCACTGGGGTGCGTGGAGGTAACTGGCGAACAGGGTGGCGATGCGCAGCTGGTTGAGCCCCCACAGCAGCAGCACGCCGAAAAAGACGCCCGTCAACTTGACGAGCCAGGCGCCCCTCGCCACCAGGATGGCGGCCACCAGCATCAGCATGGCCTCGATGCCGTCGCAGCCGTTAAGCACCGAGATACGGGCGCCCTCGGCCACCAGCAGGTGGCCCTGGGCGGTCACTGGTGTACCCATGAGCAGGCTGAGCAGCCCGGCACTGGGCCCTACCGTGAGGGTGTCGATGAGCAGGGGTTTGAAGCCGTTGTCCCTGGCCCACAGGTAACCGAGGTCGAGGACCAGAAATATGGCCAGAAAGCCGATGGCCGGGAGGAGAGGGCGGAGCTTGTCCTTCATCTGCCGATGTTCAGTAAAAACATCACCATAGAGGGAAGACATTAAACTCAGGTGACAGTGGAATGGCCAATGGATCGGTGATCCATAGTCGCCACCGGCGTTTCCGTAACTTCGGGCCAACGGCATTTAAGGGCCCGCTTCATGGGCCGGCGTCCCATCGCCTGTCGGGCGGGCAACGTCGTTGTGAGGCCATCGCGCGTGCCCTGCTGACCCGTTTCGCGCTGGTGCTGATGGACGAAACCCAGGCCTCTCTGGATACCCAGCGCAAGCAGGATATCCTCCCCTGTCTCGAAAGGCTGCGCGCCGAGCTGACCATGGCGGTTTTATGCGTCATTAAGGACAAGGCGGCAGCCCTGGCGAAGTGAGCCAGGCAGCAAGGCCCCGGCCTTCAGCCCTCGTCCCACCAGCGGGCCTGGCGCCACAGGCGCTCCAGGAGGTCGCGGTGGAGGGTGGCGAGGGCCGGGCTGCGGCCACGCAGGGCCAGGGCCAGCACCACGGGCAGGTTCAGGGCCTCGCCGCGGGTCACCGCGCGCTGGTAGGCGGTGTCGTAGTCCGCCGCCACCCGCACGGTCCAGTTGTCCGGGTGGACCTCGCCGGCGCGGTTGTAGCTGGCCTCCAGGCCCAGCAGATCGGGGAAGAACACCATCACCTGGGCGGCCGGGCTGACGAAGGCGGCGGCCAGCTTGGCGTGGACCAGCTTGCGGTGGTCGCGGGCCAGGGCGGCGGCGAAGTCGGCCCGTTCCTCCCGGGGCACCAGCCGCGCGGCCAGGTAGTCGGCCTGGCGGCCGGCCTCTCCCTCCTGCTGCCAGCGGCGCGCCACCTGCCACAGGGGCGGGGTATCGTGGTTGCCGGCCATGATCCAGTCCTCGGGACGGGCGTTGTCGCCGCGGTAGGGGTCTGCCGGGTCGTCGACGTCGGCCTTCTGGGTGACCCGGAAACGGCCGAGGCCCTGGCGCTCGATGACCCGGGCCAGGGGCCGGGGCAGGGTGCTGAGCACCTCGCACAGCACGTCCTCGCTGGACCCGCCCCGCTCCCGCACCTTCCCCACCAGGGCATCCAGCAACAGGCCGTAGCGGGCCACCTGGTCCGGATCGAGGTGGGCCACCCAGTCATCGGCGTGGCGGGCCACGCTGCGATTCAACTGTTGGGGACGCGGGATGGCATAGGGGGCCAGCGCCGGGTGGTCCGGCAGGTCCGGCGCAGAGAACAGTCGCGCGCCGTTCTGGACCGCGTGGTAGGGATCCGGGTCGTCCGCCCGGTATACCCAGGGACACACCAGGCCGTGGGGATGGTCGATGCGCAGGCCGTCGAAGTCCTCCAGCATCCTCTCCAGGCGGGCCAGCAGGAGGCGCAACACCGGCCCGGCGCCGCCCCCTGCCGCCAGGTACTGGCGGGGGTCGAGCACGCCGTAACCCCAGGGCTGGCCGGCGGGATTGGTGCGGCTGGGGGGTGCCCCCAGCAGATAATCCGGCAGGTAGCAGCCGCCGCGACTCCATTGGTCGCAAGCCGACATGCCCACCTGGAGGTCGCCATAGAGGCGCAGGCCGAGGGCGTGGAGGGCGGCCTTCTGGATGGTGTGCTGGCGCTGCAGGAGATACTGGCCCAGGCGGTAGCGTGCCATGGCCTCGTGGTGGGTGGCGGCCAGCTCCACGCGGCGCGCCCGGCAGACCTCGGGGGCCGCGGCCCCCGGGTCATAGAGGTCGCGGTCCGGGCAGCCCGCCGGGCCAGCCGTCCAGCGGCGATGATGGCGCCCGCCGTGGTGGGTCGCCAGGGCATGGTAGAGGGCGTCGGCCTCCAGCCAGTGGTCCTGGCGTGCACTGAAGTCCGCCACCGCCCCGGTCAGCTCGATAGCGGCGGCGTCACCGCGCCGGCGGCGCGCCGCGAGGTCCCGGTGCATGGCCGCCAATGCCCGGTGGCTGGCGTCGTAGGCATAGGCGTGCTCGGTGCGCATGCCGTCGCCACCCGGGCAGCCGGCCACCAGCTCCGCCAGCTCCCCCGGTTCCAGGAGCCCCGCCAGTTCGCCGCTGCCGGGCGCCGCCGCCAGGCTCGCCAGGTCCAGGTTCAGCACGTTCCTGGAGAATAGGGTGCCGAGATACGGCGAGGGGTCGTCGCGGCCCGTCTGGCCCTGGGGTCCGAACTGCACGGTATCGAAGCCGAGACGGCGGGCGAAGGCGAGGAACTCCCGGGCGGCCTGGCCGTAGGGGCTGCCGCGCCCTATGTCGGCGCCGGGGGCGGCCGGGAAGCAGCTGTCGTGGATGGCCAGGGCCAGGCGGCGCTTGCCCAGCAGGCCGAGGGCCTTGGTGACGGCCGCATCGGGGCGGGCCTCCGATGGCGACCGCGTAGCCTCGGTCACGGCGCGTCCCCGTCTCTCGCCAGCAGGGCCACCGGGAAGTGCTCGAAGAGCTCGGCCGCCGCCAGCCACAACCTGCCATCGGCACTCCCGGCGGTCAGCCGCCGGCCGCTGAGGCGGTCGTCCCAGGTGCCCGCGGGTACCGCCACGCGGGTGTCCTCCCACGCCGCGGCGCCCAGGGGTACGGCGCCGCCCGCCAGGCGGTGTACCAGGCGCGGCACCACCGTCACTGCCCG
This sequence comes from Thiotrichales bacterium, assembly GCA_011389995.1. GTDB lineage: Bacteria > Pseudomonadota > Gammaproteobacteria > JAABTG01 > JAABTG01 > JAABTG01. Next base: position 11,997 of record JAABTG010000066.1, read on the forward strand.
TGCCCCCTGGTGGTGGCGGGCGAAGGCGCACAGGTGGTCGGCGTGCCGGCCGGCCACCGCCAGGGGCTCGTAATCGCCGTCGCGGAACAGGGCGGGCCGGTCACGGCGCAGTTCCAGGGCGCGCCACGTGAGGTAGAGCTTGGCGCGGCCATCCTCGAGGTCCGCCACCAGGCGGCCGGCCAGACCGGCAAGGTCGGCCCCGGCCTCGCCCGCCAGGCCCTGGAGCGCCTCGAGCTGCCGATTGCGGAGCGGGTAATCCACGGGGCGGCGGTTGTCGGGATCCACCAGGCTCAAGTCCCACAACTCGGTGCCCTGATAGATGTCCGGCACGCCGGGGGCCGTGAGTTTGAGCAGGGCCTGGGCGAGGCCGTTGACCAGACCGGAGCGGCCGAGGGTCTCCAGGAAGGCGCCGAAGTCCGCCAGGAAGGCGTTGCGCTCGGGGTCCGACAGCAGCGCGTCCACGAAGGCCGCGGTGGCGGCCTCGTAGTCCTCGTCGGCGTTGACCCACGAGGTGTGCACCTTGGCCTCCTTGATGGCCTTGTCCATGTAGCCGCGGACGCGTTCGCGCAGTTCGGACAGCTGCGTCTCGTCGGGGGGGGTAAGGGGCCAGGTGCCCACCAGGGTCTGGTAGAGCAGGTACTCGTCGTTGGCCGAGGGTGCCGGCCTGCCGTCCACCTCGCGTTTGCGGTCGCGGTTCAGGCGACTCCAGCGACCAACCCGGGTGCGCCACTCGTCGGGCACCTCCGACAGCACGTCGATGCGTGCCCGCACATCCTCGCCGCGCTTGCTGTCGTGGGTGGCCGTGGCCAGCATGGCGTGGGGCCAAAGGCGGGCACGTTCCTGGTTCTGGTGGTGAAAGGCGGCCACCGAGGTGCCGAAGCGGCCCGGCTCGCCACCTACCTCGTTGAGGGACACCAGGCGATGGTAGCGGTAGAACGCGGTGTCCTCCAGGCCCTTGGCCATCACCGGGCCGGTGTACTGCTGGAAGCGCATGGCGAAGGTGGTGACGCGGCGCCGGTAGTCGTCGCCCCGGCCCTCGGCGATGTCGGTGAGCAGTACGTCGCGCACGAAGTCGAACACCGAGGTGTCGGCGGCCGTGCTGCGCTTCTTGGCCACGTTGACCGCCCAGTCCACGTAGCGCCGGTCCTCCTCGGCCACCACGCCGGGGCGCACATACGTGCGGTACACGGGGAAACAGGCGACGATGCCGGACAGGGCCTGATGCAGGCTGATGAGGGTGTAGTCGCGGGTGTGGCGTTCCAGCTCGGCGATGCGCGAGAGTTGCTGGGAGAGCACGTTGAGCTCGCTGGCCAGGGAGGTGCGCATGATCAGCTGCTTGGTCTGGTAGATCATCTCGTCCAGGCTGCCCCGCCGGTCCATGAACTCGTGGTAGGTGCGGTCCATGGGGTCCTCGGCGGCGGCGTCCACGAACACGCCGTTGACCAGGTTGGTGAAGTCGTAGCCGGTGGTGCCATGGACCGCCCAGTCGCCGCGCAGCCGTTCGTGGCCCGCCAGGATCTTCTCCACCAGCAGGTACAGGGGGCGTGCCGGCACCTCGGCCTCGCCGTCCGACGCCGGGTCGCCGGCGGCCGGCACGGGTGCCGACACCCGCTCCTGCAGGCGTTCGAAGTAGGCCACCGGATCGTAGAGGCCATCGGGGTGGTCGATGCGCAGGCCGTGCACGCGGCCTTCGCCGATGAGGGCCATGATGCGGCCGTGGGTGGCCTCGAACACCTCCGGGCGCTCCATGCGCAAACCGGCCAGCTCGTTGATGTCGAAGAAGCGCCGGTAGTTGATCTCGTCGGTGGCCACCCGCCACCAGGCCAGCCGCCAGGCCTGGTGCTCCAGCAGCTGGTGGAGCACATCGGGGCGACCGGGGTCGTTGAAGGCCTCGAGGTTTTCCTCCAGATAGCGGGCGATGTCGGCGTCCCCGGCCAGCCGCGCCAGGGTCGCCTTGTGGAGCTCCTTGTCCCGCCTGCGTTCGGTCATCGCCGCCGAGTCGTCGGCGCTCCGCGGCGGCAGGTTGCCGAAGGCCGTCACCAGGCTCTGGAACTCCCGCAGCCGGGGGTCGCCGGCCCCCAGGCGCTCCTCCAGGCGGTGACCCTCGTGGGCCAGGATGCGCGGGTACTCGGCGGGGTCGACGGGGAACACGTGCTCGTAATAGCGGACGCAGAAACTGCCGCCGCCGCCGTCGAAGGACAGGGTCAGCTCGCCGTTCTCCAGGACGGCGCCGTAGCGGTCGCCGAGCACCGGCAACAGCACCTTGTCCCGCAGGCCCTCTTTCAGGGGCGACCAGTCGATGTCGAAGAAGGCGGCCCAGGGCGAGGCCCGCCCGTTCTCCAGCACGTCCAGCCACCAGCCGTTGTCGCCCCCCATCACCCCCATGTGGTTAGGCACCATATCCATCACCTGGCCCATGCCCCGCTCCACCAGGGCGTCGGCGAAACGGGCGAAGCCGTCGTCGCCGCCGAGCTCGGTGTTGACCGTGGTGTGGTCGATGATGTCATAGCCGTGGGTGCTGCCGGGGCGGGCCTGGAGGCACGGCGAGGCGTAGCAGTGGCTGACCCCCAGGGCATCGAGGTAGGGCACCAGGGCTTCGCCATCGGCGAAGGTGAAGTCACGATGGAACTGCAGCCGATAGGTGCCCCGGGGCACCATGGTGCGGGTGATGGCCGGATGGGGCACCAGGGGTTGGGCGGGCCGCTGCACCGCCCGCCCCCGCTCGGCCCGCAGGGCGCTCACCAGGGCCAGTATCCGTGCCTCCTCGTCCCAGCACTCCAGGTCGAGAGCGAGCTTGCGCCGCCAGTTGGGGTGCTCGCCATGGGTGCCGGGGAGGTTCACCTGGTCGTGCTGGCCCAGCACGTCCTCCATGCGCACCACCATCACCCGGGCCGGGGTGCGGGCCAGATAGCGGTGGACGGCCTCCATGAGGCCGGGTGTCATGTCGGGCTGGCCCACGGGCTGCACGCCCGTGCCTGCGGGCAGCAGATCCTCCCGCTCCAGGGCCATCAGCAGCCGTGCCCGGTCCTCCGCCCGGCCGATCATCTGGCGCTCCCGCTGCTCGGGGCCGGGGAACAGATGGAGGCGATCCCGCAGCTCCAGGTCGCGGCCCTGCCAGTAGCCGGCCAGGGTGGGCAGGTCGTGGGTGCTGACGGCCACCAGGGTCTCGGTCTCGAACTCCGGCGGTGCCTTGAAGGCACCCTTGGCGTCCTTCTCGAAGTACAGCAGGCGGTAGGACAGCACCCCCATGGCGGGGAGGGCCGCCCGCACTTCATCGGGCACGGTGCCGAGGTCCTCGCCCACCACCAGGCACTGGTTGCGCCGGCTCTCGAGGGCCAGGATCCCGAGCAGGTCCTCGAAGGGGTAGCCCACGTAGCCGCCCTCCAGGGGCGAGTGGCCCGGCGGCACCCAGTAGAGGCGCATGAGGGCCATCACATGGTCTATGCGCAGCATGCCGGCATCCTGCATGTTGCGCCTCAAGGTGGTGATGAAGGGCTCGTAGGCGCGCTCCTGCAGGCGCTCGGGGTTCCACGGCGGCAGGCCCCAGTCCTGGCCCCGGAGGTTGAAATCGTCGGGCGGCGAGCCGATGCGTGCCCCCACGGCATAGAGGTCCTGGTCCGCCCATGCCTCGGCGCCGCCGGCGTCCACGCTCACCGCCAGGTCCTGGTAGAGCCCCACCCCCAGGCCGAGGTCGTAGGCGCGCTGTCCCACCGCCCGCAACTGCTCGTGGGCCAGCCACTGCAGGTACTGGTAGAACTCCACCCGCTCCGCCTGTTCGGCGGCGAAGGCCTCCACCGCCGGCGCTTCGGGGTGCCGGTAACGCGCCGGCCAGGCGGGCCAGCCCCAGGCCTCGGGGTCCTGCTCGTACAGCCAGCCCTGGAGGGCCTCGTGGAGGGTGTGACGGACCAGGGCCGTACCCTGTTCCTCCCGGTAGCGACGGAAATCCTCTGCCCGCGGGCTCCCGGTTTCCAGATGGTGACGCCGGAAGTGGCGGTAGAGGGTTGCCAGCACGCCGCCCTTGAGGGCGGCCACGCCGGCGTAATCCACCATCTCGGCGGCCCGCAGGGCCCGCAGCCGGGCCTGGAAGGCCTCGTCGGCCACCTGGTGCCGGGCCTCCTCGCAGTCCCTGAATTCGGGCACCGCCTCCACATCCAGGTACAGGGTGTTGAGGAACAGTCGGCTGGAGGGGCTGTAGGGGCTGGCGTGCTCGGGGTCGTGGGGGAAGAGGGCGTGGAGGGGGCTGACGCCCACCAGCCCGGCCCCCGCCTGGGCGGCGAACTCCACCACCCGGATCAGGTCGGTGAAATCGCCGATGCCCCAGTTGCGGGTCGAGCGCACCGCATAGAGCTGGAGGCTCAAGCCCCACACCCGGCCGTCGTCCCTCAGGGGCCAGGGGCGATAGCAGTGGCGGGGGGCGACGATGAGGGACATGGACGCGGGCGGGCTGTCCGTCGGTCCCCGCCCCCCCACCTCGAGGCGGTGGTAGCCCGGGGGGAGGCCTGCCGGCAGTTCCAGCAGGCGTTGCTCCCAGGGGCCGTCATCCAGTTCCCGGCTGTCCTTCCGGGGCAACTCCCCGGGCGTCACCTCGCCCTCATGGACGGCGCCGTTCTCCTCCGTCAGCCGCCAGGCATGGCGCTGCTCGAGGTGTGTGGCGGGCAGCCCCAGGACCACCGTCAGGGGGGCCTCGTCCTCCCAGGCCACCCGTACCGGCGGCAACAGCCGCCGCCAGCGGGCGGCCTCGGCCGCTGCCAGGGCCTGCTCCAGGGCGGCGTCGTCCCCGGCGGGCACCCCCATGCCCGCCAGCAGGGCCCGCCGGGTCTCCCGGGAGACCTCCCGGCGGCGGCCCCAGATGTCCTGGTATTCGGAGGCGATGTGGTAGTGGGCGCACAGCCGGTCCAGGGTCGTGCCCGTGGTCATGGCACGCCCTTGCGCAGCCGCCACACCACCGACCACGGTGGCCATACCGTCTGGGGGTCGGCGGCCTGGGCCGGATGGGCGTACAGCACGTCGCCTTGGGCCGGTACCACGGCGTCGGCCGGCAGGGGGTCCGGGCCGAGGTTGGCCGCCACCCCGAGGTGCCCGCCGCCCGCCAGCCGCCAGGTCACCCACAATGCCCGGGGTCCGGGCTGGCCGAAACCTGCCGTGCCGGGAACCAGATCCGGCAGCAGGGGTACGACGTGCTCACGGCGCAGGGCCAGCAGGCCGCGATAGAACTCCAGCCAGTGGCGGTGGGTGTCCTGAGCCAGGGTCGTCCAGTCCAGGCGGCTGCCCTCGAAGGTGGCCGGGTCATTGGGGTCGGGGATGGCCTCCTGGGCGGCGGGGTCGGCGAAGCGCTCGAAGCGGGCGAATTCCCGGCGCCGCCCGGCGGTGACGTCGGCGGCGAGGTCGGCGCCGAAGTCGCAGAAGAACTGGAACGGAGAAGGAGCGCAGAACTCGTCGCCCATGAACAACAGGGGAGGGGAGGGGGCCAGCAACATCACCGCCAGGGCCGCCTGGAGGGCATCGGGTTCCGCCAGCTCGGCCATGCGCTCTCCCAGGGCGCGGTTGCCCACCTGGTCGTGGTTCTGCAGAAAGGACACGAAGGCCGTGGGCGGCAGGTGGCGGCTGTCGGCGCCGCGGCGGGCGCCGTCGCGAAACGGCGAAGGTTCGCCCTGGTAACCGAAGCCCTCCGCCAGGCAGCGGCCCAGGTACCATACGGGACGGTCGGCGTAGTCGGCATAATAGCCGTCGGTCTCGCCGGTCACCAGGGTGTGGAGGGCGTGGTGGATGTCGTCGTTCCATTGGGCCACGTAATGGCGGGGTGCGCCCGCGGCATCGCGCTCCAGGTAGCGGGCCGCGTTGTCGTCATTCTCCAGGATCAGATGCACATGGCGCCGGCGGGCCGGCCCGGCGGCCACCGCCGCCGCCAGTTCCTCGAGGATGTCCGGGGCGGAGTCGTCCAGGATGGCGTGCACGGCGTCCAGGCGCAGGCCGTCCAGGTGGTACTCCTCCAGCCAGTAGAGGGCGTTGTGGACGAAGTACTCGCGCACGGTGGCGCTGCCCGGGCCGTCGAAGTTGATGGCCGCCCCCCACGGGGTGTGGTGGCGTTCGGTGAAGAAGTCCGGGGCGTAGGCGTGGAGGTAGTTGCCCTCGGGTCCGAAATGGTTGTAGACCACGTCGAGGAACACCATCAGGCCGCGGGCATGGGCCTCCTGGACGAGCATCTTGAGGTCTTCCGGGCGGCCGTAGCTGGCATCGGGGGCGAAGGGCAGTACGCCGTCGTAGCCCCAGTTGCGGGCGCCGGGAAATGCCGCCACCGGCATCAGCTCCATGGCGGTGACGCCGAGGTCCACCAGGTGGTCGAGGCGCTCGGCCACCGCGGCGAAGTCGCCCGCCGCGGTGAAGGCGCCCACGTGGAGCTCGTAGACCACCGTCTCTTCCCAGGGCCGTCCCCGCCAGTCGCCGTCCCGCCACTCGAAGGCATGGGGCTTTACCACCTCGCTGGGACCGTGCACGTCGGCCGGCTGGTACCGCGAGGCGGGGTCCGGCACCTTGAGGTCGCCGTCGATGCGAAAGCGGTAGCGGCTGCCGGGGCCGGCCCGATCCGTGGCCAGCAGGAACCAGCCGTCGGGCTGGGCGGTGAGGGGCAGAAAGGTCTCGGTCACGCTCTCCTGCAGGGCCAGCTCCACCTGCCGGGCGCCCGGGGCCCACAGGGCGAAGCGCACGCTGCCGTCGTCCTGTATTTCGGCCCCGAAGGGCATGAGGTGGCGGCGCTTCAAGACAAGGTCCCGTGGCCGTAGCGGCCGGGGTCGTCGAGGATGCCCAGCAGCCCGGCCACCGGGATAGGCAGCCAGTCCACCCGGTGGTCGAGCTCGTAGCGCAGCTCGTAGAGGGCCTTCTCCATCACGAACAGCTCCATCAGGGGGCCGGCGTCCTCCCCGGCCCAGGCCGCGCTGCCGGCCACGCCCTCGCGGTAGCCGGCGAGGAAGGCCGCCACCGCCACCGCCTCCCAGTCCGCCAGCCAGGGAGCGAGGCGATCGCGATCGGTGGGGCGCTCGGCGGTGACCTCCCGCAGGGCCGCGGCGCGGGCGTAGTTGAACGAGCGCAGCATGCCGGCCACGTCCCGCAGGGGCGAGTGTTTGGCGCGGCGTTCCGGCAGCGGGCGCGCCGGCTCGCCCTCGAAGTCGATGATCACGAAGTCGTTCTCGGTGATGAGCACCTGGCCCAGGTGGTAGTCGCCATGGTAGCGGGTGCGCACCGCCTCGACGTCGCGCGGGGTGGCGGTCGTCACCCGTGCGGCCAGCTCGTCGCGGGCCGCCAGCAGGCGTTCCACCGCCTCGGCCTGGTCCGGCGGCACGTCGCCCTGGCGCGCGGCCAGCTTGTCGAGGCTGGCATGGACGTCCTGGCGCACCTGTTCGCCCCAGGCATCCAGGTCCTCGCGGCGAATGGGCTCGGGGCTGAAGGCGGGGTCGTCGCCGGGCAGGGCCAGGGCGGCGTGGAGCTCGCCACTGCGCCGTCCCAGCACCGTCATCAGCCAGTGGTAGTCGGCGTGGCACTCGGCGGGGTCGGCGGGCAGGTCCTCGGGCCGCGTCAGGCAGTCGTCGCAGAAGCGGTAGAGGTAGTCCAGGGTATAGCTCCAGCCGTCGCCCTGGTTGGGCACGAAGCCCTGGAGCAGGGCCAGGGTGACCGGGGTGTCGTCGGGGCCGCGATACTCCATGGCCCCGGCCACCGGGGAGATGTTGGGATAGGGTGCGGCCTCGGTGAGGTGGCGCCCCATCTCCAGCTCCGGATTGATGCCTTCCTGGACCTGCCGGTAGAGCTTGAGGAACAGCCGCTCGCCGAGGCTGACGGTGGTGTTGGTGCCCTCCACCCGTGGCCGCCGCAGCCCGTGGGGCGGGGCCTCGCCCACCAGCTTGCGATAGGCGGCGGTGGCGTGGAAGACCAGCCGCCCGTCCCCTAAGGGCACCTCTGCGGCCCTCGCCATGGCGTCCACCAGGGCCCGCGGGAAGGCCTCGGCGGCCACCGCGTCGTAGAGGATCCCCATGTGCGCCTGCTGGCGCACCCGGGCCAGGGCGCTGGTCATCAGGGGCCGGATGGCCTCGTCGTCCACCTCGCCCCAGGCCAGGGCCAGGGGCAACAGGTAGGTGTGCACCTCGCCGCCATCCAGGTGGGCGCGGACCCAGGCCAGCAGGAAGTGCTCGCCGCCGCCCTCCCACGGCTCCATGGCCGCCAGCTCCACTCGCTCCAGGTCCCGGCCCTTGGCGGCGAACCAGCGCTGGCCGGCGAGGAAGGCGGGGAGCACGTCGCGCTCCAGCTGCTGGTGGATCTTGTCGGCGCCTTTCGCACCGGCGGCGAAGCTGCGCCAGGCATCACCGAGCACCAGCACCGGCAGCTCCAGGGGGGGCAGCATCTCCTCGTGCCAGGCCGGGGCCTCGGCCTCTCTGGCCAGCAGGAACCAGTAGAAGCCGTGGCCCGGCAGTGTCAGGAGGTAGGGCAGGTCGCCGATGGGGGGGAAGGCGGTGCGTCCCAGCATCTCCACCGGCACCCGGCCGCGGAAGCGCGCGAGGTCGAGCTCCACCGGCTGGGCGGAGCGCGCCAGGTTGGCCACGCACAGCACCGACTCGTCCTCGTGCTCGCGCACGTAGGCCAGGATCTTGCGATTGCCGGGGTGCAGGAACGACAGGGTGCCGCGGCCGAATACGGGGTGGGCCTTGCGCACCGCCACCAGGCGCTTCATCCAGTTGAGCAGCGAGGCCGGCTCGCGGGCCTGGGCCTCCACGTTCACCGCCTCGTAGCCGTATACCGGGTCCATGATGGGGGGCAGGTAGAGGAACTGGGGGTCGGCGCGGGAGAAACCGCCGTTGCGGTCCGGGCTCCACTGCATGGGGGTGCGCACGCCGTTGCGGTCGCCGAGGAAGAAGTTGTCGCCCATGCCGATCTCGTCGCCGTAGTAGATGATGGGCGAGCCCGGCATGGACATGAGCAGGCTGTCCATGAGCTTGATCTTGTCCGGGTCGTTGTCCATCAGCGGCGCCAGGCGGCGGCGGATACCCACGTTGACCCGCATGCGCGGGTCGGCGGCGTAGCGCTGGTACATGTAGTCGCGCTCGCGGTCGGTGACCATCTCCAGGGTCAGCTCGTCGTGGTTGCGCAGGAAGATGGCCCACTGGCAGGACGCGGGGATGTCCGGGGTCTGGGCCATGATCTCGATGATGGGGTGGCGGTCCTCCTGGGCCACCGCCATGTACATGCGCGGCATCAGGGGGAAGTGATAGGCGACGTGGCACTCGTCGCCGTCGCCGAAGTATTCCTGGGCGTCCTCCGGCCACTGGTTGGCCTCGGCCAGGAACATGCGGTTTTCGTAGTGCTCGTCCACCACCCGGCGCATCTGTTTCAGCACCTCGTGGGTCTCGGGCAGGTTCTCGTTGGTGGTGCCCTCGCGCACGCAGAGATAGGGAATGGCGTCGAGGCGCAGGCCGTCCACGCCGAGGTCGAGCCAGAAGCGCATCACCCGGATCACCGCCTTCACCACCTCGGGGTTGTTGTGGTTGAGGTCGGGCTGATGGTGGAAGAAGCGGTGCCAGAAATAGGCCCCGGCGTCGTCGTCCCAGGTCCAGTTGGAGGTCTCGGAGTCGGTGAAGATGATGCGGGTCTCGGGGAACCTGGTCGCCGTCTCGCTCCACACGTAGAAGTCGCGCTTCTTCGAGCCCTTGCGGGCCCGGCGGGCGGCCTGGAACCAGGGGTGCTGGTCCGAGGTGTGGTTGATCACCAGCTCGGTGATCACCCTCAAGCCCCGGCGGTGGGCCTCGCGGACGAAGGTGCGGAAGTCGCGGCGGCTGCCGTAGGGCGGGTGGATGTCGCGGTAGTCGGCGATGTCGTAGCCGTCGTCGCGCATGGGCGAGGGATAGAAGGGCAGCAGCCACAGGGTGTTGACGCCGAGGTCCTGGATGTAGTCGAGGCGCGAGGTGAGACCGCGGAAGTCACCCAGGCCGTCGTCGTTGCTGTCCTGGTAGGCCTTGACGTGCAGCTGGTAGATGATGGCGTCCTTGTACCACAAGGGGGCGTCGTGGAAGCCGGTCTCCGGGTCGGTCATTCATGCTCCTCACAGGTAGTAGTCGAAGTCCTGCTCGCTGCGGACCCGGCGGCGCAGGCGGAACACGTGGGCGGCCCCGGCCTGGGGGTCCAGGGCCACGTAGTTCCTGGCGCCGTGCCACAGGTGGCGGCCGTCGGCCAGCAGGTCGTGGACCTGGTAGGGACGGTCCGGCTCCAGCCCGAAGGCCTCCAGGGGCAACTCCACGTGGCCCGACTGGGGGTGCACCGGGTCGAGGCTCACCACCACCAGGATGACGTCGGCGCCGTCCTCGGTATGCTTGCTGTAGGCGAGCAGCTGGTCGTTGTCGGTGGGATGGAAGGCGAGGCTCCGGTCCTGCTGCAGGGCGGGGTTCTCCCGGCGGATGCGGTTGAGGCGGGCGATGTAGTCCCTGAGGCTGTCGTGACGCTGGAGGTCCCAGTCACGGATCTGGTACTTCTCCGAGTCGCGGTACTCCTCACCGCCGGGGTCGCGGGGGGTGTTCTCGATGAGCTCGAAGGCGGGGCCGTAGATGCCGTAGGAGGCCCCCAGGGTGGCGGCCAGGGTGACCCGGATCATGAAGGCCGGGCGGCCGCCGAACTGCAGGTACTCGGGCAGGATGTCCGGGGTGTTGGGCCACAGGTTGGGACGCAGGTACTCGCGCCCCGGGCCCTGGGTCAACTCGGTGAGGTAGGTGGTGATCTCCTGGCGGGTATTGCGCCACGGGAAGTAGTTGTAGGACTGGGTGAAACCCACCTTGGCCAGGCCGTGGAGCACCCGCGGCCGGGTGAAGGCCTCGGCCAGGAAGATCACCTCCGGGTGGTCGCGTTTGATCTCGCCGATGACCCATTCCCAGAACGGGAAGGCCTTGGTGTGGGGGTTGTCCACCCGGAACACCTTGACGCCCTGACCTATCCAGAAGCGGAACACTTCGGCGAGCTCCAGCCACAGGCCCTGCCAGTCGCTGGATTCGAAGTCGAAGGGGTAGATGTCCTGGTACTTCTTGGGCGGGTTCTCGGCGTACTGCACGCTGCC